>NZ_VJZD01000275.1 GCF_009377175.1 Streptomyces adustus
GCTCCGGGGCGGGCACGTCCACGGGATGGACCGCGTGTCGCGCGGGCGCCAGGGACGTCAGTGCCACCCCGCCGACCAGAAGCGCCGCCGCGCACCAGCCCAGCGGGCTCACCGACTCGTCGAGGAAGAGGGCCGCCGACGTCATCCCGAAGACGGGGACGAGCAGCGAGAAGGGGGCGACCGCGGAGGCCGGGTGGCGGCGCAGCAGCCACCCCCAGGCACCGAAGCCGAAGACGGTGCTGACCCACGCGACGTAGCCGAGGGTGCCGACGCCCTGCCAGTCGAGGGCGCGCAGGGCGTCGTAGTCCCTGGTGGGACCCTCGAGGAGCAGGGACAGGGCGAGCAGGGGCAGGACCGGGACCGTGCTGACCCAGACCATGAAGTTCAGGGCGTCCGGGGGTGCGGCCCTGCGGGTCAGGACGTTCGAGGCGCCCCAGCAGACGGCGGCCGCGACGACCAGGGCGAAGGCGCCGAGCGGGCCGGAGGCACCCTCGTCCGCGGCGGCGACGCCGATGCCGGCGAGGGCCACCAGCATGCCCGCGGCGCGGACGGCGGTGGGGCGCTCGCCCAGCACGGCGAAGGCGATGAGCGCAGTGAACACCGCCTGGATCTGGAGCACCAGGGAGGACAGTCCGGCCGGCATGCCCGCGTCCATGCCGACGAACAGCAGGCCGAACTTGGCCACCCCGAGCACCAGGCCCACGGCCACGATCCACTTCCACGCCACCTTCGGGCGGCCCACGAACAGGACCGCCGGGACGGCCGCGACCAGGAAGCGCAGGGCCGAGAAGAACAGGGGCGGGAAGTGGTCGAGGCCGATCTCGACGACCGTGAAGTTCACGCCCCAGACGGCGGCGACGAGGACGGCGAGGGCGAGGTGCGCGGGTTTCATGGATCGAGGATCACTTCCCTGGACCGTGTAGCACCAGCGATGATTACTGCACGGTTGGATGTAGCAGAGCTGATGAATCCCCATCGGCGGCCCCCACCGAAGCACTCGGGAAGGAGCGGGGCACATGCTCGACCTCCAGCGCCTGCGCGCGCTGCACGCCGTGTCCGTCCACGGCACCGTCGGGGCGGCCGCCGCCGCGCTCGGGTATACCCCGTCGGCCGTCTCCCAGCAGATCGCCAAGCTGGAGCGGGAGACCAGGACCGTGCTGCTGGAGCGGGAGGGGCGCGGGGTGCGGCTCACCCCCGAGGCGCACCAGCTCGCCGCCACCGCACGGGAGTTGCTCGCCATCGTGGAGCGGGCCGAGACCGAGCTGGAGGAGCGCCGCGGGGCGCCTGCCGGGCGGCTGACCGTGGCCGCGTTCGCGTCGGCGGCGCGCGGTCTGCTGCCGTCGGTGCTCGCCGACCTCGCCGGGCGGCACCCGGCACTGGACGCCCGGCTCACCGAGGTCGACCCGCATCTGTCCGTGGACCTGGTCGCCAAGGGTGCCGTGGACCTCGCGGTGACGCACGACTGGGACATCGCGCCGCTGCCCGCTCCCGCGGGGCTGGAACAGGCGGCCATCGGGGAGGACCTGTGCGATCTGCTCGTCCCCGCGGGGCATCCGTTCGCCGGGCGGAGCGCCCTGCGGCGCGAGGAGCTGGGCGGCGAGCGGTGGATCTGCCAGCCGCCGGGCCGGGTCTGCCACGACTGGCTGGTACGCACCCTGCGCGCGGCCGGGCACGAGCCGGACCTCGTGCACCAGGCCGAGGAGAACCCGACCCTGATCGCGCTCGTCGCGGCCGGGCTGGGCGTCGCGCTCATCCCCCGGCTCGGGCGCGGCCCGCTCCCGGAGGGTGTCGTGGAGGTGTCGCTGGACCCGATGCCGGTGCGCCGGCTGTACGCGGTGTGGCGCGCGGGGGCGGCCCGGCGGCCGGCGATCGCGGAGACCGTGCGGGTGCTGCGGGCCCACTGGCCGCGTGCGTCGGCCCACCCGACCCGCTGAGAACACCCGCACCGACTTGCGGAAAGAGGGCGGAAGCCGGGAACCCGGGCCGCGCCCCCCACGTCCAAGCGCCGGACTGCCGGACGAGTCACCGCGGTGCGGTGTCGGCCTCGCCGCAGGCTGCGAAGCGCTGACCACCCTCTCAGCCGTACCGCGGCCGGCAGCACGCCGCCATCGGCGCGCCCCCCTCCAACAGCGCCGATGGCGGCCCCTCCGCGGCTACTGTGCACTCCCTTGACCGGAAGAAACTTCCCGGATATTGGTGATTCCCTGGAAGTTTCCTTCAGCGGTTCTCCTTCGGAGGGAGCGCACGTGCCCGACACCAGCACGGCAAGCACAGGAAACACCGCACGTCCGTCCAGACGCGCCGTCCTCGCCGCCGCGACGGCCGGCGCCACCGCTTCCCTGGCGTTGGGTTCCCCCGGGTACGCGGCCGGGCACGACGACCCGACCGTCCGCGCCCTGCTCTCCCGCATGACGCTGGAGGAGAAGGTCGGTCAGCTGTTCGTGATGCGGGTCTACGGCCACTCGGCCACCGCGCCCGACCAGGCCGACATCGACGCCAACCTCGCCGAGATCGGCGTGCGCACCGCCGCCGAGCTGATCGCCAAGTACCGGGTCGGCGGCATCATCTACTTCACCTGGGCGCACAACACCCGTGACCCGCACCAGATCGCGGACCTCTCGAACGGCATCCAGGCCGCCTCCCTCGCGCAGCCGCGCGGTCTGCCGGTGCTGATCTCCACCGACCAGGAGCACGGCATCGTCTGCCGGGTCGGCGCGCCCGCCACGCTGCTGCCGGGCGCGATGGCCGTCGGCGCGGGCGCATCGCGCGCCGACGCCCGCACGCTGGGCCGGATCTCCGGCACCGAACTGCGCGCGATCGGCATCCGCCAGGACTACTCCCCGGTGGCCGACGTGAACGTCAACCCGGCCAACCCGGTCATCGGCGTACGGTCCTTCGGCGCCGACCCGGACGCGGTGGCGGACCTGGTCACCGCCGAGGTGCAGGGGTACCAGAGGGCGGGCGTGGCCGCGACGGCCAAGCACTTCCCCGGGCACGGCGACACGGCCGTCGACAGCCACTTCGGCTTCCCCGTCATCACGCACAGCCGCGAACTGTGGGAGCGGCTGGACGCGGTGCCCTTCCGGGCGGCGATCCGGGCCGGCATCGACTCGATCATGACCGCGCACATCATGGTCCCCGCACTGGACGACTCCGGCGACCCGGCCACCCTCTCGCACCCGATCCTGACCGGCATCCTGCGCGGCGAACTCGGCTACGACGGACTGGTGGTGACCGACGCCCTCGGCATGGAGGGCGTGCGAACCAAGTACGGCGACGACCGGGTGCCGGTGCTCGCGCTGAAGGCCGGGGTGGACCAGCTCCTCAACCCGCCCTCCCTCGACGTCGCCTGGAACGCCGTGCTGAACGCGGTGCGCGGCGGCGAGCTGACCGAGGCCCGCCTCGACGAGTCGGTCCTGCGGGTGCTGCGACTGAAGGCCGGGCTGGGTCTCTTCGAGGAACCGTACGTGGACCGGGACCGCGTGGACCGCACGGTCGGCACCGCGAGGCACCTGGCGACGGCCGACCGGATCGCCGAACGGACGACGACGCTGCTGGTCAACGAGGGCCGGGTGCTGCCGCTCTCGCGTCGCGGCCACGGCCGGGTGCTGGTCGTCGGCGCCGACCCGGCGTCCCCGTCGGGCACCACCGGCCCGCCGACGGGCGTCCTCGCCCGTGCCCTGACCGAACTCGGCTTCACCGCGACGGCGTTGTCCACCGGCACCGCACCCTCGGCCGCGGCGATCGCCCAGGCGGTCGCGGCGGCGGCCGCCGCGGACGCGGTCGTCGTCGGGACGTACAACGTCACCGCGACGAACAGCCAGCGGGCCCTGGTGGAACAACTGGTCGCGACCGGGCGGCCGGTGGTGGTCGTGGCGGTCCGCAACCCCTACGACATCGCCCAACTCCCGTCCGTACGGGCCTGTCTGGCGACCTACTCCTGGACCGACGTCGAACTGCGCGCCGCCGCAAGGGTGATCGCCGGACGGGTGGCACCGCGCGGACGGCTGCCGGTGCCGATCCCGCGGGCCGACGATCCGGCGCAGGTGCTGTATCCGATCGGGTACGGGCTGACCTACTAGGGCCTGTCCGACAATTCCCGTCTGCCCGGCGGGCGACGACGCGAAATGTCAGACAGGCCCTAGCCGTACGCCCGCCCGCCCCGCGACGCCGGGCACGCACTGCCTGCGTGCCGGGCGCCGCGGGGCCCGCCGTCCGCCGTCCGGGCGGACGGCGGGAACGGCCGGGCAGGGCCTGGTGTCACGGGCGCAGGGCGGGCTCCCGCTCCACGTCCCGGACGTCCAGTCGGGCGTCGAACCGGGCCAGCGGCTTCGCCGCCGACGGGTCCGCCTGCACCGCGGGCGACGCGACCCCGGCCCAGGCGAGGATCCGGGCGGTGGCGAGCGCCTTTTCGTCGGCGGTCAGTCCGGCCACGTTCGCGCCGTGGTTGAGACCGGGGGCGGTGAAGACGTACGCGTCCTTCGCGCCCGCGCCGACCCGGAACCGCTCCGCGCCCCACGGGTCGTTCTGGCCGTAGACGAACAGCATGTGCTGCGCGTGGTGGGCCACCCAGTTGTCCACGTCGCGCATCGCGCCCCGCTGGAACCGCATCGGGATGTCGCGCGGCACGAAGTTGCGCGGCGGCTGGTAGCCGTAGCGGATGTACTTCCCCTCGATGTACGGGAAGTGGATCGTCGGCGCGCCCAGCTGGGTGCCCGCCTGGTAGTAGTACGGCGTGTACGGCTCCAGGCCCTGGTCGGCGTAGGCGGAGAAGCCGGAGATCGTGTCGACGGAGTTCCAGATCTCGTCGTCGGTCGCGGTGGCCGCGTCCGCCGGGATCGTGTCGCAGTCGGACAGCAGGCTGTACTGCCAGAAGCCCCAGACGTAGTCGAGGACGACCGCCTCGTAGGCCCGGTCGAGGCTGCCGATCGTGGTGAAGGTGTAGCCGTTCTCGGCGGCGTACGCCTGGTACTTCTTCTCCAGGGACTCCCGGCGCACCAGCGCCTCGCGCTGCACGCCGTTCAGCCGGTCGCGGCACTCCTTCGTGCCGACGGAGGCGAAGAAGCGGTCGTAGGCGGAGTCCTCGTCGTTGACGACGTCGTTCGGGGCGACGTAGGCGACGACACCGTCCATGTCGTGCGGGTAGAAGCGCTCGAAGTAGGTGGCGGTCATGCCGCCCTTGGAGCCGCCGGTGGCGATCCAGTTCTTGGTGTAGATCTTCTTCAGCGCCTTGAAGATGCGGTGCTGGTCGCTCGCCGCCTGCCAGATGTCGAGCTTGGACCAGTCGGCCGGGTCGGGCCGGGACGGGGTGAAGAAGCGGTACTCCATGGAGACCTGGTTGCCGTCCACGATCTGGGTCGGCTCGCGGCGGCCGGGGTTGGTGGAGACGTTGTAGCCGCCGGTGTAGAAGACCGTCGGACGGCTGACGTCCTTGTGCAGCACGGTGATCCGCTGCTGGAACGTTCCCTTGGACGGATGCCGGTGGTCGACCGGCTGGGTGTACTGGAGCACGAAGTAGCGGTAGCCGGTGTACGGCTTCTCCTCGACCAGGCTCATGCCCGGTATGGCGAGGAGCTGATCCTTGATGTCGGTCGTTCCGGTGGCCTCCGGCACGGCAGCGGTGGCTGCCCCGGCCGTGCTCAATGTGCCTATGAGCACCGTGAGCGCCAGCAGCCATCTGAGCGCCTTGCGCATGCACCCTCCCTGTGAAACGGATGTGCGCCGGAAGCTATCCCAGCAACATCCTTCACACCAGAGGGAGTTGACATGTCAGCAGGTGTTCGGGCCGGTATCCGTCAGCACAGGATCCAGCCCGTGCTGATCGACTGCGGCCCCACGGACCCGCTCACCCGCACACAGCGGTGCCCCGCGTGGACGGTCACCGGACCGGCCCGCACCGCGAATTGCCCGCTGTCGACGACCGGGCGGTTGCCGCGCGCCTGCACGCTGACCGACATCGCGGTCCGCCGGCCGGGCCGCTCGGCGAGGGTGACCGCGCAGACGTAGCCGTTGCGTTTGTAGACCTGGACCGTGCCGGTGCCGAAGGGAAGGACCTTCACCTTCCGGCCGACGCACTGGGTGGGAGCCGCGTCAGCGCTGCCCGGCGACGCCAGGGCGAGCAGTCCGGAGGCGACCAGCACGGCCGTGCCACGTGCCAGCCGCCGACGTATCGCACCACTGTCCACGCTCGTCCCTCCCGCCACACGGCCCACCCGTACTGATGTACGGACGCACGACAGGTGTCGAACGGTTGCGCGCCTCCCCCGTATCCGGCCGCCCGCCCCCGAGGCGGGCGGCCGAAGTGGCCGGGTCAGCCCGTGGTGACCGGCTCCCCCACGAACGTCCGCCACAGCTGCGCGTACCGCCCGTCCCGCGCCAGCAGCTCCTCGTGGGTGCCGTCCTCGGCGACCCGGCCGTGGTCCATCAGCACCACCCGGTCGGCGCGGGCGGCGGTGGTCAGCCGGTGGGCGACCACGAGGGTCGTACGACGGCCCGCCAGGCGTTCGGTCGCCAGGTTGACCTGTGCCTCGGTGGCCAGGTCGAGGGCGGCCGTCGCCTCGTCGAGGAGCAGGACGTCGGGGTCGACCAGCTCCGCGCGGGCCAGCGCGATCAGCTGCCGCTGTCCGGCGGAGAGGTTGCGGCCGCGCTCGGCGACCTCGTGCAGATAGCCGCCCTCCAGCGTGGCGATCATCTCGTGCGCGCCGACCGCGCGGGCCGCCGCCTCCACCTCCGCGTCACCGGCGTCGGGACGGCCGTAGGCGATGGCGTCGCGCACGGTGCCCGGGAAGAGGTACGCCTCCTGCGGGACCACCCCGAGGCGATGGCGGTACGCGGTGAGGTCGTACGCCCGCAGGTCCGTGCCGTCGACCGTCACCCGGCCGGCGGTCGGGTCGTAGAACCGGGCCACCAGCTTGACCAGGGTCGACTTGCCGGCGCCCGTCTCGCCGACGAAGGCGACGGTCTGGCCGGCCGGGATCCTCAGGTCGATGCCGCCGAGCGCCTCCTCGTCGTCACCGTAGGCGAAGCGCACGTCCTCGAAGGCGATCTCGCCGCGCAGCGAGCGGACCTCGACCGGCTCCCCGGCGGGCCGGGTGGAGGTGGGCTCGCGCAGCAGCTCCTGGATGCGGCCGAGGGAGACGGTCGCCTGCTGGTAGCCGTCGAAGACCTGGGAGAGCTGCTGCACCGGGGCGAAGAACAGGTCGATGTAGAGGAGGTAGGCGACCAGGGCGCCGGTGGTGAGGGACGCCGCCTCGATCCGGCCCGCGCCCGTGATCAGCACCGCGGCCACGGCCGCCGACGACAGGAACTGGACGAAGGGGAAGTAGACGGAGATCAGCCACTGGCCGCGGATCCGGGCCCGCCGGTAGCTGTCGCTGCGCTCTGCGAACCGCAGGCTGCCGGCCCGCTCCCGCCGGAAGGCCTGCACGATCCGCAGCCCGGACACCGACTCCTGGAGGTCGGCGTTGACCACCGACACCCGCTCGCGGGCCAGCTCGTACGCCTTCACGCTGGCCCGGCGGAAGAAGTAGGTGGCGACGATCAGCGGGGGCAGCGTGGTGAAGACGACGAGCGCCAGCTCGACGTCGATCAGCAGCAGGACGCCCATGATGCCGAAGAAGGTGACGACCGAGACGAAGGCGGTGACCAGACCGGTCTGGAGGAAGGTGGAGAGCGCGTCGACGTCGGTCGTCATCCGCGTCATGATCCGGCCGGTCAGCTCGCGCTCGTAGTAGTCGAGCCCGAGCCGCTGGAGCTGGGCGAAGATCTTCAGGCGCAGCGAGTACAGGACGCGCTCACCGGTGCGTCCGGTCATCCGGGTCTCGCCGATCTGCGCCGCCCACTGCACGAGCACCGCGAGCAGGCCGAGCAGCGAGGCCGTCCAGACCGCGCCGAGGGCCATTTCGCTGACGCCCTGGTCGATGCCGTGCCGGATCAGGACGGGCAGCAGCAGGCCCACCCCGGCGTCCACCGCGACCAGCAGCAGGCTGACCAGCAGGGGGCGCCCGAAGCCGCGCAGCAGCCGCCGCAGGCCGTAGGACTCCTCGGCGCGCACCGCGTGCGCCTCGTCGACGTCCGGGGTGTCGGCCGCCGGAGGCAGCGCCGCGACCTGGGCGAGGAGCTCGGGGGTGGCGGGCATGCCGGACAGGGCGCTGTCCTTGGGCTCGCGGTCGCCCGTCCACAGGCGGGGGGTCAGTCCGGCCTCGGCGTCGAACTCGGCGTCCAGTTCGTCGCGGACGGAGGTGTCCTCGCGCGGCTCGGCGGGCGGGGTGTGGCCCGGGGAGACCCCGCCGAGTTCGTCGGGGTCGGTGAGCAGCCGGCGGTAGAGGGCCGAGCGCTGCTGGAGCTCCTCGTGGGTGCCGAGGTCGGCGAGGCGGCCGCCGTCGAGGACGGCGATGCGGTCGGCGAGGTTGAGGGTGGAGCGGCGGTGCGCGATGAGCAGGGTGGTGCGGCCCCGCATGACCTGCTTGAGCGCCTCGTGGATCTCGTGCTCCACCCGGGCGTCCACCGCCGAGGTGGCGTCGTCCAGGACGAGCAGGCGCGGGTCGGTGAGGATCGCGCGGGCGAGCGCGAGGCGCTGGCGCTGGCCGCCGGAGAGGGTGAGGCCGTGCTCGCCCACCTTGGTGGCGTAGCCGTCGGGCAGCTCGGCGATGAACCGGTCCGCCTGGGCGGCGCGGGCGGCGGCCTCGATCTGCTCGTCGGTGGCGTCGGGGCGGCCGTAGGCGATGTTGTTGCGGACGGTGTCGGAGAAGAGGAAGGAGTCCTCGGGGACGAGTCCGATCGCGGCCCTGAGCGAGTCGAGGGTGAGTTCGCGGACGTCGTGGCCGCCGATCAGGACGGCGCCGTGGGTGACGTCGTAGAAGCGCGGCAGGAGCAGGGAGACGGTGGACTTGCCGGAGCCGGAGGAGCCGACCACGGCGAGGGTCTCGCCCGCGCGGATCTCGAAGGAGAGGCCCTGCACGACCGGGCTGGTGCGGCCGTCGGCCTGCCGGTACCCGAACGAGACGTCGTCGAACTCGACGGTCGCGGGCGCGTCGGCGGGCAGCTCCAGCCGGCCGTCCTCGATCGTCGGCGCGGTGTCGATGAGCTCCAGGACCCGCTCGGTGCTCGCGCGGGCCTGCTGTCCCACGGTGAGGACCATGGCGAGCATGCGGACCGGGCCGACGAGCTGGGCGAGGTAGGTGGAGAAGGCGACGAAGGTGCCGAGGGTGATGTGCCCGCGCACGGCGAGCCAGCCGCCGAGCGCCAGCATCGCGACCTGGCCGAGTGCGGGGACCGCCTGGAGGGCGGGGGTGTACCGGGAGTTCATCCGGATGGTGCGCAGCCGCCCCGCGAAAAGCCGGCGGCCGACCTCCCGCAGCTTCCCGGTCTCCTGCTCCTCCTGCCCGAAGCCCTTGACCACGCGTACGCCGCTGACGGCGCCGTCGACCACGCCCGCGACGGCGGCCGCCTGGGCCTGGGCGTACCAGGTGGAGGGGTGCAGCCGGCTGCGGCTGCGGCGGGCGATCCAGCCGAGCGCAGGCGCCACGGCGAGCGCGACCAGGGTCAGCGGCAGGGACAGCCACGCCATGATCACCAGGGAGATCAGGAAGAGCAGCACGTTGCCGATGGTCATCGGCAGCATGAAGAGCAGACCCTGGATCAGCTGGAGGTCGCTGGTGGCACGGCCTATCACCTGCCCGGTGGACAGCTCGTCCTGACGGCGGCCGTCGAGCCGGGTGATCGTGTCGTACATCTCGGTCCGCAGGTCGTGCTGGACGTCGAGGGCGAGCCGGCCGCCGTAGTAGCGGCGGATGTACGTGGAGACGTAGACGAGGAGGGCCGCGACGATCAGCGCGCCCGCCCAGGGGGCCATGGCGCGGCTGTGGTCGGTGATCACGTCGTCGATGATCACCTTGGTGAGCAGCGGGACCAGCGCCGTGACGGCCATACCGGCCAGGGAGGAGCCGAGGGCCAGGACCACGTCCCCCGGGTGACGCCAGGCATAGACCGCGAGTCTGCGCGCCCAGCCCTGTTTCTCCCCCTGTTGCGCTGCCACGCCGGTGCCTTCCGTTAGACCTGCTCTGCCGGAAAGCACCAACGCGGATGGAAGCGGATTTCATCCCTCCGCAACAATCGGACGGAGGGAACGCCCTCGGGCGCGCACCCGCGAGGCATCGGCC
Organism: Streptomyces adustus; assembly: GCF_009377175.1. Classification (GTDB taxonomy): domain Bacteria; phylum Actinomycetota; class Actinomycetes; order Streptomycetales; family Streptomycetaceae; genus Streptomyces; species Streptomyces adustus. Next base: position 10,161 of record NZ_VJZD01000275.1, read on the forward strand.
CTCAGGACATCAGGTCCTTGTGGATGACCTTCGCGACGCCCTGGATGGTGGTGATGCCGTAGCTCATCGTGCTGTTCCCGTGGGTGAGCACGGTGATCGTGTAGTCGTGGCCGCCACCCTTGAACGTGCCGACGCTGTGCACCCGCCAGCCGAGCGTGGAGCGCTGGAGCCAGCCGTTCTTGACGTGCACGGAGACACCGGACGGCGCTCCGTACGGGGTGCCCCAGCGCTGGGAGGAGACGACCTGCCCCATCAGCTTCTGGATGTAGGCCCGGGAATTGTCGGAGAGCACCGTGTTCGCGCCGGTGATCAGCTTGAGCAGCTTCTGCTCGTCGGTCACCGTGATCTGGGTCAGACCCCAGTAGCCGTTCGCGCCGGGCTTCGTCTGGGTCATCTTGGCGGCGGCCAGGAAGCCCTTGATCTTCGTCAGGCCCAGCTGCTTCCAGAGCTTGCTGGTCGCCGTGTTGTCCGACTTGGTGATCATGGCCGTGGCGAGCGAGGTCTCGGTGCTCGTCAGATAGCGGTTGTGCTTCTTGGCGTCCCACAGCAGCGTGGCCAGCACGGTGACCTTGACCACGCTGGCCGAGTCGTAGGCGCTGGTGGCACGCAGTGTGCAGGTGGTGTTGGTGGTGCGGTCGTAGAGGCCGACGGCGACGGTGCCCTTGCGGGTGGCGAGCGCGGCCGTGATGTCCTTCTTGAGCTTGGCGGCCAGGCCCGCCTTGGACGACGTGCAGCTGACGGCCGGCGTGGCTGCCGAGGCGGGCGCCGCGGCAGCCACGCCCGATATCAGCACCCCGGCCGTGAGGCCCCCCGCGACCACTCTCGCGCGTCTGGATATCCCGTGAGTCATGCATTGATGACTCACGAGTTCGAACGAATGGTTGTACGGGTCGTTGTGGCGATTATGTGTCGATGGTCGACCACACCGTCCGGTCCATCAGGGTGGCAGTTGCCTGGAGGTGCTGGACCGGTACCCGGCAGGCGTCCCCGTCCGTGATTCCAAGGTCTCGCACGGTCCCGCGCTGGTCTTCGGACCGGCCGCCCGGTCGCCGTTCGCGTCCGCCCTCAAGGCCGGGTTCGCCTCTGCCTGATCCGGTGAAGCGGCGGCGTCCTCTCACAGGCTGCGCCCAGCTTCACCACAGTCGGCACCCATCGGGCGTCTGCATGGTGCAGTGGTGACATCTGCCACCGATCCACTCCCCCAGCCCACCGTGACCCCCGACCCGCCGCCGCCGGTCACACCACCGGCGCCGCCGCAGGGGGCGCCCCGCTGGTCGCTCCCCGCGCTGATCGCGATCCTGCTGCTGGCGGGGGTGCTCTACTCCTGGAACCTCTCCGGTTCCGGCCTGAACAGCTTCTACAGCTCCGCCGTGTTCAGCGGCACACAGAGCTGGAAGGCGTGGTTCTTCGGCTCGCTGGACGCGGGCAACTTCATGACCGTGGACAAGCCGCCGCTCGCGCTGATGGTGATGGGCCTGTCCTGCCGGATCCTCGGTTTCGGGACCTGGCAGATGATGCTGCCGATGATCCTGGTCGCGCTCGCGACCATCTGGATCCTGCACGCCTCGGTGAAACGGGTGTGGGGCCACGGCGCCGCGGCCGTCGCCGCCCTGGTGCTCGCGCTGACCCCGATCACGGTCGCCATCAACCGGGACAACAACCCCGACACCCTGCTGGTGTTCCTCATGGTGGCGGGCGCGGCGCTCGCCCTGCGGGCCACCACGAACGGCCGGCTGCTGCCGCTGCTCGGCTCGGCCGCCTGCTTCGGCCTCGCGTTCAACACGAAGATGCTCCAGGGCTACATCGCGCTGCCCGCCGTCTTCGCGGTCTACCTCTACGCGGCCACGCCGAAGCTCGGCAAGCGGATCGTGAACCTGCTGCTCGCGGGCGTGGTCCTGGCCGTCTCCAGCTTCTGGTGGGCGACGGCCGTCTCCCTCGTGCCCGCCGACGACCGGCCGTACATCGGCGGTTCGACGGACGGCACCGCCTGGGATCTGATCATGGGCTACAACGGCCTCGGCCGGGTCCTCGGCGGCGAGGGCAACGGCGGG
>NZ_VJZD01000276.1 GCF_009377175.1 Streptomyces adustus
CCCCGTGATCCGAGGGAGCCCGCCCCCGCCCCCGTACAGGACGCGATCCCCTCGCCGAACCCGGTGGTCCCGCAGGACGCGCCGTCCGTACCGCGCGAGGCGGCCGGGCCCGTCGCGCGCACGGCCGACGGGCCCGCGCCCCGAGAGGTCACCGCCGGGACCGTCTTCGAGGCGCGGTCGGAAGCCTGGTCGGAGGCGCGTTCGGAGGTGCGTTCCGAGACCTCCTCCAGCAACGCGGGCAGTGGCAGCACCGTCCGGGACACCGGCGATACAGGCCGTACGGGTGACGCGGGTGCTACGGGTCCTGCCGGTGCCGTCGGCCGGGCTCCGGAGGCCGGTGCGCGCGCCGCGGAGGTCGCCGCGGCCTCCGCGCAGGAGGTGACCGAGCGGCGCCCGCTGCCCGTCCCGCCCGGACGGACCGGGCCGCCCTCCTCGGCGAGGGCCAGGCGCCGTACGGCCGTCCTGGTCGCCGCCGGTGCCGTGGCCGCCACGGGCGCGGTCGTCGCGCTGGTGCTGGCGATGTCGTCCCCTCCGCCCGGCGGGACCCGCGCGGGCGGCTCCTCGCCGAAGGCCTCCGCGTCCGCCCCGGCGTCGACCGCCGACACCCCCTCGCCCACGGTCGAGGGCACCTTCCGGCCGCCCAGCCTGCCGCCGGGAGCGCACCAGGAGGCCGGCGGGTTCGCGTGGGTGACGCCCAAGGGCTGGCGGCGGGACGTGAAGACGGGCGCGGAGGTGCACTACACCTCGCCCGACGGCACCCAGGAACTGGTGGCCAAGTCCTCGCTGGCCCGGGGCGACCTGATGGAGACCTGGCGGACCTCGGAGCAGAACGCCCACCAGGGCCAGGGCTATCGCAAGATCCGCCTCGACGAGACGACGTTCCGCGGCAACCCGGCGGTCGTCTGGGAGTACACGTTCACCCTGAAGGGCGTCCAGTGGCACGCCAGACTGCTGGGCTTCGACGCGGGCGGCAAGTCGTACCAGATCAACACCTGGTACCAGCCGCAGATCGAGACCCTGGCCGTGCGGACGTACGACCGGGTCAAGGACGGCTTCACCCTGCTGTGAACCGGTGACTCCCTCGCGCGTGCACCCGGGAACGCGCGAGGGGAGGGAACCCGCGGGTTCCCTCCCCTCGACCGGCGTCCGTCGTCCGGGCCGCGGGCCTCAGCCCACCGGCACCTTCTCCGCCACGGCCTCGGCGGCGGCGCTCCGGCCGCCGCGGACCTTCTCCTTCACCAGGGCGATCGCGATCACGACCGCCGCGACCCCCAGGGACAGCAGCACGGTCGTACGCCCGCTGCTCGCGCCCTCGGTGTCGGTCAGCATGTAGCCGAGCACGAAGACGATCAGCGCGGCCGCCGCCCAGGTCAGGTACGGGTACAGCCACATCTTCACGACGAGCTTCTCCGGCGCCTCGGCCTTGATGATCTTCCGCATGCGCAGCTGCGAGAAGCAGATCACCAGCCAGACGAAGAGGGCGACCGCACCAGAGGAGTTGACGAGGAAGAGGAAGACCGAGTCCGGGAACTTGTAGTTGAAGAACACCGCGACGAAGCCGAAGGCGACGGAGGCGAGGATCGCCGCCCGCGGCACACCGCGGGACGTGGTCCGCGCGAAGGCCTTGGGCGCGTCGCCGCGCTGGCCGAGCGAGAAGGCCATGCGGGAGGCCGTGTACAGACCGGAGTTGAGGCAGGACAGCACCGAGGTCAGCACGATGAAGTTCATGATCTGACCGGCGTGCGCGATACCGAGGGAGTCGAGGGCGGCGACGTACGAGCCCTTCTCCTTGATCGACGGGTCGCTCCACGGCACCAGGGAGACGACCACGAGGATCGAGCCGAGGTAGAAGACGCCGATCCGCCAGATGATGCTGTTGGTGGACTTCGTGACGGCGCGCTGCGGGTTCTCCGACTCGCCCGCGGCCAGGGTGGCGATCTCGCTGCCCATGAAGGAGAAGACGACGAGCAGCACACCCGTGAGGATGGCGCCCGGACCGTGGGGCAGGAATCCGCCGTGCTCGGTCAGGTTCCCGAAGCCGGCCTTGTCGCTGTGGACGCCGGGCAGCACACCGAATATGGCGAGCGCGCCGACGACGATGAACGCGCCGATGGCGACGACCTTGATCCCGGCGAACCAGAACTCGAACTCGCCGTAGGAGCTGACGGAGACCAGGTTGGTGGCGGTCAGCACCGCCATCACGATCAGCGCCCAGCCCCACTGGGGGACGCCGGGTATCCACGACTCCAGGATCTTGGCGCCGGCGGTGGCCTCCACGGCCAGCACGACGACCCAGAAGAACCAGTAGAGCCAGCCGATGGAGAACCCGGCCCAGCGGCCGAGCGCCCGGTCGGCGTGCGCGGAGAAGGAGCCGGACGTCGGGTTGGCCGCGGACATCTCGCCGAGCATCCGCATCACCAGCACCACGAGTGTGCCGACGAGTGCGTACGACAGGAGGATGCCGGGGCCCGCGGTGGCGATGCCTGAGCTTGAGCCTACGAAGAGGCCGGCGCCGATGACGCCGCCGATGGCGATCATCGACAGGTGACGGTTCTTGAGACCGGCGTGGAGAGAGGAACCGGGGTCGCCGGGTTCTCCGTGGCCGCTTCCGGTCTTCGTCAGGGTCGGCTGCGAAGTCATGGGAGGGATTTCCTTTGCGCCACTCGAGGGGCTCCCGCACGAGCGGTGTACGGGACGGTCCAGCGAAACGGAGGTGTACGGATCCTGGAACCTTTGATTCCGGATCGTACGTGTGAAGCGTGTGAGGTTCTGTAGCCCCGGTCACACCTGTCCGTCGCGCACCCACCGCTGCTGCCCCGCAACAGCCGTGTCACACTCGATCCATGCGCGTGTATCTCGGCTCCGACCATGCGGGCTTCGAACTCAAGAACCACCTCGTCGAATGGCTCAAGGAGGCGGGACACGAGCCCGTCGACTGCGGCCCCCACATCTACGACGCCCAGGACGACTACCCGCCCTTCTGCCTGCGCGCCGCGGAGCGCACGGCCGCGGACCCCGAGGCCCTGGGCATCGTCATCGGCGGCTCCGGCAACGGTGAGCAGATCGCCGCGAACAAGGTGAAGGGCGTCCGGGCGGCCCTCGCCTGGAGCGAGGAGACCGCCTCCCTCGGCCGGCAGCACAACAACGCGAACGTGGTCGCCGTGGGCGCGCGGATGCACAGCCAGGAGGAGGCGACGAAGTTCGTCGAGACCTTCCTCGGCACGCCGTTCTCCGGTGACGAGCGCCACATCCGCCGCATCGACATGCTCTCCGGCTACGAGACCACGGGCGACCTCCCGCCGATCCCGGCGCACCACCCGCAGCAGTAGCGGCAGACGCCCGGCCCCGGGGGTGACGGCCCCCGGGGTCCCTTCGGGTCTTGACGGATCTCCCCGGGCTCCAGGTCGGGAGACCGGAACCGGCGAACGGGTGGAAGGCCCGGCTGGAAAGCACGGGTGGGAAAGGACGACAGGACGTGCCAGAGGGGCACACGATTCACCGGCTCGCGCAGGACTACGCCGCCGCCTTCGCGGCCCGTGCCACGCGGGTCACCAGCCCCCAGGGCAGGTTCGGCGAGGCGGCCGCCCTCCTCGACGGCGCCGTCCTGCGCACCGCCGACGCCCATGGCAAGCACCTCTTCCTCGGCTTCCGCGACGACGAGGACGCCGACTGGGTCCACATCCACCTCGGCCTCTTCGGCAAGGTCGACTTCGGCGACGCCCCCGCGCCCCCGCCCACGGACACCGTCCGCCTGCGCGTCGCCAACGACACCGCCTACGTCGACCTGCGCGGCCCCACCACCTGCGCGCTGATCACCCGCGCCGAGAAGCAGGCGATACACGACCGCCTCGGCCCCGACCCGCTGCGCGCGGACGCCGACCCGGCCGCCGCGTACGCCCGCGTCCGGCGCAGCCGTACGACGATCGCCGCGCTCCTCATGGACCAGAAGGTCATCGCCGGGGTGGGCAACGTCTACCGTGCCGAGGTCCTCTTCCGGCACCACATCGACCCCTACCGGGCGGGCCGGGACATCACCCCCGCCGAGTGGGACGCGATCTGGGGCGACCTGGTCGGGCTCATGCGCGAGGGCGTGCGCAACAACCGCATCGACACCGTCCGCCCGCAGCACACCCCGGAGGCGATGGGCCGCCCGCCCCGCGTCGACGACCACGGCGGCGAGGTCTACGTCTACCGCCGCGCCAGCATGCCCTGCCACCTCTGCGGCGACGGGATCCGCACCGCCGACCTCGCCGCCCGCAACCTCTTCTGGTGCCCGACCTGCCAGCAGACGTGACCCGGCGAACCGGAGTCACCTGACCCGGCCGACCCGCATGACCTGACCCGGCGGCCCCGCGTCACCTGACCCCGGCGGCCCCGCGCGACCAGGCCCCGCGCGACCAGGCCCCGCGCGACCAGGCCGCGCGCCCGCCGGACCGGCTCAGAACCCGTGCGGCAGCCAGGGGGCCACGAGTCCGCCGAACGCCGACGAGGCCTCGGCCAGCGCCCCTTGCCGCAGCTCGCGCACCCGGCCGGCCGCCGCCAGCGCGGCCAGCGACACCCCGCCGAGATACACCGCCCCCAACTCCCTTACCGACAGGGCGAGGTCGGCGGCGTCCGTGGTGCGGACGCAGGACGCGCCCTTCGTGTCCCCGGTCAGCCGCCAACGCCCCGCGTTCCACGGGCAGAAGACGTCCTCGACCTCGAACACCACGTCCACCGGCGCCTGGTACGTCCGCGCCGCCAGCGCCGCCCCGACCTCCACCAGCCGTACGTACAGCGAGTCACGCAGCCGCAGCCGGCACCGCCGGATGTCGGACACCTGGAACTGCCACGCCTCGTCCACGGGCCGGCCGCGCACCTTCAGCGAGGTCGTCAGGTCGATGCCGAACAGGAAGCGCCACAGGGCCGCCTCCGTCGCCGGATCGAGCGCCGCGAGATCCTGGAGGACCACCTGGCCGTCGTGCCCGGCGTCCGTCCACCGCACCGCGACCCGGAACCGGGCGTACCCGGTGGGCTCCCCGTCCCGCTCGGCGACCACGCACTGCAACGCCGACGCGCCGTCCCGGTCCCGCTCCGGGTCCAGCACCCCCACCCGCTCCCAGCCCGGCTGCCGGGCCAACATGCCCGCACGGGCCGGCACCGTCCGCGCGTACACCGCCTCGCACACGTCCAGGACGTCCGCCGGACGCTCGTAGCGCAGCCGTACGGCATCCGTGCCGTCCGGCACGGACAGCGTCACCCGGCCGGTGTCGATCTCCGCGCTGATCCCGAAGGTCGCCTGGGCGTACCCGAACCGGCCGTAGATCGCCGGCTCCGACGCGGTGAGCACCGCCAGCGGCTCGCCCCAGCTCCGCACGTCGTCCAGCTGGCGTCGCATCATCGACGTCAGCACCCCGCGCCGGCGGTGCGTGGCCGCCACGCCGACCAGCGTGACGCCCGCCACCGGCACCGAGGCGCCACCGGGCACGGTCAGCCGGAACGCGTACGCCCCCGCCGAGCCCACACACCGGTCCCCGTCCCACACGCCCAGCGCGCGGTCGACGTCGACGAGCTCGTCGCGCCACAGCGCGACCACCTCGGCCGACTCCTCGGCACCGCCGAAGGCGCGCATCAGGTTGCCGTGCCACTGGTCCCAGTCGTCTCGCCGCAGCACCCGCAGCTCGGTCGCCCCGTCGGGCAAGTGATGTGCCATGGGCCATGCGTACCAGGGCATTACGGGTCCGGCGAACCAATTTCTCCGTGCCCGCAGCACGACGGCCTCCCGTGAAGTTCACTGTGAGGTCGAGGCTCGGACGGGGGACAAGCGGGACCTCCCGTGCCAAGCGGCAGGTCCGATGGATAGGGTCCCGAACTAATGGCAGCAGGACGAGAGCGGCGCGCAGCGGCCGAGACGTTCACGGCCCGGTTGAAGATGCAATGGCACCGGGCCCGCGTCGGCGTGCGCAGATCCGCCGTGGACTACTTCCGCGGCGACGGCTCGGACTGGATCGCGCTGGCCGGACTGCTGCTCACCATCCCGCTGATCGCGGCCACCACCCTCGCCAACTCCGTCTGGTGCTCACCGGCCGCGCTGGTCCTGCCGATCGTCGCCGGCGGCCTGCTGCTGCGCCCGGCGAGCCTGCTGGGCCTGTACGCGGCCGCGGCCACCGCGCTGATCGTGGAGTCCGTGAAACTGGGGCCCTACACCCAGGGGCCCTCCCGGGTCACCCCCGGCGTGGTCCTGGTCGTCGCCGCCTGCGGCTTCGTCGGACTGCTGATCGCCCAGTTCCGCAGCCGGGTCGGCGTGCCCTGGCGGCGCGGCGGCACCATGCTGTTCGACCTGCGCGAACGCATCCGGGTGCAGAGCAAGCTGCCGAAGCTGCCCCGCGGCTGGCACCGCGAGATGGCGCTGCGCCCCGCGGGCGGCCAGTCCTTCTCCGGCGACTTCGTGGTCGCGGCCCGCACCAACGGCGGCCGCACCATGGAGGTCGTGCTGACCGACGTGTCGGGCAAGGGCATGGACGCGGGCTCCCGCGCCCTGCTGCTGTCGGGCGCGTTCGGGGGCCTGCTCGGCTCGCTTCCGCCGCACGCCTTCCTGCCGGCCGCCAACGGCTATCTGCTGCGCCAGGACTGGGACGAGGGCTTCGCGACCTCCATCCACCTGGTCCTGGACCTGGACTCCGGCGACTACGAGCTCTACTCCGCCGGACATCCGCCGGGCCTCCAGCTCAGCGCGGGCAGCGGCCGCTGGGAGGAGAAGGCCGCCGAGGGCCCGCTCCTCGGTGTCTACGACGGCGCCCGGTTCGACCCGGTCAAGGGCTCCCTGCGCCCCGGCGACGTGCTGATGCTGTTCACCGACGGCCTGGTCGAGACCTCCGACCGCGACATCGTCGAGGGCATCGACCGGCTGACCGGCGAGGCCGACCGCTATGTGGCCGGCGGCTTCCAGGGCGCCGCCTGGCACCTCATCGAGGCGGTGGCGAAGGACGTCAACGACGACCGGGCGCTGCTGCTGGTCTGCCGCGAAGGCCCGACCGCGGCCGCCGTCCGGTGACCGCGGCCATGCTGACCCTCGCCGAGGTGGAGGCGCTGGCCCGCGCGGCGCACCAGGGACAGACCGACAAGGCGGGGCGGCCGTACGCCGAACACCTGCGGGCCGTCGCCGACGGCGTGCGCGCACGCGGCGGGAACGACGAACAGATCGCGGCGGCCTGGCTGCACGACTCCGTCGAGGACGGCGCGCTGTCAGCGCGGTGGCTGCACGAGGCCGCGCTGAGCGCGCGTACCAAGGACATCGTGCTCGCCGTCACCAAGCGGACCGGGGAGGACCCGGCGGAGTACGCGCGGCGCATCCTCGCCACGCCCGGGGCGCTGCTGGTGAAGGAGGCGGACCTGGCGCACAACGCGGACCCGGCGCGCCTCGCGGTCCTGGCCCCGGCCACCCGCGACCGCCTGACCGAGAAGTACGCCCATATGCGCCGCCTCCTGGGCCTCTGAACGCGCCCCGAAGACGCGCCCCGCAGGGGCGCTCTGAAGGGGCGCGGGGAACTGCGCGCCCAGCCAAGACGAACCCGCGGCCGAGCCCCGACATACGCGCGGCCGAGCCCCGACGTACGCGCCCGGGGTCCAGACGCCGATCCTCACGCGCTCACGCGCGTCTTCACACGCTCCCGCGCGACCTCGGTCGCGTCCCGCTTGAAGGCCCACGCCATCGTCGGCTCCATCGCGAACCGGAACATCCGCTGCACGGGCGGGGTGCACAGCACGGTGACGGCCGCGGCCGCGAGGACGCTGACGAGGATCTCGCCGAGCGGCCGGTGCAGCCAGCCGTGCTCGAACCAGCCGCGGTACTCACCGGCCTTGATCAGGAACCCGTGCAGCAGATAGCCGTAGAGGGTGCCCGCGCCGAGCGCGGTGAACCACAGCTTCCGGCCCGGCACCCAGGCGAAGAAGCAGACGGTCAGCACCAGCGAGCAGCCGAACAGCGCCAGCTGCATCACCGGCCCGGCCCACCAGGGCGCGGCCAGTTCCTGTGCGGCGTCGCGGTGGTAGAGCCACGCCGCGTTCATCCGCGGCACCGCCCACCAGCCGAAGGCCAGCGCGAACGCGAACACCGGGACGGCGGCGATCCGCACCGAGCGGCGGCGCACCAGCCGGAAGTGCTCCGGCTTCAGACACAGCCCCAGCACGAAGAACGGCAGGAACTGAAGGACGCGTTGCAGGTCCAGGTCGTCGCCGATGTCCGGCGTGACGGACGCGAGCGCGGCCACGCCGAGCGCGACCGGCAGCGGATGGCGCACCAGCTTCCAGATCGGGGTGGTGAGCCGCCAGATGAACAGGGCGCACAGGAACCAGGTCAGATACCAGGGGTCGAGGAGGCTGATCTCCTGGTCCGGGGTGTGGTCCACGACCCGCTTGAACAACGGGTAGGCCGTCTCGAAGAGGACGTACGGCACCAGGACACCGGTCACGAGCCGCTTCAGCCGGTCCGGGCGCGCGTCGAAGCTCCGGGAGAAGAAGCCGGAGATGATGATGAACGCGGGCATGTGGAACGCGTACACGACCATGTACGCGCCCTGGAGGATCCGGCTGTCGCCCTTCAGCGGCTCCCAGGAGTGGGCGACGGCCACCAGCACGATCGCCAGGTACTTGGCGTTGTCGAAGAACGAGTCGCGCTGCTTGGGGCGGTTCTGCGGCCGATCGCCGTTCTCGTGCTGCTTGTTCTGAATGTCCTGCTTGTCCTGGTTGCTCTGATCCTGCTCGACATGCGGCGGGGGCGAGGCGGCGTGGAACATTTGAGGCACCCTAGCGTCGTCCGTGGGTTTCCGTAAAACACCCCACGTCAATACGGTTTATGCGGTGCGGGTGCCCCGGGATTTCCCCAAGTCGACTTCGCCGGCGACGTGATGGCGCCCACACGGGCGGCATCCCGACGTGGAGGTTCCTCCCTTGATGTCGCAATTCATCCATACGAAAGGGTGCATACCGGCGCTGGTGGGAGCGCCTGCCGCGGTCGGCGTCCGGCGAATCGAATTGGCCGCGGACGGGCTGTGTGGATATTGAAACGGTCCGTGTAATTCCCTGTGCGAGTGGGACCTCGAATTGCTGTGCCCGCCGTGTCCGGCGCCGTTTCGGGCGAACACCGGAGCCCGGTTCCGGTCGATGATGCGTCACGGGCCGCATACGCGGGCCGTGTTGGTGGCACGATGGTTCTGGCGGGGGTGCGCGGGGCCGGCATCCCCAGGCCGGGAGAGCGGACCGACCGAGGGTGTGATCAGTTGTGGCCATTTCACTGTCCGTGGTGCTGCTGTTGGCGATCATCCTGGTGGTGTTGATCCGGGGCGGTTCGATCAAGGCGGGTCCCGCGATCGTCGCGATCCTGTTCGGCTTCTTCCTCGCCTCGACGGGCATGGCCCCGTCGATAAACCGCTTCCTGAACTCGCTCGCGGACACGATCAACTCGATCAACTTCTGAGTCGGCCGTTCCGGCGGGACCGTTCGACCCGGGGGCGCGCGGGAGCGATGGCGCGCGCCGGAGCGAGCGACCCCGCGTGATCCCGGCGAGGCGATTCAGATGGAGTGATCTCGGTTCCGGCACCGGTGAACGCATCAGGGCCCGGTCCGAAGATCACTCTTCGGACCGGGCCCTGAATTCACACAGAGCGGGCGACGGGAATCGAACCCGCGTAGCTAGTTTGGAAGACTAGGGCTCTACCATTGAGCTACGCCCGCACAGATGTGTCGCAGGTCGGTGACCGCGGCACACAGGCATCGTAGCGGTTCGCACGCGCTCGCCGCACACTCCCTACGTCCGCGGAAAATACGGCAGCCCCGCTGCCTGCGGGCATGTACCCTACGTCTCGCACCAGACGGGGTGTGGCGCAGCTTGGTAGCGCGTCCGCTTTGGGAGCGGAAGGCCGTGGGTTCAAATCCCGCCACCCCGACCATCCGGATGGCAGTCCGGACGGATCACCTTCGCGTGATCGCCTTTGGGGGCGGGTAGCCGCTGCGGTTACTATGCAAGCTGCGCGCCCGTGTGTCTCTTGTTCTGAAGTCTCCGGGCGACGAAATCCGCCGGACCCGTCGGGTCCCGGCAGAAACCAAGAAGTCAGCCACAAGGAGACCGAACCGTGAAGAGCGCCGTGGAGACCCTGAACCCGACTCGGGTTCGGCTCACTGTCGAGGTGCCCTTCGAGGAGCTCAAGGACAGCCTCGACGCGGCGTACAAGAAGATCAACCAGCAGGTCACGGTGAAGGGCTTCCGCAAGGGCAAGATCCCGGCCCGGGTCATCGACCAGCGGTTCGGCCGCGGCGCCGTGCTGGAGGAGGCCGTCAACGACGCGCTCCCGAAGTTCTACACGGAGGCGGTCAACGAGGCCGAGCTCGCCGTGCTGGGCCAGCCCGAGGTCGACATCACGGAGCTGAAGGACGGCGAGACGCTGAACTTCACCGCCGAGGTCGACATCCGCCCGGCTCTGGAGATCCCGGACTTCTCCGGCATCGAGGTCGAGGTCGACGCCGTCGAGGTGTCGGACGAGGACATCGAGAAGTCGGTGGAGCAGCTCCGTGAGCGCTTCGCCTCGACGAGCCCCGTCGAGCGCGCCGCCCAGGACGGCGACGTCGTCACCATCGACCTGCAGGCGAAGGTCGACGGCGAGGTCCTCGAGGACGGCGTGGCCGAGGGTGTCTCGTACACCATCGGTTCCGGCGAGCTGCTCGACGGCATCGACGAGGCCGTGAAGGGCCTGGAGGCCGGTGGCGAGGCCACCTTCACCTCCGAGCTCAAGGGCGGCTCGGCAGCGGGCAAGGAGTCCGAGGTCACCGTCAAGGTCACCCAGGTCGCCGCCCGTGAACTGCCCGAGCTGGACGACGAGTTCGCGCAGCTCGCCTCCGAGTTCGACACCCTCGACGAGCTCAAGGCCGACAGCCGCAAGCGCCTCGAGAACATGAAGCAGTACGACCAGGCCACGCAGGCCCAGGAGCGCGTCCTGGAGAAGCTGCTCGAGCTGGTCGAGGTCCCGGTCCCCGAGAAGCTGCTCGAGGACGAGATCAACACCCGTAAGCACAACCTGGAGCACCACCAGCTCGGCCAGATGGGCCTCGACCTCGCGAAGTACCTGGAGATCCAGGGCAAGACCGAGGAGGAGTTCGACGCCGAGACCAACGAGGCCGCGGTCAAGGGCATCAAGACCCAGTTCGTGCTGGACGAGCTCGTCAAGCGGGAGAACCTGAACGTCAACCAGGAGGAGCTCACCGAGCACCTCATGCGTCGCGCCGCGTCCTCCGGCATGTCCCCCGACCAGTTCGCCCAGGCGGTCGTCGAGGGCGGCCAGGTTCCGCTCCTGGTCGGCGAGGTCGCCCGCGGCAAGGCCCTGGCCCTGGTCGTCGAGGCCGCCACGGTCAAGGACACCAACGGCGAGGTCATCGACCTGGACGACGAGGAGGAGGCCGAGGAGGCCGCCGCCGAGGTCGTCGCCGAGGCCACCGACTCCGAGGTCGCGGCCGAGGCCGAGGAGAAGCCCGAGGCCTGAGCCTCGCGCCGCTTCTGACACACGCAACACGAAGGGCCCCGGGACGCACTGCGCCCCGGGGCCCTTCGCCGTACGCCCGGCCGCCCGCACTCCCGGCCCCGGCCGCCCGCACTCCCGGCCCCGGTCGCCCACGTGACCGAGGCCGCCGCCGAGGCCGAGGTCGAGGCCGAGGTCGAGGAGAAGCCCGAGGCCTGGCCTCGCGCCGGTTCTGACGCGCACAGCACGAAGGGCCCCGGGACGCGCCGCGCTCCGGACCCGCCGCCGTACACCCGACCGCCCGGCACCCCGGCGCCTGGTCGCCCGTACGTCCCGGCCACCCGGCGGCCGCTCCCGACGCCCAGGCCTCGATGCCCGTACACCCAGCCCCCTCGGCGCCCGTGCACCCGTACGCCCAGCCTCCGGCGCTCGCACGCCCGCGAACCGCGCACCCGGCGCGGCCTCGGCCGTGCGGTCGTACGGCTTCCGGGCTGCGGTCGCCCGCGGACCGTGAGACCGTATGGCCGGGCAGACTTCCCGCGAGCCGCGAGCCGCGAGCCGCGAGCCGCGAGCCGCGAGCCGCGAGCCGCGCCGCCTGCCCTGTGTCCGGCGTGCCGTGCGCCCGGGGCGCGGGACCCCCCGCCC
>NZ_VJZD01000277.1 GCF_009377175.1 Streptomyces adustus
CACCGTGGCCCCTCTCACACGAGCCCCGCGGCGGCAGCCCCCTGCTCGCCCTCCCCGACCCTGCGCCGGTACACCTCCACCACTCGCTCCAGCGAATCCGCGAGGTAGACCTCCAGCAGCTTTTCGGCCTCGTCCTTGTCCCCGCTCTCCAGCGCCCGGAGGATCTGGCGGTTGCGGGCGAGGTAGGGCTCGTGCAGCCGCCTGGGGTCGTCCACGACGTGGAAGGCCAGCCGCAGCTCGGCGAAGACGCTGCGCATCAGTTCGTCGGTGCGCTCGCTGCCGGCCAGGGTGACGAGTTCCCGGTGGAAGTGGATGTTGGCCGTACCCACTGCTTTCCAGTCGTTCTCGGCGACCGCCGACCGTCCCTCGGCGACCGCCGCGGCCAGACCCTGCACCGCGTACGGCGGCTCCCCCAGACCGCGCACGACGGCGCACTCCACGAGGATCCGGGTGCGGTAGATGTCCTCGACGTCCTCGACGGTCAGGACCCTGACGAAGACGCCCCGGTTGAGCTCGTGGACGAGCAGGCGTTCATGGGTGAGCAGCCGGAACGCCTCGCGCAGCGTGTTGCGCGAGACCCCGAGCGCCCCGCCGATGCTGTCCTCCGACAGCCGGGTCCCCGGTGGGAAATAGCCGTCGGCGATGCGGCTTCTGAGGATGTCGGAGACGCGTTCGGCGGTGCTGGTGCGCCCCAGGAGCGCGCGGTCGTCGGCCAGTCCCGTCAGCTGCTCTGCCATGCCCGGAATTGAACCGCAGACACCAGAACGAAACAACATGGGTATTGAGGGATCGTTGAACAATCCTCTACGGTGCTCGGCACGGCACGACGACGCACGGCACCACACGGCACGGCACGGCACGGCACGGCAACGCTCAGCACGACAACGCACGGCATGACACGGCTCACCCCAGCACCCCTCCGTCATCCCTCTGCGAGGTGCCCATGAGCACGACCCCTCCCCCCGAGGCCCTGGCCACCGACAACCTCACCACCACGGGTGAACGCGCCGTCGACGGCGGCGCGTCGGGCTGGCTGCGCGCTCTCGGTCCACGCGGCCGCCGCGCCTTCGCCGGCGCCTTCGGCGGCTACGCGCTGGACTCCTACGACTACTTCGCCCTCCCGCTGACCATGGTCGCGCTGGCCGCCCACTTCGGCCTGGACAGCGGTCGGACCGGTCTGCTCACCACCGTCACGCTCGTCGTCTCGGCCGTCGGCGGCGCCCTCGCGGGTGTCCTCGCGGACCGGGTCGGCCGGGTCCGGGCGCTCATGGTCACGGTGCTCACCTACGCCGTGTTCACCGTCGCCTGCGGCTTCGCACCCGACTACGAGACCCTGCTGGTCTTCCGGGCCCTCCAAGGCCTCGGCTTCGGCGGCGAATGGGCCGTCGGCGCGATCCTGGTGGCCGAGTACGCGAGCGCCCGGCACCGCGGCCGCACGCTCGGCGCGGTCCAGAGCGCGTGGGCCGTGGGCTGGGCACTGGCCGCGGTCGTGTACACCCTGGTCTTCTCGTTCCTCGGCGACGACCTGGCCTGGCGCGTGATGTTCTGGACCGGCGCCCTGCCCGCCCTGCTGGTGGTGTGGCTGCGCCGCCGGGTGCAGGACGCGCCCGAGGCGGCCGCGGCGCGCGAGCGGAACCCGCGGCGGGGGTCGTTCGCCGCGATCTTCCGGCGAGGCACGGCCGACACACCGGGCCTGCTGCGCACGACGGTCTTCGCCGGACTGCTCTCCACCGGCGTCCAGGGCGGCTACTACACCCTCGCCACCTGGGTTCCGACGTATCTGAAGTCGGAGCGCGGCCTGTCGGTCGTCGGCACCGGCGGCTATCTGACCTTCCTGATCTCGGGCGCCTTCGTCGGCTACCTCACCGGCGGCCAGCTCACCGACCGGCTGGGCCGCAGGCCCAACATCTGGCTCTTCGCCCTCCTGTCGGCGGTGTGCGTCCTGGCGTACGCCCACATCCCGGACGGCGCCGACACACTGCTCCTGGTGCTCGGCTTCCCGCTCGGCTTCTGCATGTCGGCGATCTTCAGCGGCTTCGGCTCGTACCTGAGCGAGCTGTACCCGACGGCCGTGCGGGGCACGGGCCAGGGCTTCACGTACAACACCGGCCGCGCCGTGGGCGCCGCCTTCCCCACCACGGTCGGCTTCCTCGCCGACAGCTGGGGCGTGGGCGGCGCGCTGGTCTTCGGCGCGATCGGCTACGGCATCGCGGCACTCGCGCTGCTGGGACTGCCGGAGACGCGCAGGAAGGAACTCCTGTGAACCGTACGCAGAACCCTCCATGGTCTGGTACCACGGACCGTCCCTCGCCCACCCCGACGGACCGTCTTCCCTCGCACGGCGCCACGGACCGTCCCCTGCTCCTCGCCGACGAGCACGCGCACGCGTGGAGCCCGAGAGCCGCCCGGGACCGCTTCCGTGACGGCCTGTCGGGGCCGACGGCCGGGGTCGCGGCCGGCCACACCCAGGTCAACCTGATCTCGGTCCCCGCCGACTGGGCGTACGAGATGCTGCTGTTCTGCCAGCGCAACCCCAAGCCCTGCCCCGTCCTGGACGTCACGGACGCCGGCTCGTGGACCACCGTCCTCGCGGACGGCGCCGATCTGCGCACCGACCTGCCGCGCTACCGGGTGTGGCGGGACGGCGAACTGGTGGACGAGCCGACGGACGTCCGCGCGTACTGGCGCGAGGACCTGGTGTCGTTCCTGATCGGATGCAGCTTCACGTTCGAGTGGGCGCTGTCCGAGGCGGGCGTCCCGATCCGGCACATCGAGCAGGGCCGCAACGTCCCGATGTACGTGACGAACCGCCGGTGCCGCCCGGCGGGCCGGCTGCACGGGCCGCTGGTGGTGTCCCTGCGCCAGGTGCCGCCGCAGCACCTGGCGGCCGCGATCCGGGAGAGCAGTCTGCTTCCGGCGGTGCACGGCGCCCCGGTGCACTGCGGCGATCCGTCGGGGCTCGGCATCGCGGACCTGGCCCGGCCCGACTTCGGCGACCCGGTGGACGCCGAACCGGACGACATCCCGGTGTTCTGGGCCTGCGGGGTGACAGCGCAGGCCGCGGTGGTGGCCTCGCGGCCGCCGTTCGCGCTGACGCACGCACCGGGACAGATGTTCCTCACCGACGCCCGCGACGAGCAGTACCGCGTGGCCTGAACAGGAGAGACGTGACATCCATGACCTCCATCGACCTCAACGCCGACCTCGGCGAGGGCTTCGGCCGCTGGCGGCTGACCGACGACGAGCAGTTGCTGTCCGTCGTCACCAGCGCCAATGTGGCGTGCGGCTTCCACGCCGGGGACGCGGCCACCATGCGACGGGTGTGCGCGCAGGCGGCCGAGCGCGGGGTGGCGATCGGCGCGCAGGTCTCCTACCGGGACCTGGCCGGATTCGGACGGCGTGCGATGGACGTGCCGGCCACCGAACTGGCCGCCGAGGTGGCGTACCAGATCGGTGCCCTGGAGGTCTTCGCCCGCGCGGCCGGCGCGCGCGTGGCGTACGTCAAACCGCACGGCGCGCTGTACAACCGCGTGGTGCACGACGAGGAGCAGGCGCACGCCGTCGTGGACGGCGTGCGCCTGGCCGACCCGGCGCTGCCGGTGCTCGGACTGCCCGGTTCGCGCCTGCTGGAACTGGCCGCCAAGGCCGGGCTGCCGACCGTCGCGGAGGCCTTCGCGGACCGCGCGTACACCGAGGAGGGCACCCTCGTGCCGCGCGGCCGGGACGGCGCGGTGGTCACCGACGCGGCGGCGGTCGTGGAGCGCTCGGTGGGCCTGGCCCGCTCCGGCACGGTCACCGCCCACTCGGGAGTGCGTATCGAGGTACGTGCGCGGTCGCTGTGCCTGCACGGCGACACGCCCGGTGCGGTGGACCTGGCCCGGCAGGTCCGGCGGCGGCTGGAGGAGTCGGGCGTGCGGGTGGAGGCGTTCGTATGAGGGCGCTGCCCGTGGGCGAGGACTCGCTGCTCGTCGAGGTGTCCTCGGGCGAGGAGGCCCAGGCCCTGCACGCCGAGCTGGTGCGCAGGCGGGCGCAGGGGCTGCTCGTCGTCCGCGAGATCGTCCCGGCGGCCCGTACGGTCCTCCTCGACGGGGTCGCCGCGCCGGACCGGCTGGCCCGCGAACTGGCCCGCGCCGAGCTGCCTGCCGCCGTCCCGCCTGCCACGGAGGTGGTCGACATCCCGGTGCGCTACGACGGCCCCGACCTCGCGGACGTCGCCGCGCACTGGGGTGTCGGGGCGTCCGAGGTGGCCCGTATCCACACGGCGGTGGAGTTCCGGGTCGCGTTCTGCGGCTTCGCCCCCGGCTTCGGCTATCTCACCGGCCTGCCGCCGGGCCGCGAGGTCCCGCGGCGTGCCACGCCGCGTACGGCCGTGCCCGCCGGGGCGGTGGCGCTGGCCGGCCCGTACACGGGGGTGTACCCGCGGTCGTCGCCCGGCGGCTGGCAGCTGATCGGCCGTACGGACACGCGGCTGTGGGATCCCGCGCGGGTGCCGGCCGCGCTGCTGTCGCCGGGCACCCGGGTGCGCTTCGTCGCGGTGGAGGGCGCATGACGGACCGCGCGCTCGCCGTCGTACGGGCCGGGGCCCTGACGACCGTGCAGGATCAGGGACGTCCCGGGCACGCCCACCTCGGGGTGCCCCGCTCGGGGGCCCTCGACGGGCCCGCGGCGGCGCTCGTCAACCGGCTGGTCGGCAACCCGCCGGAGGCGGCCGTCCTGGAGACCACCCTGAACGGCTGTGCGCTGCGCCCGCGTTCGGCGGTCACCGTGGCCGTGGGGGGCGCGCCCTGCCCGGTCACGGTGGACGGGCGGCCGGTCGCCTGGGGGGCGCCGGTACGGGTGCCGGCCGGGGCGCTCCTGGACGTGGGGGCCGCCGTGCACGGCGTGCGCAGTTACGTGGGCGTCGGCGGCGGAATCACCGTCGAGCCGGTCCTCGGCAGCCGCTCCACGGACCTGCTCTCGGGGCTCGGCCCGCCGCCGCTCACGGACGACTCGGTGCTGCCCGTGGGCCGGGCCGCCGGTCGGTACGCGCGCGTGGACGGCGCTCCGCAGCCGAGGCCGCCGACGGAACTCGTCCTGCGGGTGTCGCTCGGCCCGCGCGACGACTGGTTCACCCCGCGGGCCGTACGGGCCTTCACCACCGGCACCTACCGGGTGTCGGCGGCGAGCAACCGCATCGGCCTGCGTACGGAGGGGCCCGCCCTGGAACGGGTCCGCCCCGGTGAACTGCCCAGCGAGGGCATGGTCCTGGGCGCGGTCCAGGTGCCCCCGGACGGGCGTCCCGTGGTCTTCCTGGCGGACCACCCGACCACCGGGGGCTACCCGGTGATAGGGGTCGTGCGGGCCGCCGACCTCCCGGCGGCCGCGCAGGCGCTGCCCGGGATCCCGGTCCGCTTCGTGGCCGTGCGCCGGCGCTCCGGGGGCCCGGGGCCCGGCTGACCGCTCCCGGCTGCCCCGCCGTCTCCGGGCGGGCGGCGGGAACGGCCGGACCGGCCCTACGCCGCGTCCACCTGATCGACCGTCGACAGCGCGGCAAGTGCCGTGGAGACCGCCGCGGAGGCCCGCAGGTCGAGCCGGGCGCTGGTGCCGCGGGCCCGGTGGCGCATCTCGTCGGCGGCCAGGGTGAGCAGCTGCGGCAGCAGGTCGGTGCACCGTCGCATCACCCAGGCGGTGCCCGCGGTGGCCAGCCACAGCAGGCTCGCCGATCTGGTCGGCGCGGGGAACTCGGGCTCGGGCGAGGGCGCGGCCCCCGTGGCGACGCCCGCCTTCGCCAGCAGGTCGTGGAAGCTCACGGCCAACTGCCGGTGGCCGCGCTCGCCGGGATGCAGCCGGTCCGAGCTCCACATGGCGCGGTCGGTGAGCCACTCCTCCTCGGAGGCGTGCAGATGCACCGCCCCGTAGCGCTCGGACAGCGCGTGCACCACGGCGTTGACCGCGCGCTGCCGCCGGGCGAGCGGCCGGGCCAGCGCACCGGGGAGCCGGAGCATCGATCCCGGGTCGGGCAGGCAGGCCGTGAGCAGGACCGCGTGCTGGGCGGTGAACGCCGCGTACACCTTGTCGAGCCGTTCGGCGACGGCGTGGATGTCGAAGGTGCAGCGCAGCGTGTCGTTGACGCCGATCACGACGGACACCACGTCCGGCTCCAGCCGGAGCGCGTCCTGCGTCTGCCGTTCCAGCACGTCGCGCGTCTGCGCCCCGCTGACCGCGAGGTTGGTGAACTCCACCGGCCCGTCGGCCAGTCCGTCGGCGAGCAGCGCGGCCCAGCCGCGCCATTTCGCGGCGTCCGCCGGATCGCGCACCGGGTCGCCCAACGGGTCGCCCACGCCCTCGGTCAGCGAGTCGCCGAGGGCCACGAAACGGACGGGTCTCATGCTGCGCCCTCCGGCACGGCGGGACGCGTGCGGACCGACGGTACGTGAGCGTCGTGTGCGGCCAGGAACGCCTCGACCGCCGCGTCCCAGCCGAAGCACTCCGCACGCGCGCGTGCCACTTCGCGCCGCTCGGCCTCGGACCGGGCGAGGAGGGTCTCGACGGCGTCCGCGAAGGCCTCGCCGCTGTCGGCCGCGGTGGCGCCGGCCGCCCCGATCACCTCGGGCAGCGCGGAGGACGCGCTCGCCACCACCGGGGTGCCGCACGCCATCGCCTCCAGCGCGGCCAGCCCGAAGGTCTCGGCGGGGCCGGGGGCCAGCGACACGTCGGCGGAGGCCTGGAGCGCGCCGAGCAGGGAGCGGTCGGCGACGTGCCCGAGGAAGGTGACGGGCAGTCCCCGCTCCTTGGCGCGCTGCTCCAGACGGGGCCGCAGGGGCCCGTCCCCCGCGACCACGAGCACGGTCCGCCGGCCGCGCCGCAGCAGCGCCTCCAGAGCGTCCAGCGCCGTGCCGGGGCGCTTCTCCACGGACAGCCGGGAGCACATGACCAGCAGTGTCTCGTCCTCGCGCGCGTGCAGGTCGCGCACCGCCGGGTCGCGCAGCGAGGGATGCCGCTGCACCAGGTCGACACCGAGCGGAGCCCGTACGACGTTGCGGGCGCCGATGCGGTCGAACTCCCGCTCGGCGAACTCGGTGGTGCACACCACGCGCGCGTAGGTGTGCGCCGTCCGCACGTTGAGGGCGTCGGCGGTGCGGCGCGCCGCCCGCTCCGACAGGCCCCAGGTGCGCAGCACCCCGTCGGCGGTCTCGTGGGAGACCATCACGGCCGGGACCCGGGCGCGCCGCGCCCACCTGCCGGTCCACCGCAGGGTCGTACGGTCGGACACCTCCAGCCGGTCGGGGCCGAGTTCCTCCAGCAGGCGGGCCACGCGTCGGCGGTCGGTGAGGACGCGGTAGCCGCCGGTGCCGGGCAGCAGCGGGCCGGGCAGGGTGATCACCCGGCCCTGCTCGGTCTCGCTGTCCGTGTGCCGCTCTCCGGGGACGATCAGGACCGGCTCGTGTCCTGCTGCCTTGAAGCCCTTGCCCAGCTCGCGCAGCGCGGTGCGCAGCCCGCCGGAGGCGGGGGCGACGAAGTTGGCGAGCCTGACGATGCGCAACCCGCTCATGCCGCCACCACCGGCTTCCGCTTGCGCGCGGCCAGGACGTCCGCGTAGTGCCCGATGAGCAGGTCGCCGACGGCCGCCCAGGTGCGGCCCTCGACCGTGGCGTGTCCGGCGGCGCCGTAGGCGGCGCGCCGGGCGGGGTCGGCGGCCAGCGACGCCACCGCGTCCCGTACGGCGTCGGCGTCGCGCGGCGGCACCAGCAGCCCGGTGCGGCCGTGGTCCACCAGGTCCAGCGGCCCGCCGGCCGCGGGCGCCACCACGGGCACGCCGCTGGCCATGGCCTCCTGCACGGTCTGGCAGAAGGTCTCGAAGGGTCCGGTGTGCACGAAGACGTCCAGGGAGGCGAAGATCCGGGCCAGGTCGTGGCCGGTCCGGCGGCCCAGGAAGACGGCGCCGGGCAGCGCCTCGCCGAGGCTCGTGCGGCTGGGCCCGTCGCCGACCACCACGACCCGTACGCCGTCCAGGCCGCAGACGCCGGCCAGGAGCTCGACCTGTTTCTCGGGGGCGAGCCGTCCGACGTAGCCGACGATCAGTTCGCCGTTCGGGGCGAGTTCGCGCCGCAGTTGCTCGTCGCGGTGCTCGGGGCGGAAGCGGTCGGTGTCCACCCCGCGGGGCCACAGCTTCACCCGGGGCACGGCATGGGCCTCCAGGTCGCGCAGGGCCGCGCTGGACGGGGCGAGGGTGAGGTCGGCGGCGGCGTGGACGGAGCGGATGCGCCGCCAGGCCGCGGCCTCGCCCGCGCCCATGTACGTACGGGCGTATCCGGCCAGGTCGGTCTGGTAGACGGCCACGGCGGGCAGGCCCAGCCGGGCGGCCGCCGCCATGCCGCGGACACCGAGGACGAAGGGACTGGCCAGGTGGACGATGTCGGCGCGGTGCTCGCTGATGGCCGCGGCGACCCGTCGGCTGGGGAGGGCCACGCGGACCTGGGGGTAGCCGGGGAGCGGTAGGGAAGGGACGCGGACGACGGGGCACGGCGCGTGGGCGTCGGGCCCGCTGCCGATGGCGGCTCCTGCCTGTTCGAGCGGGGCCGTGAACTTGGGGGAAGTGGCCGGAGCGACGACAACAGGAGCGTGACCGCGAGCGACGAGGTGCCGGGCGGTCTGGAGCGCGCAGTGGGCCACGCCGTTCACATCGGGGGGAAAGGATTCGGTCACGATGACGACACGCATACGGGTGTTCTCGCCGTGCTGGACGTGGTCGCGACAACGTGGATCTTTCCGAACGAGGAACGTCCCATGAGCGTTGCGCTGCACACCCGAGCAGGCCAGGCCGCGTCCATGTGCCCCTGGTCCGCGGGTCATCCGCCGTTCATACGACGCGCCGTACCGCGCGGCGCGTCCGATCGGGACCCGCCCGGGTCACCGCACCGGAACCACCGCCCCGATCCGGGCCGGGGGCACGAAGCCCACCGCCCCGGTCCGCCCCGGCCGGGGCGGCCGGGGCGGACCGGGAACCGGAGCGGGACCACGGGCCGGAGCGGGACCACAGGCCGGAGCGGGACCGGAAACCGAAGCGGCACCGGGAACCGAGGCAGGACCGGGAACCGGTGCGGGACCACGGACCGGAGCCGGACCGGGAACCGGAGCGGGACCACGGACCGGAGCCGGACCGGGAACCGGGGCGGGACCACGGACCGGAGCGGGACCACAGGCCGGAGCGGCACCGGGAACCGAAGCGGCACCACGGGCCGGAGCGGCACCGGGAACCGAAGCGGGACCGCGGGCCGGGGCGGGACCGCCCGCGTCGGCGCGGTCCCGGCCGGTTCACATCGCTGAGGCGTCCGGGCCGATGCGGCTGCGGACGGCCGTCTGGACCTCGTCCTCCTCCGCCGGGTCCGCGGCCAGTCGGCGCAGGCGCTCCACCACGCGCGCGTCACCCGTCTCGGCGTGCCGGGCGGCGACCTCGCGGGTGGACTCCTCGCAGTCCCAGAGGCACTCGACGGCGAAGCCGACGGCGAAGGCCGGGTCGGTGACGGCCAGCGCCCGTGCGCAGCGTCCCCTCAGGTGGGACGAGGCCGTCTCGCGGTAGATATGGCGCAGGACGGGGGCCGCGCAGGCGATGCCGAGCCGCCCGGCTCCGTCGACGAGGGTCCACAGGGTCGGCGCGTCCGGGCCTTCGCCGCGCACGGCGTCGCGCAGGGCCCCGAGGACCAGGTCGCTGTCCTGGGCACCGCCGCGGCAGGCGAGCACGCGCCCGGCCGCCGCGCCGAGCTGATCGGGCCGACGGGCCCAGCCGCGGGCGCGGTCGACGACGGCGGCACCGCGCATGCGTTCGAAGGCGTCGACGGCGGCCTCGACGACGGGCGTGGAGCCGGTGGCCACGGCCCCCTCGATCAGGTCGAGGGCGTCGGGATCGTCGCGGTCGGCGAGATAGCGCAACGCGGTGCAGCGGGCGCCGTCGTCGCCGTCCCGGGCGGCCTGGAGGATCTCGGGCCGGTCCTCGGGACCGGCCACGGCGACCAGGCAGCGGGCGGCGGGCACATGCAGGGCGGCGCCCCGTTCGAGGCCCTGCTGGGCCCACTCGAAGACGGCGCGCACGCTCCAGCCCGGCCGGGGGCCGCTCGGCCGCATCTGGCGTTGCCATCGGTCGAAGCAGCCGGCCTCGTGGGCGGCGCGCACACGGGCGGAGACGTACTCGCGCGGATCCTCGGCCCACAGCCGCCAGGGCCGGGGCTCGAAGGCGTCGCGGACCACGGCGGCCAGCTCGGCCTCGCCCTCGGCGTCGGTGGCGAACCGCGCGAGGACGGGGGCGGCCAGGGCGCGCAGGCCGGCGTCGTCGTCGCGCAGGGCCAGCTCGTCCAGGGCCCAGGCCCAGTTGGAGCCGGTGGCGGCGTATCTGCGCAGCAGGTCGAGGGCGTCCCGCCGACCGTAGGAGGCGAGATGGCCGAGCACGGCGAGGGCCAGCCCGGTGCGTGACTCGCCGGTGTCGAAGGCGTCCTCGGCGTCGAAGAGATGGGCCTCGATCGCGCCGAGGTCGCCGTCGAGATCGAGATGGAGACGGGCGTAGTAGAGGGAGCGGTTCTCCACCTGCCAGTCGTGGCGGGGGTCCCGCAGCACACAGTGGTTCAGGGCCGCGAGCGCTTCGGCGCGCGGGGCGGTGAGCGCGTGCAGTGTGCCGTCGCCGCGCCCCCGCTGGAGCAGGCCGAGCAGCGTACCGCTGGGCGCTATGACCGGATCGAACATGGGAAACAGCCTCACATCAAGCGTCGACGCAACCGGGGACGTGCATTACCTGGCCGCGTGACAACACGTCGGGGCGCCCGCCGCTTCCTGCTTGCTGTAGACCATTTTCCTCTGCCTCTCGTCGGTGGCCCATGCGGACCGCATCACGGCCCGCGCGGTGCGGCAACGTCTGCCCAGCCATCGCGTCCGTGAATCACGTCGTCATGATGACTCGGCACTTCCGTCTGCCGCGACCGAAATTTCCGGCGGCCCCGCTCCGCCTCCCCGTCTGGTGTGTCGTGTCCGGTCAGGAAACCCGTCCCGGCTGCTCAACGCGGTCGGATCAGGTCGCGCCGAACAGTTCCAGCAGCTCCGCCTTACCGAACATGCGCGCGGTGTCGACGGCGGACGGAGTGCCGGCCGTCGGATCGGCGCCGCCCTCCAGAAGGGCCGTGACGACCTCCGTCCCGCCCTTGAAGACGGCGCCGGCGAGCGGGGTCTGACCCCGGTCGTTCACCCGGTCGGCCGCCGCCCCGCGGGCCAGCAGCGCGCGCACCGTCTCCGCGTGACCGTGGTAGGCGGCCAGCATGACCAGGCAGTCGCCGCGGTCGTTGGTGAGGCCGGCCGGCACGCCCGCGTCGACGTACGCCACGAGTTCCTCGGTCCGGCCCTGCCGAGCCAGGTCGAAGATCCTGGTCGCCAGTTCCACGACCTCGGGGTCGGGGACATCGGTCATCGGCCTGACCACCTCTCGCTACGGACGTCGGGGACTGTGGGACCCACGCGTCTGCGGACCCGCGGGCCGCGGAACCCGGGCCCCGCGGGGAGCAAGCCTACGGCCACGAGTGATGCGGCCGTACGGGTGATTCGCCAGGGTACTGGCTCGGCTGACACATGACCGGGCCCGCCGGGGCAAAGATCCCCACAGGACCCGTTCGACGCAATCCTCCTGCTCAGGCGGCCCATCAGACCTTCCGCCGACCGAGGGAAATCGCTCAGATTTCACCCAGTTGCACCTTTTATCCTATGGATACATCCTGTGATTCTGGAAGTACTCATGGTGACTGTCCCCACGAACCAGGAGAGCTCAAATGATCCTGTCCATCTCAGGTGTGGTCCTGCTCGGCATCGTCGTCTTCCTCTTCTTCCGCAAGGACGGGCTCAAGCCGTCGCACTGCCTGGCGTCCACCCTGTTCGGCTTCTATCTGGCGAGCACCGCCATCGCCCCCAGCATCAAGGCCGGCGGAGAGAGCCTGGCGAGCCTCCTCGGCGGCATCAAGTTCTGACCGCGCCCCTCC
>NZ_VJZD01000278.1 GCF_009377175.1 Streptomyces adustus
ACCCCGGCCCGCCCCCGGGGCGGACCCGGTGGCCGACGCCCGTGGACTCCTGGCGGCCGGAGCCGTCCTCGCGGTGAAGGGTCTGGGCGGCTACCACCTCGCCTGCGACGCCACGAACCCCGACGCGGTCGCGGCGCTGCGCCGTCGCAAGGCCCGCGGCGACAAGCCGTTCGCCGTCATGGCGCGGACGGTGGACGACATCGCGCACCTCGTCCGGGTGGGACCCGAGGAACGGACCCTGATCGAGAGCGCCGCCCGGCCCGTCGTACTGCTGCGCCGGCGTACCGCGCCCGACCCGCGGGCGGAGCCGGAGCCGGGTGCGCCGCGGCCGGCCGCCGCCGTCGCGCCCGGCAGCCCGGACCTCGGCGTGCTGCTTCCCTACACACCCGTGCACCATCTGCTGCTCGGCCTGCCCGGCGATCCCGACGGCCCCCGGCTGCTAGTCATGACCAGCGGCAACGTGGCCGGTGAGCCGATCGTCACCGACGACGCCGAGGCGCTGCACCGGCTGGCGCCGCTGGCCGACGCCTGGCTCACCCACGACCGGCCGATCCAGGTGCCGTGCGACGACTCCGTCGTACGGATCTGCGACGGCGAGCCGCTGGTGATCCGGCGTGCCCGCGGCTACGCGCCGCTGCCCGTGCCGCTCCCGGTGCCCGTACGGCCCGCCCTCGCCGTGGGCGGCGACCTGAAGAACACGTTCTGTCTCGGCGAGAACCGCAAGGCCTGGCTGTCCGCGCACATCGGCGACATGGACGACCTGAGCACCCAGCGGGCCTTCGAACGGGCCACGGCACAGCTGGAGTCGATCACCGGAGTGCGGCCGGGACT
Source organism: Streptomyces adustus (assembly GCF_009377175.1). GTDB lineage: Bacteria > Actinomycetota > Actinomycetes > Streptomycetales > Streptomycetaceae > Streptomyces > Streptomyces adustus. The sequence continues at coordinate 832 of NZ_VJZD01000278.1, forward strand.
GCTGGCGGCCGACCGGCATCCCGGCTACCGCTCGGCCGCCTGGGCCGAGCGCAACGCGCACGGGCGGGCCGTCGTACGCGTCCAGCACCACCATGCCCACATCGCCGCCGCCATGGCCGAACACGGGCTGGACGGCAGCGGCCGGGTCATCGGCGTCGCCTTCGACGGCACCGGACACGGCGAGGACGGCGCGGTGTGGGGCGGCGAGATCCTGCTCGCGGACTACGACGGCTTCACCCGGTTCGGACATCTCGCCTATGTCCCGCTGCCCGGCGGCGACACCGCCGTACGCCGCCCGTACCGCATGGCGCTCGCCCACCTGCGCGCGGCCGGTCTCGCCTGGTCGGCCGACCTGGCCTGCGTCGCCGAATGCCCGGCGGACGAACGCCGGGTACTGGAGCGGCAGTTGGCGCGCGGCCTGAACTGCGTTCCCACGTCCAGCATGGGCCGGCTCTTCGACGCCGTGTCCTCGCTCCTGGGGGTGTGCCACCGGGCCGGCTACGAGGCGCAGGCGGCCGTCGAGCTGGAGGCGGCCGCCGTACGGGCGTACGACGAGGACGACAACGCGACGTACGCGTTCGCGCTGCGCCCCAGGACGCCCGACGACGGCGCGTACGGCCTGTACGACCGAGGTACGGAGGGTGGCGGCCCGTACGACGGCGTGCTGCGCGCCGATCCCGCGCCCGTCCTCGCGCGCATCGTCGAGGACTTGCGGGCGGGCGTGGACACCGGTCTCGTCGCGGCCCGCTTCCACCGGGCGGTGGCCGCCCTCGTGCACGCGATCTGTGTCCGGGCCCGCGCCCGGCACGGGCTCGACACGGTCGCCCTGACCGGCGGGGTGTTCGCCAACACCCTGCTGTCCTCGGCCTGTTCGGCCGCCCTGCGCGCGGACGGCTTCACGGTCCTGCGCCACCGCCTGGTCCCGCCGGGCGACGGCGGCCTGGCGCTCGGCCAGCTCGTGGTGGCCGCCCGCGCCAGGGACCGGCCCCACGACACCGACGGGTGACCGTCCGGCCGACGACCGCCGCCGGACCGGCCGAGGACCGCCGCCGGACCGGCCGACGACCGCCCCGGCACCGCACCGGTGGACGGACAACTGCCCGACAGCACCTGACACATGCCCGGCAGCACGGGCGACGTGAACGACCCACAGCGAGGAGAGGCCCATGTGCCTGGCGGTACCCGGCCGAGTGCTGGACATCGAGGAACGCGACGGCACCCGGATGGCCAACGTCGACTTCGGCGGCGTGGTCAAGGAGGTGTGCCTGGAGTACCTGCCCGACCTCCAGGTCGGCGAGTACGCCATCGTCCACGTCGGGTTCGCCCTGCAACGGCTGGACGAGGAGTCGGCGAAGCGGACGCTGGAGCTCTTCGCCACCCTCGGCATGCTCCAGGAGGAGTTCGGCGACCCCTGGGAGGCGGCCTCGGGCGCGGCCGCCCCGAGCGAGGCCGGCGGGCACGTCATCGAGGAGACGCGGAAGTGAAGTACATCGACGAGTTCCAGGACCCCGAGCTGGCCCGCAGGCTCCTCGACGACATCCATGCCACGGTGACCCGGCCGTGGGCCCTGATGGAGGTGTGCGGCGGACAGACCCACACCATCATCCGCCACGGCATCGACCAACTCCTGCCGGACGAGGTCGAATTGATCCACGGGCCGGGCTGTCCCGTCTGTGTCACCCCGCTGGAGGTCATCGACAAGGCACTGGAGATCGCCTCCCGACCGGAAGTGATCTTCTGCTCCTTCGGCGACATGCTGCGGGTCCCGGGGACCGGACGCGACCTGTTCCAGGTGCGCGGCGAGGGCGGCGACGTACGCGTCGTCTACTCGCCCCTCGACGCGCTGCGGATCGCCCGGCAGAACCCGGACCGCCAAGTGGTGTTCTTCGGCATCGGCTTCGAGACGACCGCGCCTCCCAACGCCATGACGGTCCATCAGGCCAGGAAGCTCGGCATCCGCAACTTCAGCCTGCTGGTGTCGCACGTACGGGTGCCCCCCGCCATCGAGGCGATCATGCGGTCCCCGAGCTGCCGGGTCCAGGGCTTCCTCGCCGCCGGTCACGTGTGCAGCGTGATGGGCGTGGGGGAGTACCCGGAGCTGGCCGAACGCCACCGGGTGCCGATCGTCGTCACCGGGTTCGAGCCGCTCGACATCCTGGAGGGGGTACGCCGCACCGTCCGCCAGCTGGAACGCGGCGAACACACCGTGGACAACGCCTACGCCCGCGCCGTCCGCCCCGAGGGTAACGCGGCCGCCCGGGCCATGCTGGAGGACGTCTTCGAGGTCACCGACCGCGCCTGGCGCGGCATCGGCGTCATCCCCGACAGCGGCTGGCGGCTGTCCGCGAAGTACCGGGCCTACGACGCCGAGCACCGGTTCGCCGTCACCGGCATCCGCACCCTCGAACCGAAGGAGTGCCGCAGCGGCGAGGTCCTCCAGGGACTGCTCAAACCGCACGAGTGCGAGGCCTTCGGCACCCTGTGCACCCCCCGCACCCCGCTCGGAGCCACCATGGTCTCCAGCGAGGGCGCCTGCGCCGCGTACTACCTCTACCGGCGCCTGGACATCCCCAACGCTGCCCGGGAGGCGAGCCCCGTTGTCTGAGATCACCCTCGACCCCGAGACCTGGAGCTGTCCCGCCCCGGTGCGCGAGCGGCCCCGGATCGTCATGGGTCACGGCGGCGGCGGGGCGCTCTCCGCCGAGCTGGTGCGGGACATCTTCGCGCCCGCCTACGGGGGTGAGGCCCTGGCGGGGATGGGCGACGCCGCGGCGCTCACCCTGGGCGGCGTACGGCTGGCGTTCTCCACCGACACCTTCGTGGTGCGGCCGCTGTTCTTCCCCGGCGGCAGCATCGGCGACCTGGCCGTCAACGGCACCGTCAACGACCTCGCGATGACCGGTGCCCGCGCCGCCTATCTCTCCTGCGGGTTCGTCCTGGAGGAAGGCGTCGAGCTGGAGGTGGTCGACCGGGTGGCCAAGGCCCTGGGCGCCGCGGCGCGGGCCGCCGGCGTCGAGGTGGCGACCGGCGACACCAAGGTGGTGGAGGCGGGCCACGGCGACGGGATCTTCATCAACACCGCGGGCATCGGGCTGATCCCGGCGGGCGTGGACCTGCGGCCGCAGCGGGTCGTGCCCGGTGACGTCGTCATCGTCAGCGGCGGGATCGGCGTCCACGGGGTGGCGATCATGAGTGTCCGGGAGGGCCTGGAGTTCGGCGTGGAGCTGGAGAGCGACTGCGCGGCGCTGGGCTCGCTGGTCGAGGCGATGCTCGCGGTCACCCCGGACCTGCATGTGCTGCGCGATCCCACCCGCGGCGGACTGGCGGCCGCGCTCAACGAGATCGCGGCGGCCTCCGGCACGGGCGTGGTCCTCCGCGAGCGCGACCTGCCCGTCCCGCCGGCGGTGGCCAACGCGTGCGCCATCCTGGGCCTGGACCCCATGTACGTCGCCAACGAGGGCAAGCTGGTCGCCTTCGTCCCGCGCGAGAGCGCCGACGCGGTCCTGGCGGCGATGCGGGCCCACCCGCTGGGCGCGGGCGCGGCGATCATCGGCGAGGCCGTCGAGGAGCACCCCGGCATGGTGGTGGCCCGCACCCCGCTGGGCGGCACCCGTGTGGTCGACCTGCCGATCGGGGAACAGCTGCCGCGGATCTGCTGACGCGGGCCCGCCGTCACCGGGTGGCGCCCGGCCGCCGAGGGGGCCACCCGGTTCCGTGCTCCCGCGCACGGACGGCGGGTACGTGACCTCGTACCGCACCGGTGTCCCTCCCGGTGGTCACCCGCGCGCGGCCACCGCCCGGGCCGGGCGGGCGCGTACCCAGCCGAACACCACCACCGAGCACAGGGCCGCGAGGGCGCACCAGGTCGAGACGAACTCCAGGCGCCACAACGCCCAGCAGACCGACGCGCCGACGCCGACCAGGACGCCCAGCACCAGCAGCCGCCGGTCGCCGGACAGCAGTAGCGAGCCCACGGTGGCCAGCAGATAGCCCGCGACGAGCACGGGCGCGTGGGACAGACCGACGACGTAGCCGACCGTGTGACCGCGGATCTCGGCCGTCACCGTCCTGGTGGCCAGGGCGTACCCGAGCGCCGCGGCGGTGAGCACCCCCGCGGCGAGGGGCAGGACCAGGCGTCGGCGGGCGGTCGGCGAGGCGGCGCACAGCACCGCGACCGGCATCCACAGCGCCAGCAGGGGCATCGCGACGACGGCCCAGACGAGCGTGGCGGGTCCGCCGCCCCCGCCCGCGTGCCAGACCACCGCCTCCACGAGCTGATGCGCACCGAGCAGCAACGGCAGCGCGGCCAGCGGCAGTTCCCGGACGTCACGCACCCGCGCCACACAGGCCGCCCCGACCGCCGCGACCGCGGTGCCCGCCACGAGGTCGGCCGTCGCGCTCCAGCACATCAGGCCACCCCGGCTTCGTCGTCGGATCCGTGTACTTCGCCGCAGGCCACGCTGTGTCTCTCCCCGGTGGAGGCGGGGGCGCCGGTGACCGGTGCCCCCGAGGATGATTGGCTGGCCCAGGCCACCACACCACAACCCGGCACCGCCGGACCGCAGGAGGACTTCGCCACCATGAGCAGCCCCTACACGTACGAGTACAAGGTCGTCACCTTCCGGGAGTCGCTGATCGGCGACGCGCTGGACAGCGACAAGCTGGAGAAGGTCCTGAACAAGCACGCCGAGGACGGCTGGGCCCTGAAGGCGATCACCGCCGCCGACGTCAAGGGTCGCATAGGCCCCGGAGCCGTCGAGGGCCTGCTGCTGACCTTCGAGCGTCCGCGCGGCTGACAGCCCCTGAAATCTGGGCTGTCGGACCCGCCCCGGCGGTCGGCGTGACATCAACGCCGACCGCCGAATGTCCTTTTGACCGACGTATTTTGACGAAACGTCAGTCCCTTTCGAGGGCGAACGGGCCGTCGGCGCCGAAGGCCAGCTCGGCGAAGCGCTCGCCGATGCGCCGGTGGGCGGCCGGGCCCGGATGCAGCAGGTCGGGCAGCGGCAGTTCGGCGAAGTCCGCCTCGCCGTACAGGTCGAGACCGTCGAGATGGTGCAGATGAGGGTCGTCGGCCGCCCGCGCGGACGTGATCCGGGCGAGCTCCTCCCGGATGACCCGGAGCGTCAGTTTCCCGGCGGCCCGCTCCGCGGGATCACCCGCCGCCCGGAACGTCATCCTGCCGTCCTTGAAGTCCGGGAAGGTGGGCCCCGGAGTGTCCTCGTGCAGGGGGCAGTGGATCGGGGAGACGACCAGCAGCGGCGTGGTCGGGTGGCCCTCGCGGACGGTGTCGAGGAAGCCGTGGACCGCAGGGGTGAAGGCACGCAGCCGCATCAGGTCGGCGTTGACCAGATTGATGCCGATCTTGACGCTGATCAGGTCGGCGGGGGTGTCGCGCAGGGCGCGGGCGGTGAACGGGTCGAGCAGGGCGCTGCCGCCCAGCCCCAGATTGACCAGCTCCACACCGGCGCGGGAGGCGGCGAGGGCGGGCCAGGTCGTGGTGGAGCTCTCGGCGTTGGAGCCGTGGCTGATCGAACTCCCGTGGTGCAGCCACACCTTGCGGCCCCGGTCCACCGCCCGCTCGACGGGCGCGTCCGTACGTACGGCGATCAGCTCGGTGATCTCCGTGTACGGCAGCCAGATCTCGATGTCCTTCTCGCCGGAAGGCAGTTCGCCGAACCGGACGCTGCCGACCGGACCGGGCCGGGTCTCCCGGGTACCGGTGGCCATGTCGACGCTCAGCACGTTCCCGCCGGATGCGACGGCCCGGCCGGCCGGACGGCCGTCGACGAGAAGGTCGTACACGCCGTCCGGCCGACTCGGCAGGCCCGGATATTCCATCTTGGTCGGCAGCACGTCCAGCTCGACGGCGGTGGCTCGGGTACGGAACACCAGCCGTACGCCGGACGGCTGCGCCTCGGCCATGGCGAGCTGCTCGTCGGAGCACTGCGCACGCGCGCGGGCGGGCAGCCGGTGCGGCAGCAGGCCCCGCTCGGTGCGCTCCAGTTCGAGGGCCCCGCGTACGAGCTCCGCGGTGACAGGTGTGGTGATCCAGTCCGTCGCCCGCCCTGCCGCGGCGGATCCGGTGAAGTCGTCGCGCTCGGTGGTCATGATCGCAGCGTGCCAACCGGACCCCGGCTTCCGCAAATGGCTTCGGCCTTGCGACCCGCCATTGGCGCGCGCCGGGGCCCTGGTAGTCGGAGTCCCCTGGCCGAGCGTGGAGCGTTCGAGATCTGCGATGTCCGCTACTGGGAGGACCGTTGTCGCGATGCCCGGACTCGTGCTGAACGACGGGCCCTTGACTGCGTACACGGCAGCCGTCGGCAGCGTGATCGGGGCGCTGTGGGCGCGTAGGAGGCTGCGCCGCTGACCAGGCCTCAGCGGGGGCACGAGACGAAGGTGCACAGACGGGCGAACCACCGATGAGTTCCGCCGACCGGCCCGGTCTACCAGGACGTACGACGTACGCCATCGAGACACCGACTGGAGACCCACCATGACCACTCCCGCCCACGCAGGCCGCATGCTCTTCGTGAACATGCCCGTCACGGACCTCGAACGCAGCAAGGAGTTCTTCGCGAAGCTCGGGTTCGGCTTCAATCCGAAGTTCACCGACGAGACCGCCGCCTGCATGCTGGTCGGCGAGCACGCCTTCGTCATGCTGCTCACCCGCGAGAAGTTCGCGGAGTTCTCGAAGCTGCCGATCGCCGATCCCCGCACCCACGCGCTGGCGCTGTACTGCTTCAGCGCGTCGTCCCGCGCCGAGGTCGACACGGTCAGCGCCGCCGCACTCGCGGCGGGCGCCACCGAGGTGGACGACGCGGAGGACTACGGCTTCATGTACTCGCGCAGCTTCTTCGACCTCGACGGCCACGGCTGGCAGGTGATGTGGATGGACCCGGCGGCGGTGGAACAGGGCCCCGAGGCATTCGCGGCCTCCTTGCAGGACGCCGACGTCCCGGCCTGACCCGCCACGGCTTCGACCTGCCGGATGGCGTTGCTGAGGTTGTTGTGGCTGGTCAGTGCGCCGGGGCGGGTGCCGCTCGGGACCTGCTCGTGTTGAAGGAGGGTGGCCTCCGGCGGGGGGACGGCTTGCCTCGGATCCCCCGCCGCCCGAGTGAACCTGTCGGACGGACAGATCTTGTGCGGCTCACACACGGTGTGGGCCGCATCCCCCTCGGCTCGAACGAATTGAGATCGCTGTGCCCGAGAAGTCTCTGGTAGCCCTCGCGCCCATGGTCGCGGTGGTCGGTACGGCCGGCGCCGCCCAGGCCGATGACGTGGTGCGCGTCGTACAGGGCACCGCAGTGCCCATTCCGGTCTCGACGGGCGGCTACGCGGGCACCGCCGCAGCGGTGGCCGGATGCGCGGACGGAGAAACCCGGGTCGGAGGCGGGAGCCGTCGTGACGGCCGGCAACTCGCACTCGGAGCGGTACAACCCGTCCTCCAGCGAGCCGATCAGCGGTGAGCGGTGGTGGGCTCTCGCCACGGACACGGACACGGCCACGGCCAACCCGGGCACGCTTCAGGCGTACGCCATCTGCCCGAAGGCAGTGAAGACGACCGGCCCCTTGATCGGTGAGGCCATGACCCACTGATCTGCTTTCCGATGCGCTACAGCATGGGACGTACCACCCACGCAGGTGGCTAGGTTCACTCTGGCCATGCGTCGTCCAACAGCCCGACCTCGGCAGCTCACAGCTCGGCAGTCGTAGCGGTGGGTTGAGGGCCAAGTGGGGGCTCACCCGGACCGAGTCACCTGCGTTGTCAGTGGGCGCAGCTACGGTGCACCCATCAGCGAGGACAACACCTTGGGGGAGGGGTTTTGGGAGCCAAGACGGGCTTTCTGGTGTACGCCGACGGCGACGTGCCGGGGCTGCTGCGTGAAGTGGGCACAGCGGACCTCGAACGGACGGCCGACATGATGCGATGGCTCTACCCGGGCTGGGAGATAGAGGCGAGCGAGGGCTCGAACCTCTGGAGCGGTGTGTACCCGCCGGAGGGGACGGCGTACGCGGCGAGTTGGCCGGGCGTGGAGGTCATCGGTGATCAGCGGGTGATGATCGACGCCCCCTCCCAGCTCCCGGAGCACCTCGTGGCGGCAAGCGCCGGTCGGCGGCTCGTGCTGCATGCCATGCACAGCGTCGTCGACTGGCTCGCGTTCGCCGTGTGGGAGGAGGGCCGACTCGTCCGCTCGCTGAGCCTGTCCCCGGACAGCGGCATCATCGAGAACATCGGCGAACCGCTCCCCTTCGAACTGCCCTACTGGGCCGGAGACCGCCCGGCCGACGTCATCCCCTGGCCGGACGAGGACGAAGAGCCGTACCCGCTGCCGTTCCACCCGCTGGAACTGGGCGAAGAAGCACTGCGAGCGCTTTGCGGCTTCGTTCGTGAGGGCCGGCCCGATCCGAACGACATCGACGCGGACAACATCCGACTGCACGGCTTCCGGGTCCGGGACCCGCACGGCCCTGATCTCGCGGAACAGAAGGCGGCGCTGCAAATGGCGATGGAAGCCATGGGCCCACCGCGCTTCTTCACCATGGGCCCTGACGGCTCACTGATCGAGCGCGATGGCCTGTAGCTGCGGACTTGCTTCGGCCCGAAGCAACGTGGGTGTGAGCACTGCCTTGAGCTGGTGCGGTGTTCATGGTCCATACGCATCCATACGCATCCATACGCATCCATGCGTGTCAGTGCTCGTCCGCCGGTGTGCGTCGGCGTTGCCACGCAGTTCGACACTCAGTGGTGGCAGGCTGGCCCCATGAGTAGGACGACAGACCCTGGCAACCCGAACGACCTCCAGGTGGGCGACATTTATGAGGACTGCTCGTTCCATCCGGTCCTGTGCACTGCGGTCGACGAGGTAGCGGGTGTGGTGCTCAGTGGTATCTCGCTCATCGACGGCACCTTCCCCCGCTCCTGCGATGCTCTGCACTGTGGTCCTATACGGATCCGCGTCGAAGACGTCATGGCCATCAAGCAAGACTTTGACGGCTACGCCCGCCGGCGAAAGCAAGAGCTAGGGATCCGTGACTCAATGTGAGCTTGGGCAGCTCAGGACGTCTGGGCCTCGCTCTCGGCCTGACCTGCGGCGGCGCGACGCAGACGCGCGGTAGGCGGTCGATTGGTTCCCCGCTGTTCCCTGCACGGTCTGACACACACCAGGCACGCGTCATTCGTAGTCGCACCGCTCCAAGACCAGTCCTACGGAGCCTTCTTCGAGCCCGTTGTTCTCCTCCAGATGGAGATGAGCACCGTCCGGTGTGCCATCCTGGGCGAGCGTGAGGAGGTGGCTTGCCAGGGCCCTCAACCCGGCAGCGTTGGCTTCGATGACAACCTCTCCTCCCAAGTCGCGGACCTCGATGCGTGCGCCTTCCTCCCACGTGAAGACTCTGGTGGTTCCGTCGATCACCACACTTACGCGAGTGGCCATCGACGGAGCAGCGCTGGGTTCAGGGGACATGCCCTAAGCATCGCGTACTCCGAGCCGACCCCGACGGCGAGAACCTACGGCGAGACACGAGGAATGACTTCTTCGCCCCGAAGCAAGTTGCACGTAGGCACTGCCTAGGGCCGGTGTGCCTCTCACCTGCGCCGTTGGTCCGCGGACGTCCGCGCTCGTCCGCCGGTGTTCGTCGGCGTTGTCACGCAGTTGGACACGCACTGGTCAACGGTTGATCGCGTACAAGGCCGTTGTCAGTGCCGACCTTTAGTGTCTCAGGCGCGCGGTCGGCTTCCGGGGGTTCCAGCTCTGAAAGGAATGGTTGCATCCCCGGCCTGTCTGGGGGCGGCCCGGAGAATCGTCCGGGACCCAACCGACGGCCGGGCTTCGTCGATGGCCAAGCAGTGACCTGCCAGCGCCGGCCGCGCACCACCTCTGTCCCGTGGCGCTGTGAGTGATGCTTGAGTCGTTGGCCGAGGAGGACGGCGTCTTCGGCCGGGTCGAGAGCGGGGATGCGGGCTCCGTCGAAGAGCACGTGTACGCGACGGGAAAGCTACCCCCAGGGCCCGGGCGGCGGTTCCGCGGGTGACCGGCCTCAGTTTTGAAGCTCCGGGGCTCGCTGCTGCACGTCGTACGGGGCCTTTCGATGCCAGACCCGTCGCCACTCCCGGGCAAGAAGTGCGCCAATCGCGAGAAACAGGACCGATCCTGGCCAAGTGAGGTGGGGCACCTCTATGGATGTGGAGATCGGGGCGGCCACCCAACCGCAGGACACCAAGGCGAGTATGACGATGCGCCCTGCTCGCCCAGGGAACCTGGACACATCCGCCATGCCGTCTTCCCCCACGTTTTGCTTTGCGAGCGACAGTGTACGCGCGGTCGGCGGAACGGCTTGGGGGTGTGGCCTCATCCTTGTCGAGTCGATCACGGGTAGCTGCCAGCGTGAGCGAATGTACGCTGCGCCGCTTCGTCAGCGGCACCCGATCCGACCCGCCCCGTTCCCCGAGCGTGCCGGCCGGATGGACGCACTTCGGCACGCGTACGACACGGCCTCGCGGAAGCTCGCTGCGGCCGACGACAGGCCGTTATGACGAGCCGCACAGTGAGACGACCTTCTGCTCCTCCTCCGAGAGGCTTGGGCCGGGTGTGGGAGTGGCTGCGGCGCTCCCGGCCCCGGCCTGGCTCGCTGCCTTCCGGCGGTCGCTTTCCTTCTTGCAGGCGGAGGCCTGCACGGACAGCTCCTGGACTTTCCTCCGGGCGTTCGGCAAGTCGCCTTCCGTGATCGTGTTCTGGACCAACTTCTGCTGGTAGGGCGGCAGGTACCTCAGTTCGATCTCGGGGTGGTCGTTCTCGACCTTCGACAGCGACATCCAGGCCAGGTCCTGTTCGATGCCGCGGTAGAGCGCGACGTGGTTGCCGTTCGCGCCGACGTAGTACTGAGTCTGCGTCCACTGGTAGCAGCCGATGAGGCCGCCGACGAGGACGGTGAGGCCGACGCCGAGCGGGATCACGTTCTTGAGCGGCCAACGGATGCGGAGGCGTCGAGCGGTCGGCGCCGGGACCGGAGCGGCGCTGTCCGGCGGCCTGGTAGGCGCAGGCGGGATCCACGGCAGGCCTGTCGGTGCGGCGGCAGCCGTGGACGGGGCAGGGGTGCGGCCGAGTGGTTGGGGTGCGGGGCCCAGTACGGGAG
>NZ_VJZD01000279.1 GCF_009377175.1 Streptomyces adustus
CTCCTGGATTCATACCCCCTAGGGGTATAGTCTGAAGGCAGTGGACCCCTCGTGGGCCCCGCCGGCCCCACCCGCCTCTGCGAGGAGCAACGACATGACCGCCCAGACCGACACCCCGGGTACCGTGACCGCCGTCTACAAGGTGAGCGGGATGAGCTGCGGACACTGCGAGGGCTCCGTCAGCGCCGAGATCTCCCAGCTCCCCGGCGTCACCTCGGTGACGGCCGTCGCCGCCGCCGGCGACGTCACCGTCGTCTCGGCCGGCCCGCTGGACGAGGAGGCGCTGCGCGCCGCCGTCGACGAGGCCGGCTTCGAGCTGGTCGGCAGGGCCTGAGGGCTCCCTTCCCGTACCCGATTCCCGACCGGGCCGTGCCGACCAGCCGACACTGGTGGTGCACGGCCCGTTCCGTTCTCTGGAGCACGGACACATGACCAGCACCGCCACGGACACCCCGACCCCGATAGACGCCCCCGGCGACCCGGCGGCCACCACCGCGACCGCCGAGGTCGAACTGCTCGTCGGCGGGATGACCTGCGCCTCCTGCGCGGCCCGCGTCGAGAAGAAGCTCAACCGCATGGACGGCGTCACCGCCACGGTCAACTTCGCGACGGAGCGGGCCAAGGTCACCTACCCCGCCGGGATCCAGGTCGCCGACCTGATCGCGACCGTCGTGAAGACCGGGTACACGGCCGAGCAGCCCGCACCTCCCGAACCTCGGGAGCCCGAGCCTCGGGAGCCCGGTTCCGCGGAGCCCGGGGCACGGAAGCCGGCACCCGGTGCCGACCCCGAGCTCGCTTCCCTGCGCCAGCGTCTGCTCGTCTCCGCCGCGCTCGCGCTGCCCGTCGTGCTGCTCGCGATGGTCCCCGCCTGGCAGTTCGACAACTGGCAGTGGCTCTCGCTCACCCTGGCCGCCCCCGTGGCCGTCTGGGGCGGCCTGCCCTTCCACCGGGCCGCCTGGACGAACCTGCGGCACGGCGCGGCCACCATGGACACGCTGGTGTCGGTCGGCACGCTGGCCGCGTTCGGCTGGTCGGTGTGGGCGCTGTTCTTCGGCACCGCGGGCATGCCGGGCATGCGGCACGGCTTCGACCTCACCCTCTCCCGTACGGACCCCTCCTCGACGCTGTATCTGGAGGTCGCCGCCGGGGTCACCGTCTTCATCCTGCTCGGCCGCTTCCTGGAGGCCCGCTCCAAGCGCCGGGCCGGCGCGGCCCTGCGGGCGCTGCTGGAGCTCGGCGCGAAGGACGTCGCCGTACTGCGGGACGGACGCGAGGTGCGGATCCCGGTGGCCCGGCTGGCGGTCGGGGACCGGTTCGTCGTACGGCCCGGGGAGAAGATCGCGACCGACGGCACGGTCGTCGAGGGGACCTCGGCGGTGGACGCGTCCATGCTGACCGGCGAGTCGGTGCCGGTCGACGTGACGGCCGGGGACGCGGTGACCGGCGCGACCGTCAACGCCGGGGGACGGCTCGTCGTCGAGGCCACCCGGGTCGGCGCCGACACCCAGCTGGCGCGGATGGCCCGGCTGGTCGAGGACGCGCAGAACGGCAAGGCGCAGGTGCAGCGGCTCGCCGACCGGATCTCCGGGATCTTCGTGCCCGTGGTGCTGCTGCTGGCGGCCGCCACCTTCGCCGGGTGGCTCCTCGCCACCGGCGAGACGGCCGCCGCCTTCACCGCGGCCGTCGCCGTGCTGATCATCGCCTGCCCGTGCGCGCTGGGCCTGGCCACCCCGACCGCGCTGATGGTCGGCACCGGACGCGGGGCGCAGCTGGGCATCCTGATCAAGGGCCCGGAGGTGCTGGAGTCAACGCGCCGGGTCGACACGGTCGTCCTGGACAAGACCGGCACGGTGACCACGGGCCGGATGACCCTCCAGGAGGTGTACGTCGCCGACGGCGCCGACGAGCGGCAGGTGCTGCGGCTCGCGGGCGCCCTGGAGCACGCCTCCGAGCACCCCGTCGCGCGCGCGGTCGCGGCGGGCGCCGAGGAGCGGATCGGGACCCTGCCCGCGGTCGAGCGCTTCGAGAACGTACCGGGGCGGGGCGTCCAGGGGCGGGTGGAGGGGCACGAGGTGGCCGTGGGACGGCTCGCCGAGCTGTCCGCCGCCCTGCCCGCGGAGCTGGCCCGCGCCAAGGAGGAGGCCGAGCGGGCCGGCCGTACCGCCGTCGTCGTCGGCTGGGACGGCGCGGTCCACGGGGTCCTCGCGGTCGCGGACGCGGTCAAGGAGACCAGCGCCGAGGCCGTACGGGAGCTGCGCGCGCTGGGACTGACGCCGGTGCTGCTGACCGGGGACAACCGGGCGGTGGCCGAGGCCGTGGCCCGGACGGTCGGCATCGACCAGGTGATCGCGGAGGTGCTGCCCGAGGACAAGGTCGAGGTCGTACGGCGGCTCCGGGGCGAGGGGCGGACCGTGGCCATGGTCGGTGACGGGGTCAACGACGCGGCCGCGCTGGCCACCGCGGACCTGGGCCTTGCGATGGGCACGGGGACCGACGCGGCGATCGAGGCGAGCGATCTGACGCTGGTGCGCGGGGACCTGCGGGCGGCCGCGGACGCCATCCGGCTGTCCCGGCGCACGCTGGCCACGATCAAGGGCAACCTGGTGTGGGCGTTCGGCTACAACGTGGCCGCGCTGCCGCTGGCCGCCGCGGGGCTGCTGAACCCGATGATCGCGGGGGCGGCGATGGCCTTCTCGTCCGTGTTCGTGGTGAGCAACAGTCTGCGACTGCGGGCCTTCCGCTGAGACACCCTTCGTTACCGAGGATCAACATCACGTCACCGCATCGGAAGTAAGAGTCCCCCTAGAGTCCGGCGCGAGCCTCACATAAGCTCTTCACAAGGCTCGCGCATCATCCTTACGCTTGAGCCCCGATCGGCGTATCAGGACTCTTGCGCACCTAACGGACATCCGCAAGAGACGCAGATCACAGTGCTGTGAACGTAACCATCGAAGGGATTCGAAGGTCTAAGTTTGGCGATGTCAGGGAGCGTCTTGGGGGGCGCCTCCTGGCATCTGGGGATGTCTTGGGGGACTTCCTCAGAGATGCGTCGCCGGGGCACACACACCGGGGAGCTTTGAGCGGCCCTCCCAGCGTGCGGTGTCCCGGCAGATCGCAGGTACCGACCAGTACGTACGACGTGCTCGTTCTGTTCAACAACCGCACACAGCAATACAGCGATTCAGGCGCTGCCTCAGACGCCCGGCCGGATCCCGTGGGGGGAATCCGCACCGGGACATGGGAAGGCGCCCTGTACGCCGGCCCGTGGGGGGACCGGCGGCAGGGCGCCTTCTGCTGTTTCAGACCCGCTGTCTCAGACCTGCGGTGTCAACCCCCGGTGGGGTTCAGCGCTCCTCGACCGGCACGAAGTCGCGCTCGACGACGCCGGTGTAGATCTGCCGCGGACGGCCGATGCGGGAACCCGGCTCCTTGATCATCTCATGCCACTGGGCGATCCAGCCCGGCAGACGACCCAGGGCGAACAGGACCGTGAACATCTCGGTCGGGAAGCCCATGGCGCGGTAGATCAGGCCGGTGTAGAAGTCGACGTTCGGGTAGAGGTTGCGCGCGACGAAGTACTCGTCGGAGAGCGCGTGCTCCTCCAGCTTCAGCGCGATGTCCAGCAGCTCGTCGGACTTGCCGAGGGCCGAGAGGACGTCGTGCGCGGCGGCCTTGATGATCTTGGCGCGCGGGTCGAAGGACTTGTACACCCGGTGGCCGAAGCCCATCAGGCGGACGCCGTCCTCCTTGTTCTTCACCTTGCGGATGAAGGAGTCGACATCGCCGCCGTTGGCCTGGATGCCCTCCAGCATCTCCAGGACGGACTGGTTGGCGCCGCCGTGCAGCGGACCCCAGAGGGCGTTGATGCCGGCCGAGATCGACGCGAACATGTTCGCCTGCGAGGAACCGACCAGGCGGACCGTGGACGTCGAGCAGTTCTGCTCGTGGTCCGCGTGCAGGATCAGCAGCTTGTCGAGCGCGGAGACGACGACCGGGTCGAGCTCGTAGTCCTGCGCCGGCACCGAGAACGTCATGCGCAGGAAGTTCTCGACGTAGCTGAGGTCGTTGCGCGGGTAGACGAACGGGTGACCGACCGACTTCTTGTACGCGTACGCCGCGATCGTCGGGAGCTTGGCGAGCAGCCGGATCGTGGAGAGGTTGCGCTGCTTCTCGTCGAACGGGTTGTGGCTGTCCTGGTAGAACGTGGACAGCGCCGAGACCACCGAGGACAGCATGGCCATCGGGTGGGCGTCGCGCGGGAAGCCCTTGTAGAAGTTCTTGACGTCCTCGTGCAGCAGCGTGTGCTGCGTGATCTCGTTCTTGAACGAGGTGAGCTCGTCGACGGTCGGCAGTTCGCCGTTGATGAGCAGGTAGGCGACCTCCAGGAAGGTGGAGCGCTCCGCCAGCTGCTCGATGGGGTAGCCGCGGTAGCGGAGGATGCCCGCTTCGCCGTCGAGGTAGGTGATCGCGGATTTATAGGCGGCGGTGTTGCCGTAGCCGCTGTCCAGAGTCACGAGACCGGTCTGGGCCCGGAGCTTCCCGATGTCGAAGCCCTTGTCACCGACGGTGCTGTCAATCACCGGGTAGGTGTACTCACCGTCGCCGTACCGCACTACTACAGAGTTGTCGCTCACGTCTTCCCTCACCGACTCTGTGCCTCATCTTCGAGGTTGCCCTGACTGTCTCTACCATCCCCCATTTGGCGCAGGAGAGTGCACTCGGGGTCGACCATTGGGCTTATCGGCGGCACTCAGTGCCGTCAACTTGCTCATCCTGCCCCCTTGCACCCGTAACCGGAAGAGCTCTGTGACCTTCACGACTCATTTGATCGATCATTTTTTGTGAGCCCTGCCGCACAGGCCTGGATCAGGCGCCCGCGAGCCGGAAATCCAGTGCCGTACAGCGCCTTCCCGCCGACACGGTGCGTACGGCCTGCCCGATCGCCTTGCGCGAACCCACCAGCACGACCAGCTTCTTGGCCCGGGTCACCGCCGTGTACAGCAGATTCCGCTGGAGCATCATCCATGCACCGGTGGTGACGGGGATCACCACGGCGGGATATTCACTCCCCTGTGAACGGTGGATGGTCACCGCGTACGCATGTGCCAGTTCGTCCAGTTCGTCGAACTCGTACGGCACCTCCTCGTCCTCGTCCGTCAGGACCGTCAGACGCTGGTCGACGGGGTCGAGCGACGTGACCACGCCCACGGTGCCGTTGAAGACCCCGTTCTCGCCCTTCTCGTAGTTGTTGCGGATCTGGGTGACCTTGTCCCCGACCCGGAAGACCCGGCCGCCGAACCGCTTCTCCGGCACATCGGGGCGGCCGGGGGTGACAGCCTGCTGGAGCAGGCCGTTGAGCGTGCCGGCGCCGGCCGGGCCGCGGTGCATGGGGGCGAGCACCTGGACGTCCCGCCGCGGGTCGAGCCCGAACCTGGCCGGAATACGGCGGGCCGCCACGTCCACCGTGAGCCGGCCGGCCTCCTCCGTGTCGTCCTCGACGAAGAGGAAGAAGTCCTTCAGCCCGTCGGTGAGCGGATGCTGCCCGGAGTTGATGCGGTGCGCGTTGGTCACCACGCCCGACTGCTGGGCCTGGCGGAAGACCCGGGTCAGGCGCACGGCCGGGACCGGGCTGCCGTCGGCCAGCAGATCCCTGAGCACCTCCCCCGCGCCGACGCTCGGGAGCTGGTCGACGTCCCCGACGAAGAGCAGGTGGGCGCCCGGCGGCACCGCCTTGACCAGCTTGTTGGCCAGCAGCAGGTCCAGCATGGACGCCTCGTCGACCACCACCAGGTCGGCGTCCAGCGGGCGGTCCCGGTCGTAGGCCGCGTCCCCGCCCGGCTTGAGCTCCAGCAGACGGTGGACGGTGCACGCCTCGGCGCCGGTGAGCTCGGCCAGCCGCTTGGCGGCCCGGCCGGTGGGCGCGGCCAGCACCACCTTGGCCTTCTTGGCCCGCGCCAGCTCCACGATCGAGCGGACGGTGAAGGACTTGCCGCAGCCGGGGCCGCCGGTGAGCACGGCGACCTTCTCGGTGAGCGCCAGCCGGACCGCGGCCTCCTGCTCGGGCGCGAGCTCGGCGCCCGTGCGCCCCTTCAGCCAGCCGAGCGCCTTGTCCCAGGCCACGTGGTGGAAGGCGGGCATCCGGTCGGCTTCCGTGCGCAGCAGGCGCAGCAGCTGGGCGGAGAGGGAGAGTTCGGCGCGATGGAAGGGGACGAGGTAGACGGCGGTGACGGACTCGCCGCCGTCCGCCCCCGGCACCTTCTCCCGTACGACGCCGGGGTCCTCGCCCTCCTCGGGCGGTGCGGCGAGTTCGGCCAGGCAGTCGATGACCAGGCCGGTGTCGACCTGGAGGAGTTTGACCGCGTCGGCGATCAGCCGCTCCTCGGGCAGATAGCAGTGGCCCTGGTCGGCGGACTGCGAAAGCGCGTACTGAAGGCCTGCCTTGACGCGGTCCGGGCTGTCGTGCGGGATGCCGACGGACTGGGCGATCTTGTCGGCGGTCAGGAAGCCGATGCCCCAGACGTCGGAGGCCAGCCGGTAGGGCTGGTTCTTCACCACGGAGATCGAGGCGTCGCCGTACTTCTTGTAGATGCGCACGGCGATCGACGTCGAGACCTCGACGGTCTGGAGGAAGAGCATGACCTCCTTGATCGCCTTCTGTTCCTCCCAGGCCTCGGTGATCTTCCTGGTGCGCTTGGGGCCGAGGCCCGGGACCTCGATGAGCCGCTTGGGCTCCTCCTCGATGATCCTGAGCGTGTCCAGGCCGAAGTGCTGGGTGATGCGGTCGGCGAAGACTGGTCCGATGCCCTTGACCAGGCCCGATCCGAGGTAGCGGCGGATGCCCTGGACGGTGGCGGGCAGCACGGTCGTGTAGTTCTCGACGGTGAACTGCTTGCCGTACTGCGGGTGGGAGCCCCAACGGCCCTCCATCCGCAGGAACTCGCCGACCTGGGCGCCGAGCAGGGCGCCGACCACCGTCAGCAGGTCACCGGCGCCGCGGCCGGTGTCGACGCGGGCGACCGTGTAGCCGTTGTCCTCGTTGGCGTAGGTCACGCGTTCGAGCACGCCTTCGAGTACGGCCGTACGCCGCTCCTCCGACCGGGGGGAGGCCTCCGCCTGATTGGACATGGTCCGACGGTACCCGCGCGGTCCGACAACGCGGACGGCCACCGGTTCTCCCGCCGGCGGCCACCGGTTCTCACGGGCGCCCGGGGATACGTCGAGGGGGCCCGGTCCGTCGACCCGGCCCCCTCGGATTCCCTCCCCATCAGAACCCCGCGATCCCCCCGGATCCCCTCCAGAAGTCCTGATGCCACGTACGACCCGGCAGGCGGCGGAAGGGTTGTACGGTCCCCGCGGTTTTTTTCCGGCCGTTTCCCGCCCCGGTCAGCGGGCGTCGCCCGGGCCGCCCACCGCGGATCCGTGCGGGTTCACGTGCTCGGCGAACCGGGCCGCCGTCTCCGCCAGCACCTGCCTGCCGTCGCGTGCCCACAGCCCCTCGTTGAAGAGTTCGACCTCGATGGGCCCGGTGTAGCCGGCCGCGTCCACGTACCCCTTCCACTCCCGCATGTCGATCGCGCCGTCGCCGATCTGGCCCCGCCCGTCGAGGACGCCCGCGGGCAGCGGGGTGGTCCAGTCGGCGAGCTGGAAGGCGTGGATCCGGCCGCCCGCGCCCGCGCGGGCGATCTGCCGGGGCGCGGAGTCGTCCCACCAGACGTGGTACGTGTCGACCGTGACGCCCACCTGGTGCGCGGGGAAGCGTTCCGCGAGGTCCAGGGCCTGGGCGAGGGTGGAGACCACGCAGCGGTCGGCGGCGTACATCGGGTGCAGGGCCTCGATCGCGAGCCGGACGCCGTGGGACTCGGCGTAGGGGCCCAGTTCCGCCAGGGCGTCGGCGATCCGCTCCCGGGCCCCGCGCAGATCCCGGGAGCCGGCCGGCAGGCCGCCGCAGACCAGGACCAGGGTGTCCGTGCCGAGCGCGGCCGCCTCCTCGACGGCGCGGCGGTTGTCGTCGAGGGCGGCGGCGCGCCCGTCCGGGTCCGTCGCCGTGAGGAAGCCGCCCCGGCACAGGGTGGTGACGGCGAGGCCCGCGTCCCGGACGAGCTTCGCCGTCGCCCGCACCCCGTACGCCGCGACCGGCTCGCGCCACAGGCCGACACCGGGCACGGCGAGTTCCAGGCAGGCGTCGACCAGTTCGGGCATCGACAGCTGCTTCACCGTCATCTGGTTGATCGAGAAACGCTCAAGTCCGGTCACTGTGACACTCCGTACAGGGCGAGCAGGGTCTTCATCCGCTCCTCCGCCAGCTTCGGATCGGGGAACAGGCCCAGTCCGTCGGCGAGTTCGTAGGCGCGGGCGAGGTGCGGCAGGGAGCGGGCCGACTGGAGGCCGCCGACCATCGTGAAGTGGCTCTGGTGGCCGGCCAGCCAGGCCAGCAGGACCACACCCGTCTTGTAGAAGCGGGTGGGGGCCTGGAAGAGGTGGCGGGACAACTCGACGGTGGGGTCGAGGAGTTCACGGAAGCCCGCCGTGTCCCCGGTGTCCAGGACCCGGACGGCCTCGGCGGCCAGGGGGCCCAGCGGGTCGAAGACGCCGAGCAGGGCGTGGCTGAACCCCCGTTCGTCGCCGGCGATCAGCTCGGGGTAGTGGAAGTCGTCGCCGGTGTAGCAGCGGACGCCGTCGGGCAGGCGGCGGCGCAGGGCGATCTCACGTCCGGCGTCCAGCAGCGACACCTTGATGCCGTCGACCTTGTCGGGGTGGGCGGCGATGACGTCCAGGAACACCTCGGTGGCCGCGTCGAGGTCGGCCGAGCCCCAGTAGCCCTCCAGCGCCGGGTCGAACATGGGGCCGAGCCAGTGCAGGATCACCGGTTCGGCGGCCTGGCGCAGCAGGTGGCCGTAGACCTCCAGATAGTCCTCGGGACCGCAAGCGCTTGCGGCCAGCGCGCGGGACGCCATCAGGATCACCCGGGAGCCCGACTCCTCGACGAGGGCGAGCTGTTCCTCGTAGGCCCGCCGGATCTCGGGCAGCGACCCGGCGGTGATCTGGTCGGTGCCGACGCCGCAGGCGATCTCGCCGCCGACCGCCTTCGCCTCGGCGGCGCTGCGGCGGATCAGTTCGGCCGCGCCCGCCCAGTCCAGGCCCATGCCCCGCTGGGCGGTGTCCATGGCCTCGGCGACGCCCAGCCCATGGGACCACAGATGGCGGCGGAAGGCGAGGGTGGCGTCCCAGTCGACGGCGGCCGGGGAGTCGGGGCCCGCGTCGGCGAACGGGTCGGCGACGACATGCGCCGCCGAGAAGACCGTACGGGAGGTGAAGGGGGTGCCGGGGGTGAGGGCGAGGGGTTCCGTGCGGGGCTCGTACGCGCGCAGCCCGCCGTGGCGGTCGGGGAGCCGGAGGGTCACAGCTCGATCTCCGGTACGTCGAGGCGGCGGCCCTCGGCCGAGGACCTCAGGCCGAGTTCGGCGAGCTGGACACCGCGGGCGCCGGCCAGCAGGTCCCAGTGGTAGGGGGCGTCGGCGTAGACGTGCCGCAGGAACAGCTCCCACTGGGCCTTGAAGCCGTTGTCGAACTCCGCGTTGTCCGGGACCTCCTGCCACTGCTCGCGGAAGGCCTCGGTGGCGGGGACGTCCGGGTTCCAGACGGGCTTGGGGGTGGCGGAGCGGTGCTGGACGCGACAGCCCCGCAGCCCCGCGACGGCCGAGCCCTCGGTGCCGTCGACCTGGAACTCGACGAGTTCGTCGCGGTGGACGCGGACCGCCCAGGAGGAGTTGATCTGGGCGATGGCGCCGCCCTCCAGCTCGAAGACGCCGTAGGCGGCGTCGTCGGCGGTGGCGTCGTAGGGCTTGCCCTGCTCGTCCCAGCGCTGCGGGAGATGGGTGGTGGCGACGGCCTGGACGGACTTCACCCGGCCGAACAGCTCGTGCAGGACGTACTCCCAGTGCGGGAACATGTCGACGACGATGCCGCCGCCGTCCTCGGCGCGGTAGTTCCAGGACGGGCGCTGCGCGGACTGCCAGTCGCCCTCGAAGACCCAGTAGCCGAACTCGCCCCGGACGGAGAGGATCCGGCCGAAGAAGCCGCCGTCGACGAGGCGCTTCAGCTTGAGCAGGCCCGGCAGGAAGATCTTGTCCTGGACCACGCCGTGCCGGATGCCCTTCGCGTCGGCCAGGCGGGCCAGTTCCAGGGCGCCGTCCAGTCCGGTGGCGGTCGGCTTCTCGGTGTAGACGTGCTTCCCGGCGGCGATGGCTTTCCTGATCGCCTCCTCGCGGGCCGAGGTGACCTGGGCGTCGAAGTAGATCTCCACGGTCGGGTCGGCGAGGACGGCGTCCACGTCGGTCGAGAGGTGTTCCAGGCCGTGCCGCTCGGCGAGCGCGCGCAGCGCGTGCTCGCGGCGCCCGAGCAGGACCGGTTCCGGCCACAGCACGGTGCCGTCGCCGAGGTCGAGCCCGCCCTGGTCCCGGATGGCCAGGATGGAGCGGACGAGGTGCTGGCGGTAACCCATGCGCCCGGTCACGCCGTTCATGGCGATACGCACCGTCTTGCGTGTCACGTCGGTCCCTTCGTAGGCGCCGAGCGCCCGGTTGCCCTGGTTGTACTGGTAAGCCGCACAGCAAGCGCTTTCTACGCAAGAAGAAGCTAGCCTCTGACCAGTGGTCCGGACAAGGCCGTGTCCACTTCGAGTTGTTCGAGGGGGCGAACAACAGGGGGGTGAGGCCGTAAGGTCTGCCCGAACTGCACGAAACCGCGGCTGTGGCTCGTGGGCCTGTGTATCCCCTGTACATGCACTGCGTACGACCTGCGCACGGCCTGTGCCCACACGACGTACGAGCAGGTACGACAACATGCGCGACCGGAGGACGACGAGATGACGGTGACCCTGGCAGACGTGGCGGCCCGCGCCCAGGTCTCCCCCGCGACGGTGTCGCGCGTGCTGAACGGCAACTACCCGGTGGCGGCCTCCACCCGCGAGCGGGTGCTGCGCGCCGTCGACGAGCTGGACTACGTGCTGAACGGTCCGGCCAGCGCACTCGCCGCCGCCACCTCCGACCTGGTGGGGATCCTGGTCAACGACATCGCGGACCCCTTCTTCGGGATCATGGCCAGCGCCATCCAGGCGGAGATCGGGGGTCCCGGCGGGCGGGCCGGCGGGGAACGGCTCGCCGTCGTCTGCAACACCGGCGGCTCCCCGGAGCGCGAACTGACCTACCTCACCCTGCTCCAGCGGCAGCGGGCCGCCGCCGTGGTGCTGACCGGCGGCGCCGTGGAGGACCAGCCGCACGCGGCGGCCGTGGCGGCCAAGCTGCGCAAGCTGACCGAGGCCGGGACCAGGGTGGTGCTGTGCGGGCGGCCGCCCGCGCCGGACACCCGGGCGGTCGCGCTGACCTTCGACAACCGCGGCGGCGGACGGCAGTTGACCGAGCACCTGATCGGGCTCGGGCACCGCAGGCTCGGCTACATCGCGGGCCCCGAGGAGCGTACGACCACCCGGCACCGGCTGGAGGGACACCGGGCGGCGCTGGCCGCGGCGGGCATCGAGGAGGACCCGCGCTGGACGGTGCACGGCCGCTACGACCGGCGCTCCGGCTACGAGGCGACGCTGGAACTGCTGCGCCGCGACCCGTCGCTGACGGCCGTCGTCGCGGCCAACGACTCCGTCGCCCTGGGTGCCTGCGCCGCGCTGCGCGAGTCGGGGCTGCGGATCCCCGAGGACGTGTCGGTGGCCGGCTTCGACGACCTCCCCTTCAGCATCGACGCGGTGCCCTCCCTGACGACCGTGCGGCTGCCGCTGGCCGAGGCGGGGGCGCGCGCCGGGCGCATCGCGATGGGGCGCGAGGAACCGCCGCCGGGGGAGATCGCGACGGTCCGGGGCGAGCTGATGGTGCGGGGGTCCTCCGGGGTGCCTCGCAGGTGACCCGCCCCTGCCGTCGGG
>NZ_VJZD01000027.1 GCF_009377175.1 Streptomyces adustus
GCGACGACTGGCACACGCCCCAAAAGAAGCAGCGCAGGCCTGAGTCTCTACCGGATCGTCCGCGAGCTGCAGACACTCCTCGCCACCTGGACCGGCGCCTGCCCCACCTGCCACCGCAACATACCCATACCCATACGAACCTGACCAAGCACTACTAGTAGAGGATCGCGTCAACGATCCGCCGCCGCGGATGCTTCTCCCGACGCCCGCCCTTCGGCCCCACCCGCGCCAGCGGCAGCAACGGCTCCACCAGCCCCCACTGCTCATCTGTCAGATCCGACGGATACCCACCCCCAGAACCACTCGCCGCCCGCAACGGACTGCACCCCAACGACCTGCGGGCCCTGATCGCTCTGCTCGACGCCGCCCGGGCCGAGCGCCCCGTGCCCCCCGGTCGGCTCGGCGAACAGCTCCGACTCAACTCCGCCGGCACCACCACCCTCATCGACCGGCTGGAGAGGCTCGGCCTGGTACGTCGCGACCGCGACACCACCGACCGCCGACGGGTCCTCCTCACCGTCGAGCCACAGGCGATCGACCTCGGCTGGTCGTTCTTCGGCCCCGCCATCGGCACGCTGCTCACCGCGATGGACGCCTTCGCCCCAGCCGAACTCGACACAGCCGAGCGCTTCCTCACCGCGATGACCACCGCCGCCACCCGCGTGAACGCCGCCACGCCTGACCCGTAGTCGAGCGCAGCCGGGCAGCAGGCCCACGGCGTCGAGGGTTTCGCCCGTCCCGGCCGCACCGGCCATCGCACGAGGTCCGTCGGCGGACCACTACCGACGGGTCCCCGTCGTCCCGGCAGCCCGGATCGGCCTCGCAGATGGCTCACCGCACCGCGACCGATGCCGGCGGAGGATCGCGCGGCACCGAGGAGGGTCACCACGAGAACTGGTCTCTGTCCAGGTCGAAGCCGCAGCGCGGTGGACGCTGGCCTGACCGTCTCAGGCTCCGTTACCGCCACCGGCAGATCCGGCAACGGACCTGAGGAAGCGACAACGAGAGGTGAGACGGACGCGGGTGGCTGGGCAGCGAGCTCCAGTGGCGGTGGTGACGGTGCGTAATTTAAAGAAATGACCAGTTGTGCGAGTTCTGCGAGCCCCCGAAGCGCGCCTGATTTGCCCCGGGTCTCCATTCGCAGAACATCTCCCAGAACTCCCGTGTTCGGAGAGACACTTCCGCGGGACTTCCGCCATGGATCTGTCGCCCGATCCGTCCGTTTCCGTAGTCGACTGCGCAAACGACCGGAGCCGCGTGCACGAGCGGGTTCGAGCCGTCGTGACGGATCACGCCGCGACGATGTCGGCGCCCCGGCCGCGGGCCGACGGTCGCGTTAAACGAAGTGATCGGGGTGCTCGGTTGCCGTTAGCCTGCCCGCGGAGGCCGCCCGTGGGAATGTCGTTGCTGTACGAAGTTTTGGAACCGCTGCCGGACGCGGAGAGCGCTCTGGGGCGTGCCCGCGAACTCCTGAGGGACTTCGCCGATTGGGTGGGCGAGCCGGGCATCCCCGAGATCGGCCAGGTCGTCACGGCGGAGCAGTACGTTCACGCGCTCACGTTCTTTCGCGAGGGCCGGTTCATGACCCTGGCCGGTAGGCGTTTTCCGGAGACGGGTCTCGAGGACTTCTGGAGGCGGCTGCACGCGCTGGGCGTGCCGCGCGGCGAGGATCCGTACGGGGTGCAGGTGGAGCTGATGCCCGAGCTCGAAGGGCTTTGGCCGCTCCCCCCGGAGATATGTCTGGAGCCGTGGCGGGACGCCTGGCCGCCACTCGTGCTGTCCCGCTTGGAGGACACCTGCCGGGAGGCCGACATCGACGCGCTGGTCGCGGACGTCGGTCCGCTCTCCTTCGACGTGGGCTGGTACGCCGCGCTGCGCGGACTGCCCTCCAGCAAGCTGTGCGGTGTCCAGCTGTGCCTCAACAGCGTCTGGACCTCCCAGAGCGCCGAACCGGCTCAGGGCACGCACGGTGTCTACCTCTCGATCGGGACCAGGAACCGGGACGTGCAGGAGGAGTGGCTGGCCGCCACTGGCCTGGCTCTCGGCGAGCCACTGCCGGGCTGGTAGACGTCAGCTCATTTCTTCCGCTCGGGTCGGCCGACGCGCTCGCCATCGGCTTCTGCGACGGCGCGGGCGTGGGCGGCACGTTCGGCGGTGAAGGCGCGTTCCATCTCGGCGAAGAGGGTCAGCAGCAGGAAGGCGACGCGGCCCATGCCCTCCTCGGCGGTGTCGATCGGAAGCGGATCGGCGCGGGCGCGCACGCAGATGTTGTCCTGGTTCAGGTCGATGACGCGGTTGAGGACTTCGCGCAGCTTCCGGCCGAGGCGTCGAGCGTGTGGACCACGATTGTGTCGCCAGGGCGGGCGTAGGCGAGCAGGTCAGTCAGACCGGGGCGTTCGACGGTGGCGCCGCTCTTCTTGCCGAGGCAGATCCGTTCGTCCGGGATGCCTGCTGCCCCAAAGGCGTCGAGTCGGCGTTCCAGGCGACGTCTCACACCGGGCCTCAAGGCAGTGAGCCCATTCCAACTTCTGGCGGCAGTCGATCGGTGACTCCATCGGGAATCTTGAGGTTGGGGTCATTTGCCCTGCCTCCACCACAGGGGCCGGGGCAGTCCTCGTTTGTCGAGGTACTGCTGGAACGCCGTGAGCGGGCGCGGCCGATAGGGGCCGTCGGCGGGTTCTCGAAGGCTCAGCCGCTCGACGTTGATCGCGAGTGCGGTCAGGACGTGCTGGACGTGCGTCTTCGCGAGGCCGCGGTAGCGGCACCGGCGTCCGCGGTGGCCGTCCACGAACTCCTCGATGCCGCCCTCGGCCCCCGAGCGCAGCCCGTAGCGCCGACGCCGGTCGACCATTTCCATAAACTATGAATATAAAAACGCTATGCTTCGAGCATGAGTCGTCAAGACACCGCTCCTGGCGCGTCCGCCGCCATCGGGGCAGCCCTCTACGGCCTGGCCACCAGGGCCGCGAGACGCCTGCCCCGGGACATGAGCCTGACGTCCGCCGCCACCCTGGCCACCCTGGACCGGACCGGCCCGCGGCGCATCACCGATCTGGCCGCGGTCGAGGGCGTCACCCAGCCCGCGATGACCGCCCTGGTCCGGGTGATGGAGGAGTCCGGCCTGGTCGAGCGGCGGGGCGACGCGTCCGACAAGCGGGTCACGCTGGTGTGCCTGACCGAGACCGGCGCCTCCTATGTCCGGACGCGGCGCCGGGCGGGCGTCCACGCGTTCGAGCGGTTGATCGGCGAGCTCACCGGCGACGAGGTCGAGGCGCTGGTGGCGGCCCTTCCGGCGCTGAAGCATCTGGCAGAGCTCGAAAGCCAGGACCGCGAAGGGCCGAAGCAGTGACCGGGCAGCCGGTCGGCGGGGTCGCGGCGAAGGCGTTCCCGGTGGCGCGTTCCGAGGCGCGGCTGCTGGTCCCCGCCCTGGTGTTCATCGCTCTGGTCGTGGCGGCGGTCGCCAGCCTCGGGACGCCGCTCATCACCAGCGTGGCCACCTCGTTCCACGTCCCGCTCGGCAGCGCGCAGTGGACGCTGACCGTCGCGCTGCTCAGCGGCGCCGTCGCCACGCCGGTCCTGGGCCGGCTCGGAGCCGGCCCGCACCGGCGGGCCACGATCCTCGCCACGCTGGCGGTCGTCGTCGCCGGCAGCGCGCTCACCGTGCTGCCGATACCGTTCGCGTGGCTGCTGGTCGGCAGGGCGGCCCAGGGCGTCGGGCTCGGGCTGACGGCGCTGATGATGGGTGTGGCCCGGGACCACCTCCCCGAAGAGCGCAGCGCGGCCGTGATCGCCCTGATCTCGGTGGTCTCGATCATCGGGGCCGGCGTCGGCTACCCGCTGGCCGCACTGCTCGCCGAGCTCGGCGGGGTACGGGCCGCCTACGGTCTCGGCCTGGTCGTCACCGCCGCCGCCCTCCTGACCGCGTGGCGCTCCATGCCCGAAGCCCCCGAAGGCCGCTCCGCCCACGTGGACGTGGCAGGCGCGGTAGTCCTGGCCGCTGCGCTGGTCCTGGTGCTGTTCCTCGCCGGCGAACGGAATCTGTGGAGCCGGCACCTCGCCGTGGCGGCGGGCCTCGCCGTCGTCGCGGTGGTGCTGCTCTGCTTCTGGGCCGTCATCGAGCTGCGCAGCACGACGCCCCTGGTCGATGTGCGGGCGGTGCGGCACCCGGCGGTCGCCGGGGCGAACCTCGCCATGTTCGTCGGCGGGATCGGCATGTACCTCCTGCTCACGCTCATCACCCGGTACGCGCAGACGCCGCACGGCGCCGGCTACGGCTTCGGGCTGACGACCTTCGTCGCCGGGCTGGTCCTCATCCCGTTCTCGGTGCTGGGGTTCGTCGCCGGCAAGCTCACGCCCCGGGTCCGGACGCGGATCGCCGACCCCCTGCTCCTGGCCGGCAGCGCCGTCGTGGTCGGCGGCGGGTTCGCCCTGTTCGCGGCGGCCCGGTCGGACCTGGTCGAACTGTTCGCGGCGATGGGCGTGCTCGGCTTCGGCGTCGGCGGCTTCTCGGCCGCGATGCCCGGCGTCATCCTGGCCGTCACCCCCAAGAGTGAGACGTCGAGCGCCATGAGCTTCAACTACGTCGTCCGCAGCGTCGGGTACTCCCTGGGCAGCGCCATCGGCGGCCTGATCCTCGCTGCGGGCACCGGCCCCGGCCACCTCTTCCCCGACGACAGCGCCTACAGCACCGCGGCGCTGGTCGGCATCGGCGCCATGGCGATCACGACGCTGACAAGCCTCGCTCTCGCCCGGCGACGCCCGTCCGAGACCAACCCGTAAGTCGGATGCACTCATCCCAACACTGGAGGTTCCATGCCCAAGGGCTACTGGGTCAGCGTCTACCGCACCATTTCAGATCCTGAGAAGCTGGCTGCTTACAACAAGCTGGCCCGCTTGGCCGTCGAGGCCGGAGGCGGTCGGGTCCTCGTCCGTGGCGGTCGGGTCGTGGCGCATGACGCCGGAATCGCCGAGCGCACCGTCCTGATCGAGTTCGACAGCTTCGAGCAGGCCGTCGCGGCGCGCGAGAGTGCGGCCTACCAGGAGGCGCTGGTCGCCCTGTCCGACGGCGTCGAGCGCGACTTCCGCATCGTCGAAGGCATCGACTGACCGAGGTCCAGTCCGATCTTCACTGAAGCACCTTCGACGTTCGTCTGCGGGCGGGGACGACCGAGGCCGAATCGACGGACCCGGTGAATGCTGGGGGTTGATCGCAGCCCGTGGCGGCGAGCTGGAGGACCAGGACGGCTTGGACGAGGCTCGTGATCCGGGTCGTCGAGCAGCGGAGTTTGCAGAGGAGGCGCCAGGACTTGAGGGTGGCGATGGCCTGCTCGACCAGTGCGCGGATCTTTGCGTGGGACCGATTGACGGCCTGCTGGCCGGTGGAGAGGCTGTCCCATCGGCCGCGGTAAGGGAGACGGACCGTGCCGCCTGCACCCTGGTATCCCTTGTCTGCCCAGCAGGTGATGCGGACCTCGTACTGCGCAGCGACCGTCACCGACCACACGCCACCTTTGCGCTGCGCACCGCGCACCGTGGTCACCGGCTGCGGCGACGACTGCGCACGCGCTGCCGGGCTGGGCAGTTCGATGTCCGGCGCCATCGCCATCGCCATCGCCATCGCCTGCGCAAGCCACGCCTGCGCAGGCGTCGCATCATCGGCGCTACTGCGCAGCCACGCGCTGACGGACACCTCGCAGGGCCGGCCGGGGCAGCGGCGGCCGTCGCGGTGCGCACGGCGGTGGACCTGGCCGCGGTAGCCGCCTCAACCCTGGTCGGGCTGGAGGCGACGGCGACGGCCAGGGCGACGGGGCCGGGCGCGATGACCGTCCAGATGGCCAGGCACGCAAGACGGACGCGGCGTCGCATCGCCTCCAGCCGGACGCCACCCTACGGAGAAGATCGTCTGACGGAGGTCGGGATGTATCCGAAACGGAAGTCAGTCCGGGGCGGCGCTCTGACCTGTGCGCCTGAGCTGGAAGACACAGTCCGTCCTGCTGGCCAGCACATGACATTCTGGCCCAGTGCTCCTGAACGATCTCACCAGCAGTGTCGACCTTCGCCCGGTGCGCTATCAGTTCGCCACGGTCGGGGGCGATTCGTACGACGACAACTGGCTGGTCATTGACGGCACGGTAATGACTCCCGAGGGAAGCTGGTCCTTCGCCGATCCGTGTTTGCTCACCACTGAGGCTCTCCAAGTGGCCGCGTGGCTGCGCGCGGTGGCCGCAGGGACGGTGTCCGTGACCGAACCCGATGCTGAAGGTGAGCTGTCCCCGGACACATGGTTCATCGAGCCGGTCGTGGCTTTCAGCCTCGCCGATCGAAGGGAGAGCGGAGCCGTGGTGATTCGCGTTCATCTGTCGTTGGAGGCGGCACCCCCATGGCAACGGGGTGACGACGGGGCTGACATCCACCAGTACGTCGTGGAGGTCAGGACGGATGCCGCGGCGCTGCTGCACGCGGCTGACCAGTGGGACCTCTCTCTGGCTTCCTTCCCGCCCCGCTGACCACCGTTCATGTGCGACAGCCGGATCAACGCACTGCGGGCCGAAGTCGCGCGAATCGACGCGAGCGCAAGGCAGGCCCCGACCCTTACCGCAGCGGCCTTACCTATATTGACATAGGTATTAGGTGGTACCTAAGCTCTTCGGTGTGAGTCAGAACGGCGTGTCCGCGCAGAGCACCAGCCAAGTGGCCTCCGGGCTCGCGGCATGCCTGCCCGCGCTGTCCCGCGCCCTGGACCGGCGAGTCGGACGGGACCACCCGGCCCCGAAGCCGCCAGAGGCTCAGCTCGCTCTGCTCCGGCACGTCGAGGCACATGACGGCGTCACGGTGCGCAAGGCTGCCGAGTCCTTGCTCATGAAGCCCAACAACGTCAGCGCGCTCGTGACGCAACTGACCGAGCAGCAACTCCTGGAACGCCGGCAGGACCCCGCTGACAAACGGGTCGCGCACCTGCATCTGACCGCAAAGGCGCGGCACGAGCTGGCCGAGGTCCACCAACTGATGAGCGCCCACATCGCGGGCGCGCTGCAGACCATGACCGACGGCGATCTGAAGGCCCTCGGCGCGGCGCTGGGGACGCTGAGCTCACTCGCCGAGCGCCTGCACTCCGACCGGTAGACGACGCACACCCGTTCCAGAACGTCGTGGTGCGCGGGCCAAGCAGGGTCGGCGCCTTTTCGCGCCGTGCCCTTCAAGATCGCCGGTCCTGTCGCTTTGCGCTGCCGTCCTCATGACGGCAGTTGTCGCCATTTCTCCTGGATGCGTTCTTGCCGGCCGTGCCGGCGGGCATCCCTATGAAGGACTGAATCGTGTTGCCCTCCGAAGTTCTCAGCTCTGCTGCGCACAGCACCGGGGCGCTGCCCGGATCTCGCCCGCGGGACCTGCGCGCCAACCCGTGGCTGACCTTGATCGCCGTCGCCTTCGGCCTGTTCATGGTCGGCCTCGACGGCTCGGTCGTCTCCATCGCCAACCCCGAGATCGGCCGGGACCTCGACGCCACCACCGCCGACTTGCAATGGGTGACCAACGCCTACCTGCTGGCCCTCGCGGCCACGCTGATCCTCGGCGGCAAGTTGGGCGACCGTTTCGGACGCCGCACCTTTTACCTGATCGGCGTTACGGGGTTCACCGCCGCGTCCGTCGCCATCGGGCTGTCGGGCTCCATCGAGGGTGTCATCGCCTTCCGCGCGCCACAGGGGTTCTTCGGCGCGCTGCTGATGCCCAACACCCTCGGGATGCTGCGTGCCGTCTTCCCGCCGCGGAAGTTCGGCATCGCGGTCGGTATCTGGGCCATGGTCTCGTCGGTTTCCACAGCACTCGGGCCCATCGTGGGGGGCCTGTTGGTCGAGCACGTGAACTGGGAGTCGGTCTTCTACATCAACGCTCCCGTCGGCGTCATCGCCCTGATCTTCAGCATCGTCGTACTGCCGCAGAGCAAGAATGTTGCGGCCGTGCAGGAGAAGTTCGACCTGCCCGGCGTCGTGCTGCTGGCCATCGGTCTGCTGGCCATGGTGTTCGGTGTCGTCAAGGGCGAGACGTGGGGATGGACGTCGGGCGGCACGCTCGGGACCATCGGAGCCGGCGTCGTCGTGGTGCTGCTGTTCGGCTGGTACGAGACGCGGGTGGCCCGCCCCCTGCTCCCGATGCGCCTGTTTCGTAACCCGGCGCTGTCCATCGGCACCGTCATCACCGCGCTGAACTTCTTCATCCTGCTCGGCGTGATCTTCTTCGTCATGCTCTACCTGCAGAACGTCCGTGGTTTCACCCCGGTCCAGGCAGGCGTACGGACCCTGCCCCTCAGCCTCGCCTCGGTCGTCGCCTCTCCCCTGGGAGCGGTGCTCACCCAGAAGTTCGGCCCGCGCCTGACCATGCCGCTCGGCATGGCTCTGCAGGCCGCCGCGTGCTTCGCGATGCTCGGCTGGAGCGCCGAATCCTCGTACTCCGCGTTGTGGCCGCCGTTCATCGCGCTCGGCCTGGGCGTCGGCATGGTCATGGCCTCCTCCTCCGACGCCATCGTCGGCAACGCGCCGGTGCAGGACGGCGGTGTCGCGGGCGGCCTGCAGGCCACGGCCCTGCAGATCGGCGGCGCGTTGGGCACCTCCGTACTGGTGTCGCTGATCAGCAGCCGGGTCGGCTCCACGCTCAGCGGCGAGCTCACCTCGGCCGGCGTGCCCAGTCCCGCGGCCGAAGGCCTCCAGGGCACCAAGGACGCGGTGTCGATGGGCGTGGCCCCGGTCTCGGGCCAGACGCCCGCCCAGTTGCAGGACGCTGTCATCGAGGGCAGCCACCAGGCGTTCATGAACGGCGTGCACACCGCAGCGCTCGTCTCTGCCGTACTGGCCGTCGCCGGCGCACTCGTGGCCGTCGCCGGTGTCCGGCGCGCCCCTGAAGCAGCCCGTCACTGAGGACGGACGGGCCTGCCCGGCCGAGTCGGACCGTGGGGACGGCACCATCACGGCTCGGCCGGGTACTCACCTGGCTGGCAGACACCTTTCTCATCACCTTCCGGCTGCGCACGACCCTCGATCCGCTGCGCAGCCCTGTTTGCGCAACCCCCACGGAGGCTGCGCAAAAGGGCTGCGCAACGACTGCGCACCGTGCTCGAACGCCGGGGACGGACGCGGGTACAAGCAGCCTGAGCAGCCTGCACCTACTGGCCGCCGTCTGCCGTGTTGGTGCATCGTGCCGGTAGTGACCAGCATGCTGAACGGAGGCTGAAATGGCCGATGAGGCTTCCTTCCGGGTCGGGCTTCGCGTCCCGGACGTGTCCGAGGCAGCCAGGTTCTACCAGGGGCTCGGGTTCGAGCCGATCGGAGCGATACCCGGACGGGACGGCTCGACGGTCATGGCGATCCTGCGCCGCGGTGAGTTCCAGTTGCTCGTCGACGCCCTCGCCGGCATGCCGTTTCCCGACAGCGACCGAGAACGCGTCACGCAGATCGGACCACGGGGCCTCGGCGTAGTCATCGGCATCGAGGTGGACGACGTGAATGCGACGGCTGTCTACTGCCGTTCGGCCGGATGCACCGTCACCACCAGCCCGGTCGACGCACCGTGGGGCGAGCGGTACTTCGAGTGCCTCGATCCCTACGAATACGCATGGAAGTTCTTCGAGTTGCTTCCCGACCAGCCGACAGACGGCTTGAGCGCCGCCCGCGACAGCTGGTTCGCCCGACCACACTCGAAAACCGACCACCAGCCGTAAGGAACACGCCACCACTCACCCGGCGAACTTCACTGGTCAGCGCGCGAGAAGGCCGCGTTGCCGGAGCGTGACCGATGGTCGGGGCTCATGGCCGTCAGCCTGGTCGGGGTCGGCGGATGAGCTGACGGCATGGAACGCACGTACGCCTCCCCAGCCGTGCCCACCGGCCGCCCCACTCCGGCGGGCACGGTGCGCTGCTGTGGGCACCGCACGCGGCCTGCACCCAGGACGGCAGGTAGCCGGGCTTGGTGTACGCCGTCCTGACGAGGTGCTGCATCAGGGTTTCCGCTTATGCCCTCAGCGTCTCCGGTCGCCCGTCCTCGGCCAGGAGGACCAGGTCGCTCAAGCGGTGTGGGGGTTGGGGCAGCGCTTCTTGTGCGGCCCGGCGGCAGACGGGGCGTGGACGCCCTTGAATCAGGAGTTCAGGCAGGACCACCGATGGCGTTGGGGGCAGCGCCGGCGGTGTGCACCACGTTGAGGGCCGGTGCGTGGGCGCGGCGCGAATCTTTGCACACGGAGGGCCCTCGCGCCCGGCGTATCCCCGCCATGACGTTTCGTCACAGGATCTGAAAGACCTTGTAAGCGATTCCGCCTTCGACGAGGTATCCCGACCCGACACAGACTGTGTCGTTGAGCCATGCGTAAGGCTCTGCCCCCGTCTCAAAAAGCGGGTTGGTCCGGAAGTAGTAGTGGGCTGGGTCGATCCGGTACCGCTCGTCCGGGTCGGCCAGGGCGTCGCGCACCTCGGGCGGGGTGACCCAGCGGCCGCCGTAGGTCATGTGCAGGAGGGCGTCGTCGTGGGTGCGCAGTGTCAGGCGTACGTCCAGGTTCATCGCCCCGTCGGGGGCGAACAGCGCCCAGTCTCCCCCGCCGGGGAGGACGTGGCCGCTCAGCCTGGGGCCGTGGAACGTGCCGCCCGCCGCACCGAAGAGGACGCGCCGACCGAACGGGCCGTTGCCGATGGGCAGGCGGGGGTTCAGGTCGACGACCATGTCGAAGAGGTGCGCTGTCCGGATCTCGCCGACGTCCTTCACACGCGGGTCTGCCGTCATGCCGCGTCGCCTCCTGCGAGCGCGGGGAACAGTCTCTGTCGGACCGCGTCCGTCGAGACTCCCGACTGGGCGCACAGCGTCGCCAGGTCGAAGAAGAAGCGTTCTCCTGCGATCAGGTCGTCCTTGAAGGTGAACTGGATGAACACCGGTATCTCAGCACGTGCGCCGTTGGGGACAGCACCGAACCGGTTGCCCGTCATGGTCAGCCGCGCTGTACCCCAGCACACGAGCGTGTCGTCGTTGTTCGCGTGGCCGTGCAGGACGACGTCGTAGTCGGGAAACGAGGCGAAGAACCGCCGTAATGCCTTCTCGTTCTCGGCCAGGCCCCGAGACGTCGTACCGAAAGGCGGACTCTCAAGGACCATGTCGGGGTGGAAGAGCCGCAGGGCGGCTGGAACGTCCTGCCGGCTCTTGGCGACGGCGAGCGCGTGAGCCAGTTCGAACCTGCGTTGTTCGTGCATAGGTGCCTCCTTCGATCAACATGCCTGCAAAGTAAACGTACGATCGGTCGTATGCTTGAGGCAAGCGACATGACAGGATGGAGTCGATGAACGAGCACTCAGAGAGCCGAGGGCGACAAGTGGCCGTGTCTTCAACGGAAGCAGCAGGCGCGACCGTGGCGGACCGGCGCCTCGTCCGCGGTGCCCGGACCCGGCACAAGATCACGCGCCACGGTGTCGACGTCGCCTCCCTGGAAGGGCTCAACGGGCTCAGCATCGGCCGTCTGGCCACCGACCTGGGGCTGAGCAAGAGCGGCATCCAGACGCTCTTCAAGACCAAGGAGAACCTGCAGCTCGCGGTCGCGGAGTCGGCGCGCGAAGAGTTCACCGAAGCGGTCATCCGCCCCGCACAGACCGCTCAGCCGGGCACCGCCAGGCTCCGCGCACTGACGGAACGCTGGATCTCCTACATCGAGGCACCGTTGTTCGCCGGAGGCTGCTTCTGGGCGGCCTGCCTCCCCGACTTCGACAGCCGGCCCGGGAAGGTCCGTGACACCCTGCTGCTCCACCGCAGCACCTGGCTCGCTCTTCTCGCCGGCGAACTCGGCTGCGCCGTGAACACCGGGGAGATCGCCCAACTGGACGTGGACCTCACGGTCTTTCAGATCGACGCCGTGCTCAACGCAGCAAACACCGCACTGCGCCTGGGTGAAAGTGACGCGGTCTCAAAGGTTCGCTGCGTGGTCGACGGGTTCCTCGCACCCCCGCACTGACAGGCGACCGCCGCACGAGAGGCGCCTCGACGGCCAACGCGTGGCACTTCACGGGTGGCGGAGGCCGCTGCAATGCCGCCGACGAGGACAAGAACCGCGAGGAGTGATCGCGAGGAATGGGGGAGCGCCTGGGTGGAGACGGGACACGCGTCTCCACCCAGGAGAACGGCGGGGTGCTCCATCGCGCCGACGTCACCTGTCGACTGCTGGTGGACAGCCGTTGCCGCTGACGCAGCGTCAGAATCGGCGGGCGCCGAAAGGGCCTGGGGTCCCGGGCAGGCCCGGGACCCCAGGTTCGCCACGGCAGCAGGCGCGCTCTCGCGGCCAGTGCCCTGTCCAGGACCTTCTCCGGGTGGCTCAGACCCCCAGTCTGCGGTGCAGGTGCTGTAGGAGCGCGTGTCCCTGCGTGGTGGTGAACCAGGCGGTGTGCTCGGTGTAGTAGGCGCGGGCCAGCGCTGTGTTCGCCGGGGAACGGGTGATGCCGTGGAAGTAGTCCATCTCGGTCAGCGCGTACTCGGCGTTGACCAGGGTGAGCATCAGCGGCAGGGCGTGTGCCTCCGCATCGCTCAGGGGCCGTTGGGCGGTGTAGCCGGCCAGCAGGGCGTCCAACTGGTCCAGGCGGACCGGGATGTCGACTGTTGCTCAAGTGGTGGCGGAGAAGCTCGGGTTCTCGGCCACTACGACCGACCGTGGCCCCGCGTTGAAGAGCTGATCACAGACCGTGCGACCGAGGACCGCGGCAGGACGGGCCTGGTCCTGGAAGGGTCGGCACTCTGGCCCGTCCACGTCGTGAGGCTTCAGGTGCCGCGCACGGCCGCCGTGTGGCTCACCACCGACGACTCCGTAGTACGCGCCCGCGCTCACACGACGGGCTGTTACGGACCAGCCGCAGACGAGGAACAGGTTCTCATGGGCAAGTTCCTTGCGCGCACTGGGCGTTACCAGACGCCCGTGATCGATGCCATCGACAGGCTGGGCCTGGATCGCATCGACGCGGGCTGCGGACAGGCTGCCGCGGAACTGGCTGACACCGTGTGGCGTTAACGGTCTGACCTGGCCCCGCTTTTCCGGCCCGAACTGGCTCCGCTTCGGGGCTGGTGCGGCGATTGTTCCGGCTTGAAGTGGCCCCGGCTTCCGGTCTGCTCCGGCCCCAGCTTCGCCGGGACGGCTGTGCCGGGCGACTCGCTGTGAGAGAGGATGCTGGGTATGACGACTTGAAGGGCACCGACCGGGCGGCAGCACTGGCGCAAGGTCGGAACCTGGGAAACGGTCTCCGACGGGGACCGCCGGATCTGTGCCGCCTGCGGAACGTCCGTCCGCTTGTACCAGTACCGATTCCATCCGCCCGAGTCCTCCATGTTCGAGCGGTGCATCGGCCTCGCCTGGTGTTCCAGTTGCCGGATTTACTCCGGCAACATGGTGCACGTCCCGCGAAAGCGGGTCCTGGTCGACGCCCTTGCTTCGCTTCCCCTCGAACAACGGGAGAGGCCTGGACGTTCGGAGACACGGCTGATTGAGTTCCTGGACCGCCAGGCCCGAGACAGCGGGGATTAGATTCCACCGGCCAGCCGGCGGGGCTACTTCTTCGTCTGCTGCTTGGCCCTGGTCCGGGCGAGGCGGTAGGACTCGGTGCCGGTCTCGATGACGGTGCCGTTGAAGGGGAGTCGGTCGACGATGGCCGCGCAGAGCCTGGGGTCGGTGAACGCCTTGGTCCAGCCTCCGAACGATTCGTTCGAGGCGATGGCCACACTGTTTTTCTCCTCCCTCTCGGTTAAGACGCCGTTTCTTTTGGCTTGATCGTTCGTTGAACCGTGCATGACGGATCTGGTCGCGCGTTTGGTGCCCGATGAGTTGTGGGTGTTGTTCCGGCGGGTGGTGCCGCCGACTGAGGTGACACGTCCGCAAGGCGGGGGCCGACGGCGTGCGGGTGACCGCGAGACCTTGGCGGCGATCATTTTCGTTGCGACCTCTGGCTGCACGTGGCGGCAGCTTCCGCCGGTGTTCGGTCCGAGCTGGCAGACGGTCTACCGAAGGTTCGCCCAGTGGAGCCGGGCCCGTGTCTGGGCTCGGCTCCACCGGGTGATCCTTGACGCACTCGGAGCGCGAGGCGAGCTGGACTGGTCGCGGTGCGCCATCGACTTGGTCAGCCTGAGAGCGGCAAAAGGGGGCCATTGGCCGGACCGAATCCGACCGACCGCGGCAAGCCGGGATCGAAAATCCACCTGATCACCGACCGGAACGGACTGCCGATCTCGCTGGGGATCTCGGGCGCCAACATGCACGACAGCCTCGGCCTGGAACCGCTCGTGCGCGGCATCCCGCCCATCCGCTCCAGACGCGGCCCTCGGCGCCGACGGCCGGCGAAACTACACGCTGACAAAGGTTACGACTACGACCACCTGCGCCGATGGCTCCGTAAGCGGGGAATCCGTCACCGCATCGCCCGCAAGGGCATCGAGTCATCACAACGGCTGGGCCGACATCGTTGGGTGGTCGAGAGAACCGTGTCCTGGCTGGCAGGCTGCCGTCGGCTCCACCGACGCTATGAACGCAAGGCCGAACACTTCCTCGCCTTCGTCGGTATAGCCGCGGCCCTCATCGGCTATCGAAGGCTCACTGGCTGAGATGCCGATTACCCGATGAGCTGTTCTGCCGCCTGGCGATACTGCTTCGACCGGACTTCCGCCAGTTTCCATAGAGCGGGCAGACCGTCCTTCCGTAGCCGGTCTTCCGCCTCCTGCTGGCAAGCCAGCTCGAAGCGGGCCAGGCTGTCGAAGGAGCCGATGCGGACGGCGGACGGCCAAGCTGCCGCCGCCTGCGAGGCGAAGTCCAGCGCCTGGGCTGCCCCGAAGTTGCACTGCTTTGGCTTGGTGAGGCCCACCGTGCCGAACACCAGACGCGACCAGTCGTTAACGAAGGTGCGGCCCGCGAGCCCTGTCGGGTAGCTGGCACCCAGGGACCAGCTCTCGGCAAACGCATGGCCAAGCAAGTCGTTGTCGAGTTCTTGGCCGTCAAGAAATGCCGTGATGTTCTCCACTCCCGCCATGATCGAGTTGTAGTTTTCAAGCAGGCCAGATCGCTCGGTCAGCACCTGGACGGCTCCGCCCAGGCGAATGGCTGCGGCGCAACACAGTGCTTCTCCCACGGCGTCAAACGTCTCGTCCACGATCCCCCCGGCTCCCTGTCCACCCCGATGGAGGGTGCCCCCAGGCACGATAACCGCAGGGGCACCATAAGAAACAACGTCTAAGACCTGGAACAGCATCTCGGCTTGCGGCCGACGAGTTCGAGGTAGCCAAGCTCGTCGATGCAAAGCAGGTTGACGCCAGCCACGGGCTCTCCACCGGAGCCTCGGTCTGCCGGCGGCTCCAGCCCATTGCCCTGATTCAGTCGGCCCTGTGGGCTGCTCGCCGGTCCTCCATGCCGTCCCACCTCCCCGGCACGCCCTGGTCACAAGGATCGGCGAACCTCCAGGCAACGTTCTATGGCGTGCTGGGCGTGCTGGGCGTGCTGGGCGAGCGGGTGAGCCGCAGGCGTGGTGCCGGCGGCAGCGGCGTAGGGGCTGCCGTCTCCGGTGGGGCGCGGAACGCCTCGATCACATAGGCGGCGAAGCGGCGCGAGGTCGTGATCCGGGCCGCACTCGGAGTGTCCCGGAGGCCCCGGTGGGCTGTGAGCATGAGGACCAGGTCGTCGATGACGAAGTCGGCGCGCAGTCGGCCGGTCTTCTGGGCGCGGCGGGCCAGTTCGCCGACCGCGCGCCATGTCTGCTCGCGGTCGTCGGCGAAGTCCATGGCCTCGGGGAAGGCGGTCATGAAGGCGTCGGCGAATCCTCGGCTGTGCGCGTGGAGTTCGCAGATCCGCTCGACCAGGCTCCGGAATCCGCGCCACGGGTCCGGGTCCGCAAGGGCGTCGCTGACGGCGGCCTGGCACGCCCGCCGCTGCTGGGCGAAAGTCTCCACGACCAGTGCCTGCTTGGTCGGGAAGTGCCGGTACAGGGTGGCGGGGCCGACGCTCGCATGCCGGGCGACCTCGCGCATGGGTGCACTCAGGCCCTCCTTGCCGAACACCGCGCGGGCAGCGTCCAGGATGCGGGCCCGGTTGTCGCGGGCGTCGGAGCGCACGGTCTGAGGCAATTGGTTGGTCATCGTTTCTCACTTTAACCAAACGGACGGGGGTGTCCGTTACGGTCCGGTGGCAGTGCTGCTGTCCCGTCCCGGCACTTCACCCGTTCACCCGTGATGGCCGACGGGGGCGGCTCGGGACGCACGGCCGCAGCAACTGCGAACCGTCCCTCAACCGGCCTGAGGAGCAGAGATGAAAGCGGTCGTGATCAGGACGTTCGGCGATCCCGGTGGCATGGAGGTCGTCGATGTGCCGGCGCCCGTGCCTGCCCCGGGGCAGTTGCGGATCGCCACGGAGGCGATCGGGGTAGGCGGCGTGGACGCGGTGATCCGCCGGGGAACGCTTGCCGCCTACGGCTTCCGGGAGGGCCACGTGCTCGGCAGCGAGGTCGCGGGAAGGGTTGCCGCGGTGGGAGAGGGCGTGGACACCTCGTGGATCGGGCGGCGGGTGTGGGCGTTCACCGGCCTGTCCGGTGGATATGCCGAGCAGGCCGTCGCCGCGGTCGAGGACGTCCTTGCACTGCCCGACGATCTGACCGGCGCCGACGCGGTGACCCTCGGCGGCTCCGGCGTGGTCGCCCACTTCGCCCTGGAACGGGCCCGCTTCACGCCAGGAGAGACGGTGCTCGTACGCGGTGCGGCTGGCAGCATCGGGATCACAGCGGTCCAGCTCGCAGCCAGGCGCGGCGCGAGCGCGGTGGCGGTCACCACCTCGTCGGTGGACCGTGGCACCCGCTTGAGGGACCTGGGCGCCACCCATGTCCTCGACCGCACCGGCGAGGGCGGCCCGGACACACCGCTGGGCTTCGATGTGGTGATCGATGTCGTGGGAGGCCCCCAGCTTCCCCTTTTCCTGGACAAGCTGAATCCCAACGGGCGGTTTGTGGCTGTCGGTGTGGTGGGCGGGCAGCCACCGGCGGACTTCGGCATGCGGCTGATGGACGCCTTCCGCAAGTCGTTGTCGTTCGCCACTTTCAGCTCCGACACCGTGCCCGGTCCCGACCGGCAGAGCGTGCGGTCCTCCCAGTTCGCCGATGCTGCGCACGGGGACCTGCGCACTGTCGTGCACGAGGTGTTGCCTCTGGACCAGGCGGCGCTTGCCCACCACCGGATGGACGCGGGGGAGGTGTTCGGCAGAATTGTGCTGGCGCCCTGACCAGGGACTTGGCGGCCGTGTCGCGGTGAGGATCGTGCAAAGCAGACGTCACGCGGCCGTGCGGAGTCGACCGAATTGCTTTGTCTGGTACGGCTGATGGACCTGGACGAACTGCCGCGTCCCCGGCATGCCGAAATCGGCAGCCGATAGGTACCCGTCGGTGCAGTGGTCCGCTCTGCCAGGCCGGTAGCCGGTGTCGTCCCCGGCTGGCTGGGGACGCACGACCCGCAACGTGGGCTGTGAGGTGACCAGGCCCTGCGGTCAGGCCGTGCTCGCGCACGCGGGAACCACGGCAGCTTTCCGGTCGCCCGCGTTCGCCCTGATTGACACGATGGAGGCAGGTCATGCCGTGGGGGAGGACAGGGCGCCACAGCGTTCGACACGGACCGGCCGATGGTGTGCGGCGCGGCCCGCGGCCTGAGTGAGTTGCTCGACGCGCATCCGGTCCAGTATTCGGCGCTGCGAGGCCTGCTGGGCGAAGCCCTCGCCCGCGTTCGCCAGGACTTGCACCGAGGCATGCTGTGCTGGTCCGGGAAGGTCCGGGAAGGTCTGGGAGGCGATCGGTGGCCGTGGTGAGGGGGTTTCCCCGGTCGGTGACAGGCCGCTGAGGTGTTCGGTGTTCAAGGCGATGGCCGTGAGCGAGGACGTCGGGCAGGGGCCGTGCCGGCCGTCGCTGAACTGGCCCTGGAGACAGGTGATTTGCAGGCGGTCGAAGTCGAGGCTTGTATCCTGAACGCATTTGGCGGTGGGACGATCACGGGTACGGGCATACGGGCACGGGGCCGGTGTCCAGGGGCGGGAGCGCTGGGGTTTCGATGAGTGACGCACATCCGATACGAAGCCGCAAACCAGGCCTTTCGGTCGGCGTGCGCATCATCGCCGTGGCCGTCCTCACCGTGATCGGGGCCGTCAGCGCCTGGCTCCAGCACGACGCTCCCGGCCGAAGTGCGGAGCCGCGTACGGAGTTCATCGCGAGCAACCCGCCCTCCGGTCTGCCCACTGCCCTCACCACCGGCCAGCACCTTCACTGGTCCGACTGCACCTCGCCGCCCACCGCGCGCACGGGCTATGACTGCGCCACCATGAAGGCCCCCCTCGACTATCGGAAACCGGACGGCAGGACGATCGACGTTGCCCTGATCCGCCGCAAGGCCACCGGACCGAACGCCCGGCGCATCGGCTCGCTCGTCCTCAACTTCGGCGGCCCCGGCGTGTCCGGCGTGAGCGGACTGCCCGAATTCCTCAACCAGTACGAGCCGCTCCTCGACCGCTACGACTTGGTCTCCTTCGACCCGCGCGGCGTCGGCGCGACCATTCCCGTGCGATGCGGGAAGACCGCGGACGACACCGGCTACGACAGCGCCGAAGCCTGCGCCGAGCACTCCGGGACGCTCCTCCCGTACATCGGCACCTCGCACACCGCGCGCGACCTCGAGTTGATGCGCTACCTCCTCGGCGACGAGCAGTTGCACTACTTCGGCGTCTCGTACGGAACGGCCCTCGGCGCGGTCTACGCCCACCTGTACCCGTCGCACGTCGGACGGCTCGTCCTCGAAGCGTCCGTCGATCCGACCGAGGACCTCGACGAGAAGCAGGTGTCGCAGGTCAAGGCGGTCCAGGCGGCATTCGACCGGTTCGCCGCGCACTGCGCGGCTCGCATTCGCCACTGCCCGACCGGCGACGGGCCCGAGGAGGCCGCGCGGCGCATGGCGCGCCTGGCCGATCGCCTGGAGAAGAAGCCCGCCCCGGCCGGCGCCGGAGGGAGCCTCGACGCCGACGACCTCGCGTACGCCGTCAGCGACTATCTCGACCGTGGCACGGACGGCTGGGCGCCGCTCGCCAAGGCCCTCACCGCGCTGATCGACCGCAACGACGGCCGTCCGCTGAGCAAGGGCGCGGACGACGTCGGCTCCGCCGACCGCGCGGCGACCCCGCGCGACAGCAGCCGCGCCGCCCTGGTCGCGATCACCTGCGCGGACTCCAGCCTTCGCCCCAGCCTCGAACGCTTCGACCGGGACGAGGCCCGCATCAAAGCCGCCTCACCTGTCTTCGGCGCAGCCTGGTCCACCGGCGTCTACCTCTGCTACGACTGGCCGTTCGACGGCGAGCGCGCCACGCTGCAGGTGAACGCCGACGGCGCGGCCCCCGTCCTGGTGGTCGGCGGCACCGGCGACCCGAACACCCCCTACCCCGGCGCCCGCCACATGGCCCGCGCCCTGGGCGACGGCGTCGGCGTCCTCCTGACGGCCCAGGAGGAGGGCCACGGCACATACCCCCAGAACCGCTGCGTCGCGGAGAAGGTCGACCACTACCTCCGCACGGGCCGCACCCCGGCACCGGGGACGGTGTGCCGGGGCAGCGTGTCCTGAGGTGAGGATGCCGACGGCCAGGCGGGTGGTGGTCTCCAGCCGGGTCAGGGCCGTGTCCATGGCGTCGGCCGGGGACTGGGTGATGGCGTTGCGGACGTGGGGCCTGATGAGGGTGATGAGCAGGACGCCGGGGCGTGGCTCGGTCACCGTCGCGGGGTCTTGGCTGTCGATCTGGTGTGCTCCTGGTCGGGGGACGGTTCGGCGGCGTGGGCGGGAGCGGTCGGTTGCGTACGACGGGTAGTGCGGCCGGTCCGCGCATTACCCGGGACGGCCGCCAGGGGAGCTCGTCGGTCGGCTTGGCCAGATCTACGGGGCCCAATCGTTCGAGCAGCAGGGGGAAGGCGACGGTGCCTTGGAGGCGGGCCAGGGCGGCGCCGATGCAGAAGTGGCGGCCGTAGCCGAAGGCAAGGTGGTCATTGGGTGTTCGGCCCACGTCGAGCCGGTCCGCGTCGGGGAAGCGGGCCTCGTCCCGGTTGGCGGAACCGATCAGGAGGCTGACGATGTCCCCCTCGTCGATCAGCTGCCCGTGGAGACCGATGGGCTCTGCCGCGCGCCGGAACGTCGCGTCCCGCACGGGGAGTCGTAGCGCGGCAGCTCTTCGATGGCGGTGGTGACCAGGCCGGGACTGGCCCCCGGTCCGGTCAGGCGGGCTGCCTGGCCGGGGTTGCCGAGCAGGGCGAGCATGTCGTTGCCGATGAGGTTCGTGGTGGTGTCGTGGCCCACCAGCAGGTAGGCGGTGGAGCGCAGTTCCTCCTCGCTCGGCGCCCCGCTGTCGTCACTGGCCTGTACGAGAGCGCGCAGCAGGTTCACTTCGTCGCGCTCGCCGCCCGTGCGTTTGCCGGCGATCAGGATGTCCAGCAGGTCGTGCAGGTCGCCTTCCGCCCGGGCAGGGTCCACGCCCGGAGCAGGGGAGATAGTGGTCATCAGGGTGTTGCGCGTCGCCGCGTCGTCCAGTTCCCGCGGGACGCCGAGGATCGCGCAGATCATCCGGAAGGTCAGCGGCGCCGCGAATGCCGCGATCACCTCCACATGGGTGTGCTAATCGATCCGGTCCAGCAGCCGGTGCGCGGTGTCTGCGATGAAGGGCTTGCGCTTCGGCCCGGCCTTGAGGGGGCCTGTTGCCGTCGTGGGCGGGTCTCAAGTCTGCGTTCGTCGGGTTGGCCCGTGGTGGTCGGAGCGACGACGGAATATCGCGCGGTATTCTCTCGGCCGCCGGCCCGTATGTCTGGCAAAGATGTCGCTGAACGTCCCAGGGTCGCCGTACCCGACCTCGGCGGCGATGCTCGCGACGGTCCTGTCGGTCGTCTCCAGCAGGTGTCTGGCTCGGCGCACCCGAACCGTGTGCAGGTACGCGAGTGGAGTCTCGCCGGCTTCGTCGCCGAAGCGGCGGAGCATGGTTCTTGTGCTGACGTGGAACTCCTGGGCGAGGGTGGGCAGGTCATAGCGAGCACTGAGGTTCTGGTCGAGCCACCGCTTGACGCTGAGCGAGAACTCCCTGCCCACAGTGGGTATGAGCCCCGGGTCGACATAGGGAGCCTGCGTGGAACGGGCATCATCGACAAGCGCGATACGCGCGGTGCTACGGGCGACGCGGGGGCCGTCGTGCTCGCGGATGAGCTGCAGGGCGAAGTCGTACATGGCGCTGAAGGCCGCTGTGGTCGTCACCCCCCGGTCGGTCACGACCAAGTTCTCCGGGCGGAGGCGCACGTCGGCGTACCGGCGGGCGAACCGATCCGCGAACAACCAGGACGTGGTCGCTTGGCGCCCGTCGAGCAGCCCGGCTTCAGCGACCAGGAAG
Organism: Streptomyces adustus; assembly: GCF_009377175.1. Lineage (GTDB taxonomy): Bacteria > Actinomycetota > Actinomycetes > Streptomycetales > Streptomycetaceae > Streptomyces > Streptomyces adustus. The sequence continues at coordinate 21,419 of NZ_VJZD01000027.1, forward strand.
GCGCCCACGCAGATCGATACGACAGCGGTCCCCGAGGCCGCCTGCGATCGAATCGACGCTGTTTCCGGTCCCAGGTTTGCGAGTGTCGCGTCGAGATCGAGCGTGGGCGAAAGCTCGAATCCCGGCACGATCAGGACGTCCACCGGGCGAACCGCCGAGACATCGAGGACCGAGCCGCCGGCCGCGATCACACGGCGCCGGGGCGAGATGACCGACGCCTCGTAGGCCGGCTGAACCGACCCTTGTGCCGCGGCGACGTGAGTTGCCATGGCCAGGAGGTCAGGGACGCCGAACACCTCCGACGCGAAGCAGCCGGGGTAGGCCAGCACACCAACGCGCAGCGGACTCATGCGGCCCCTCCGGAACCTTCGAACGGGTGGCGATATTACCGTGATACGTGGCGATGCCGCCGCTTCTCGGAAGGGCGGCCGCTCGTCATCATCTCGGTCATGACAATCATGCGAGGACAGAGCGACCCCTTGGACGACTTCTCACGGCGAGCCGTCAGCGTCGATGGCGTCGGCAAGACCGTGTACGTTGCCGGGTCAGGACCGGCAGTCATCCTCATGCCCGAGATGCCGGGTATCAGCCCCGACGTCGCGCGGTTCGCGCGGTGGGTGCGCGATGCCGGCTTCTCCGTGTACCTGCCCTCTCTGTTCGGCGTCGACGGTGCCTATCCGCTCGCCGAGGCAGGTGAGACCGTCGTTCGACGCGCCTGCGTCAGTGCCGAGTTCCGAGCCTTCGCCGGTGGCGGCACCAGCCCCGTCGTCACATGGCTGCGCGGCCTCGCCCGCCTGGCGCACGCCGAGCGCGGCGGGCCTGGCGTCGGCGCCGTCGGTTTGTGTTTTACCGGCAACTTCGCCTTGACCATGGCGCTCGAACCGGCTGTCATCGCACCGGTGGTCAACCATCCGTCGCTTCCGCTGGACGATCCCGGCGCTCTGGAGATCAGCGACGAAGACGCCGCTGCCGTGGCTGAACGCGTGGCGCGAGAGGGATTGAAGGTTCTCGCCTACCGCTTCGACAACGACAGGTGGTGCACTGGTCAGCGGTTCGCGGCTTACCGAGCGCTGCTCGGGGACGCATTCGACGGCCGCGTACTCAAAGCCGAGACGGCGAACACGAACCCGCCGCCCTTCTTCCGTGACGTCGTCGGTTGCGCCCACAGCGTCGTCACGGCACACCTCGTCGGCCAGGACGGTCACCCCACCATGCAGGCCCGGGACGAGATCATCGCCTTCCTGGCCGAGCGGCTCGGAACGTAGGACTGAATGAGTCCTTGGCACTCCGGCACCTGGCGATGCGACAGAGCGCCGGCCGCTTCCCGATGCGATCTGGTCGTCGACCTGGGGTACTCGTGACCGCCCCTGGGAGACCACAAGTGACACGGGCCACTCAGATTTCGATGACACACGCTCAATCTTCAGCGGCACAGGACAGCCTGGGAGCGATCCCGGTGACCGTGGGTGCATCCCAGATCTCAGGCCGACGCCGCGAACCCGGCACTTCCGCACCGGGTCACTGACGACGGCCTCGGCTCCGGAGACCCGGTTACGGGACCTGTTCGTAGATGACGGTGGCGGCCGGGCAGGCTTCGGCGAGGCGGGTCAGCGCGTCGCGCTCGCCGACGTCCGAGGCCAGGTTCCAGCCGAGTTTGTCCGCCACCCAGTCCGCGGCGTACTTGCACCGGTCCGCGGGTATGGGCAGCCAGTCGGCCGGGTCCTTGTCCGCCTCGGACCGGTTGGAACTGCCGGACACCGCGATCAGGCTGTTCGGCGCCCCCTGGTCGTTGGCGTATGCCTCACACCGCGCCGCGGTCCAGGCGGCTGCTCCGGAGTCCCAGGCCTCGGCGAGGGGGACCATGTGGCCGACGTCGAGAGAGGACGCCGAGGTGATCCACGTCTGGTCGTACTCCGACCACCACCGGCCGCCCATCAGCGCGCACTTCGGCCCGACCGCCGGGGCTTCGAGGGCTTCGGCCAGGATGACCTCCTTGCGGGTGTCGCAGCCATCGTTCGGGTTGAGGCCCTTGTTCCAGTGCTTGCACTGGGCGCGGCTGTAGTCGTCCCGCGGCCCCTCGGGGGCTTCCTCAATCCAGGCGAGTGCTTGGAACAGCGGCACGTTCGTCCCCGCCGGCGGAGCCGGCACCGGAGCCCCTGAAGAAGTCGCGGCATCCGGCGCAGCACGGCTGGGAGGGGCGGAGGCGGGGCCGGCTAGGGCCTGTCCGGTCGATCACGTTCTGAGCCAGATGGTGAGTGCTGCTGCGGTGGCTGTGCCGAGGTAGACGTAGCCGCGTTTGTCGAAGCGGGTGGTCACGGCTCGGTGCTGTTTGAGTCGGTTGATGGCTCGTTCGATGGTGTTGCGTTTCTTGTATCGTTCTTCGTCGAAGCCGGGTGGCCGTCCGCCGCGTGAGCCTTTGTGTAGGCGGGCGGCCTGGGTGTCGGTCTTCTCCGGGATGGCGTGCCGGATGCCGCGACCTCGCAGGTACTTGCGGATGGGTCCGTTGCTACAGGCCTTGTCCGCGGCGACGCTGTCGGGCTTCTTGCGGGGCCTTCCCAGGCCGAGCTTGGGCACGCGAATCTTGTCCAGCACCTTCATGAACTGAGTGCAGTCCGCCCGCTGTCCGGGCGTGACGATGAAGGACAGAGGGCGGCATCGGCCGTCCGCGCTCAGGTGGAGTTTGCTGGTGAACCCGCCCCGCGAACGGCCCAGGCCCTCACTTCCTGCACCATCTCCACCAGGCGGCCGTGCAGGCTCTGCCACGCGGTCTCGTCCTGGTGTTCTGCCGGCTCGGCCCCCTTTGACGACGGGGCCGGCGGCGGATCGGTGCGTGCACCGGCCGCGTGCTGGTGGGCGTGAACGATGGGTGGAGTCCACCGAGATGCCCCAGTCGATATCACCCGCGGCATCTGCGGCAGCCTGGACCTGCTGCAGCAGACGCTCCCACGTCCCGTCGGCCGACCACAGGCGGTGCCGTTCATAGACCGTCTTCCACGGCCCGAACCGTTCCGGCAGGTCACGCCACTGCACACCGGTCCGCACCCGGTGCACAATCCCGTCGATCATCTGCCGGCGATCCCGCCACCGTCCACAACGCCGATTGCCGACCGGCAGGAACGGCCGCAACTGTTCCCACTCCGCGTCTGTCAGGTCACCCCGCCCCATGTCCACATGCGACGACCCGGACACCGGGCCGTCGCATGTTCGACCAGGTGCAATTGCTAGAATTCGAGCGACCTCACAGTCGGGCTCGCACAGCAGTGTGACCGCCGAAAAACCATCTCGAAAGAAGAGTCATGCCCCGCAAGACGGCGGCTGCTCTACGTCTGGACACCATCTGCCGCTCCCGCTTTCGGGACTACCGGCGTCGGCCATCACAACTCTCACCGCGTACGCGCCGCGAGGCTGTTCGTTTTGAAGTCGAACGCGGCCTTCATGTCCGGGACCTCGAAGACGCCATCAACCGCTGGCAGGCCTTCGCGCGCCGTCCACGCTGGCCGCTCTACTTGCCGCAACCGCACTTGCCGGGCTACGACCTCTGGGACGACCGCCTCCTGATCGAGCGGGCCATAGGGGCTCTCGACAGACGAGCGGCCCGAGAGATCGCGTCGATCATCAAGAAGGCCGACGCCGAGTTCCTTGAGCGAACCCTGCCCGACCCCTACGCGCCACGTGCTTGGCCCTGGTGGCGCCGGAGATGCCAAGACCTGGGCGAAGTCTTGCTCGTTCCATCTCAAGAACATGATCGCCCGGACAAGTCCTAGCTGACCGCCTGCTTCACGAGCGCACCGATGCGCGCCTCCACCTCGGCCGTCACCTCGGTCAGGGCGAAACCGGTTGCCCACATCGGGCCCTCGTCCAGCTTCGCCTGGTCGCTGAACCCGAGCGTCGCATAGCGCGCCTTGAACTTCTCCGCGCTCTGGAAGAAGCACACGATCTTGCCGTCCAGCGCGTAGGCGGGCATCCCGTACCAGAGCTTCGGCGCGAGGGCCGGGGCGCTGGCTGTGATGACGGCATGGACGCGCTCAGCCATGATCCGGTCCGAGTCCTGCATGTCGGCGATCTTCGCGAGCACGTCCCGTGCCGCCTCCGCCGCCTTGTCCGCGTGCGAGCTGCGGCGCGCTTCCGTCTTCAGCTCTTGGGCGTGGTCCTTCATCGCGGCCCGCTCCTCGGCCGTGAATCCCTCGTGCGTGCTGCTTTCGGTGCTGCTCATGGCAGATCTCCCCTTGAGTACCTGACGTACTGGATCTTGAGCGCGTGAGTGGCGACGTGCCGCCACACCCGACATCGGCACGCGACGTGCCGATCGAGTCTGAATTCTGCGCGCCGCCCGCGGCATTGTCAACGGCACGCTGTGTGCCGTTAGGATGGCGGCATGACCGACACGCCGAGGCGCCGAGGCGCTGCGCGCACCGAAGAGCTGCTGCAGGTAACCCTTGATCTGGCTGCGGAGGTCGGTTACGCGGGCCTGAGTATCGAGGCGGTCGCCCGAAGGGCCGGGGTCGGAAAACACACGATCTACCGGCGCTGGCCGTCCATGTCGGCGCTGCTGCTCGACGCGCTCAGCCGCGTGTGGACCAGCGACCTGGACTACCGCGACACCGGGGACGTCCGCGCGGATTTGCGCGAACAGTTCCTACGCTCGGGCCTCGCCCTCTCCAGCCCGCCGATCGGCCCCGTCTACCGTGCAGTCATCGCCGAGGCGCAGGCCGATTCCATGCTGCGGGCGACCCTGCACGAACGATTCCTGGTCACCGTCGAGCAGCGCACCCTCGACCGAATCACCCGCGCCCAGCAGACCGGTGAACTGACCGCAAAGGCGAATCTGGAATTCGCCGCCGAGGTGCTGTGCGGCACGCTGTACTACCGCAGCCTGCTGTCGACCCGCCCCATCGACGAGGATGCGGTCGACGGACTGCTGGACATGTTCATGGCCGCCTACGGAACCAGCCATTAAGAGGGCTTTTATGCAGGTCAAGCCCTATATGCGGATCTCGCCCCTGGCCTGCTTCGGGGGGCTTCATCCCATAGGCGGCGAATGGCGCTCTCCAGGCCGGAGGCTCAGTCATCCGTCTCGTTCGCTTCCGTGCCTGGAAGTCCGTCTGGTTTGAGGTTGCGGCGGAATCGCCCGATGAACAGCGGAACCGAGCCCTCCGCCTTGCCTGTGATCACGCTACGTCGCGAGTGAGCGCAAGGCGTACCCCAGCGACCTGTCCGACGCCCGATGGTCCCTGATCGAGCCGACGTTGACGGCCTGGAGAAAAGCCCGACTCGACCGCAGACCAACCGGACAGCCGGTCAAGGTCGATTTACGGGACGTCTTCAACGCGATCCTCTACGTGAACCGCACCGGAATCCCCTGGAAATACCTCCCGCACGACTTCCCGAACCACGGCACCGTCTACGCCCACTATGCCGCCTGGCGCGACGAGGGAATTTTCGCCCAGCTCAACTATGACCTGACCGGACTGGCGCGCGTGAAGGAGGGGCGCAAGCCCGAGCCGACAGCATCCGTGATCGACACTCAGAGCGTGAAGACTTCCACCAACGTGCCTGTGACCAGCCAGGGAACGGACGCCGCGATGAAGATCGTCGGCAGAATAGGCGTCCTGCCGGCAATGGGTCGTCGGTGACATCGATGCCGGGCACGAGGTGGCCGACGTGGAAGGCGACCTGCTCGGTCTCGGCGAAGTAGTTCGCCGGGTTGCGGTTGAGGGTGAGCAGTCCGATGGGCTGGGAGTTCCTCGGGGACGATGTTCGTGGGGGCGAGGAGGTCGATGCCGGACGACCATCAGATCAGGACTCCCCAAGAGCACGCCTCTTCAAGATCGCAGCGACGAGCGGCGCTGAAGCCAGTAGGTTCTTCTCGCGTACAGAAGTGGATCCGGGAGGATGTCGATGGCGGAGCAGACCGATGAGCCTCTTTCCGAGTGGCTGACGATGCAGCAGTTCGCCGATCACTACGGGGTGAGCACGCGCACGGTGGCCCTCTGGGTCGCCTGCGAGCCCACCATGCGCATCAAGAGGGTTGGTCCGAGTTGCCGTGTCATCCGCATCCACCGCTCGGAGCTGGACCGCGGACGGGACGGTGTGGTCCTCCGCTGACGGCGGGCGAGCTCAGAACGCGGTGCGCCCAGGAGAGTCGGGGTTGACCGCTTGGCGCCTTAGCTCCATGGCCTGGTTGTTGCGATCCCACCGAATTTCGCGGACGGCGGTCTCGCTCTGCAGGGTCATCAGTGAGGCCAGCGCGTGGCCGCTGCGCGCCGGGTTGGCGAGACACTGCTCGTAGAGGGCCAGGGCGCGGTCGGGATCGGCGTACAGTGTGCGGTACAGCTCCGCTGCTCGGAACTGCCCGTAGGGATGGCCTTTGTGGGCTGCTGCCAGGAAGTGCTCCAGGGCGTGTTCCATCGGAGCACGGCTGACAGGCAGGAGCCGCTCCAGGTAGAGGTTCCCGAGCGCGAGCATCGCTTCGGGCTCTCCCAGTGCGACGGCCCGGCGGTAGTGATCTGCGGCGTCGTCGTACGACTGCGCGATGCCGGCGTCCAAAGCGCCCTGCTGGTACAGGCACCCCAGGTAGTAGGCGGCGCGCGGCGACCCGGAGCTCTGCCGCAGCCAGGGCACGGCCTGCACGTAGTCACCCTGGACGAAACAGATGTGCCCCAGCAGTTCCGCGGCCCCGTCGTGCCCCTTGGCCGCCGCCTGCTCCAGGAAGAAGGCTGCCGCAGCACGGTGGGGAGGGCTGCTCCAGCAGTGCAGGCCTATCTGGTGGAAGTCGTCGGCCGACACGGGTTGTCGACCGTCCACGGTGAACTCGATCCCGTTCCACAGCACGCCGTACGTCCCCTCCGCCACCTGGAATCAGCCTACCGGGCCCGGATGGTTGTCCGATAACAGCAGGCGGACGGACTTTCAGGTGGCGGACGGCCGGAGTGCTGCAGTTCGTACACGGAGTGTTGGTGCGGCTGGTCCCGCCGGATCGCCGCCAGCTGGCCCGTTACGCCCCTCGCTGTGTAGCGGCCGTGTTCAAGTAGTTCGGTCAGCGTGGACAGGTGGGCATTCAGCAGCGTGGCGGTGTGCTGTCGGTGCTCGGTGGTGTCAGGCTCGCCACCAGACTCTGATCGAGTCGGCCGCGGTCGTCTTCTACTCGGTCTATCGGCCGGAGACGACCCTCAGGTACTTCGTCCGCCAGGGCGCCCGGCACGGCGTGTGCGTCACCCCGACACCCTCGCCGACGGCGTCGCCGAGGCGATCTCCCGCGCCTGCAACCGCTACTGCCTCGAGGAGTTCGGGTTGAGCTGGGGCCGGTGATCTCGGGGACCTTCCGGCCTGCACCCGCCTGATCACCCGACCGACACCGGATCAAAGCCGAACTCGACTACAGTCGCGGCCCCGAGAAGACCTGGGCCACGGGGCCTTACGCGTCCGGGACAGCCAGCAGATCACCTTGACCGCTTCCTCCCGCAATAGCGTCTTCTATCAGCAATTCCTGCAACAGGTCGAAGACGCGAACCCGGCCGGGGACATCTGGATCGTCACCGACAACCTGTCCACCCGGACCTGGCCCGAGGACCATCCCCGGATCCACCACGCCTTCATCTCCCTCAGCGCCTGCTGGCTCAACCTCCAGGAAGGCTGGTGGCGCATCCTCCGCAAAGCCGCCCTCGCCAGCCGCTCCTTCACCAACCCTGCCGACATCGCATACGCCACCGTCCTCGCGACCAGCCAACTCAACTCCCGGGCGAGGCCAGCCCTGCTCCCCGCAACATGCGCACCTCCCGGCCATCGAGGTCCGAGCTGTGGATCACGTGCGCAGCACCACGCCCAGGCGGGCCGTGCCCAACGGTTCTGCGGCCGCAAGCAGTGCCTCGGCCGACGCGATCTCCTGGGCGGTGGCGATCTTCTCGCATGGCCTGCCGCGCCTGCGCTGCAGCGTCCTGCGGAACGCGAGGGCTGCGGTGACGGCGGCGGCCAGCAGCGCACCGGCCCTCACAACGGTCCGCAGACTCAACACACCACTGCCCGGCGCCGGTTCATCCGAGTCCCTTCCGTCGGCGTCGGTGAGGAAGTCGGAGGCGAACTCATCCAGCATCCCGTACCGATGGTGGGGCGGGATGCTGGAGCGCGTGGACCGGGGGTTCTCCGGAAGAAGTTGGAGTACGGGAGCGTTCGGCGGCCGTCACAGTGGGGCGCGGGTGCGTCCGCGGTCGGTCATGAACCCAGACGGGTGCGCAGTCCCGGTTGGAGGAGATCGCCGTGGGCGGTGACCATGTCGTCGCACAGGCGCCAGATGTCCTCGACCGGCAGGGCCGCGGCCGTGGCGGGGTCGGTCATTGCCGCGTGCCTGATGTGCCGCGGGTCGTCCTCGATGGCCGCCCGCACCGCCAGGTCGTTCGCGCTCAGATAGGTGCGGTTGAGCGCCGCGAGCTGAGGCGGGAGGGAGCCGACGCGGGTGGGCTGGACGCCCAGCGGGTCCACGAGACACGGCACCTCGACGGTGCCGTGCGCAGGCAGATTGTCGATCAGGCCCCGGTTGGGGACGTTGCCGTAGACCGTGCGCGGGGTGCCGGTCACCATGCTGTGGATGATCTGCGGTGCGTACTCCATCGTCCCCTCGACGGCGACCGGCGTCCCGGCGGCCAGCGCGTCGCGGGTCCTCTCGTAGGTGGCGACGTTCTCGTCGACGATCTTGAGGTACTCGCCGATCGGCAGCCGCAGCCGTTCGACCTCGCTGTCGTGGTGCAGATACCAGGGAACGTACTCGGAGGAGTGCTCGCTGGTCTCCGTGGGGTAGTAGCCGAGCCGGCGGTACATGTCGACCCGGACCCTGCGGCGCAACTGGTCGTCGGAGGCGATCAGTTCGTCCAGCTTCGGGTAGAGGCTCCGGCCCTGGTGCTCGAAGCGCAGCACCCACGCCTGATGGTTGACGCCCGCGGCGTGGTAACTGATCTCCTCATAGGGCACGTTGACAAGGACCGCGAGGTCGCGCATCGTCCAGTACACCGAGTGGCACAGACCCACCACCCGGGTCAGGCCGGTGGCCTGCGTCAGGTACTGGACGTTCATGGCCATGGGGTTGGTGTAGTTCAGCAGCCAGGCCTGCGGGCAGACTTCGGCGATGTCCCGCCCCAGATCCTTCAGGAACGGGAACGTGCGCAGGGCGCGGAAGATGCCTCCGATGCCGAGGGTGTCGCCGATGGTCTGGCGTACGCCGTAGCGGGCCGGTACCTCGAAGTCGGTCCGGGTGGCCTCGGCCATACCGATCTGCACGATGTTGATGACGAAGTCGGCGTCGGCCAGGGCTTTGCGGCGGTCGGTGTCCGCGGTGACGTCCGGCGTGGCACCGAGGGCGTCGGCGATGTGGACGGCGGCCGCGTGCGCGGTGGCCAGACGCTCGGTGTCGATGTCGTGCAGCGCGATGCGCGCGGACTTCAGTTCGGGGAACGCGAGGAGGTCGGCGAGCAGTCCCTGGGTGAAGACGACGCTGCCTGCGCCGATGAGGACGATCTTGGGGGTGGTGGTCATACCGGGCTTTCCTCGGTCTCGGAAGGGCGGGCGAGGACTTCATCCCGCGTGGGCTGTGCGGTCATACCGTCGTAGGCGCGGGTGGGGGTGGCTTCGCGGACCGCGCCGAAGCGAACCGCTCTCGTGAGGGGCGTTGCGGCGAGCGGACCGATGGTGATGTCGGGGTCGGTGTCACCGGTGTCGAGCAGCTCGAAGGCGTGCGGCACTGAGGTGTTCCTGCCTGGGTGGTGTGTCGGCGGCGAGCGGGGTCAGCCTTTGAGACCGGTGGAGGTGATCGACTGGATGAACGCCTTCTGCGCGCCGAGGAAGGCGAGCAGGACCGGCAGGACGGTGATGACGTTCCCGGCCATCACGGCTGCCCACTGTGTGTGGTGCTGTCCCTGGAAGGTCGTGAGGCCGAGCTGGAGCGTGTACCGGGTGTCGTGGTTGATGGCGATCAGGGGCCAGGTCAGGTCGTTCCAGGTGCTGAGGAACGTCAGGACGGCCACCGTGCTGAGGGCCGGCCGGGACAGCGGCAGCACGATCCGCCACAGCACGTGAAGCCGTGAGCAGCCGTCGATCCAGGCGGCCTCCTCCAGTTCGCGGGGCAGCGAGAGGAAGAACTGCCGCAGGAGGAACACCGAGAACGGCGTGACGAGGGACGGCACGATCAGCGCGCCGAGCGTGTCGATGAGGCCGAGCTGCTTCATCACCAGGAACGTCGGGATCATCGTCAGCTGGAACGGGATCGCCATCGTCGCCAGCATCAGTCCCAGCAGCAACCGGGAGCCGGCGAACCGCATCCGGGCGAACGCGTAGCCGCCCAGGGTGCCGAGCACGAGGTTCGCGGTGACCGTGACGAGGCTGACGAGGAACGAGTTGGCGAACCAGCGGGGGAACATCGCGTTGCCGAGCACGTAGCGGTAGCCGCCCAGGTCCAGACGGGAGGGCCACAGCGCCGGCGGGAAGCGGTTGATCTCCGCGTTGCTCATCACCGAGCTGAGCACCAGCCAGATGAGCGGTACCGCGAACAGCAGCGCCATCGGCGCGAGCAGCAGGTGCCAGGGGCTGAACGGCAGCCGGCGGCGTCGTCGGCGGGTGTCGGGCCGGGCGGTCGGGGCGGCCTGCGCGGCCGCGGCCGGGGCGGAGACGGCGGTCATGCGGTGGCTCCCTGGAGTCGGCGGCGGGTGATCTGGAGGATCAGGCCGATCAGGCCCAGGGCCGCGGCCAGCACATACGCGGAGGCAGCGCCGTACCCTGCGGTGGCGTTCTTGAACGCCTGCTCCCAGATGAAGTAGACGATCACCGTGGTGGATCCGAGGGGTCCGCCCTTGGTGGTGACGTACACGAGGTCGAACGTCTGGAGGGCCTCGATGGTCTGCCACAGCAGCAGGAACACCGAGACGGGCCTGAGCGTGGGCAGGGTGACGTGCCGCAGGATCCGGAAGCGGCCGGCGCCGTCCAGCCGGGCCGCCTCGATCAGCGAGGCCGGCACGTCCTGTAGTGCCGCGAGGTAGATGACCATGCAGAAGCCGGTACCGCTCCACAGACTGATCGCGACCAGCACGGGCAGCGCCTGGGACGGATCGTTGAGGAAGCCCTGCGACGGGATCCCGAGGTAATGCAGTACCGCGTTGGCCGCGCCGAACTGCGGGTCCAGGATGAACGAGAACAGCACGCCCTGCGCGGCGGAGGAGACCACGAACGGGACGAAGAACAGGGTGCGGTAGAGCCCGACGAAACGGATGCGCCGGTTCAGGGCGAGGGCGAGCAGCAGCCCCACCGCCATACTCGCCGGCACGTACAGCCCGGTGTAGAGCAGGGTGTTGTGCACGGCCTGGCTGAAGTGGGGGTCCTGGGCGAGGGCGCGGTAGTTGTCCAGGCCCACCCAGCGGCTCGGCGTGACGAGGTCGTCGGCCTGGAAGGACAGCAGCAGCGACCAGACGATGGGCACCACGCTGAGACCGAGGATGATCAGGACCGCGGGCGATACGAACGTCCAGGCCGTCGCGGACTCGGCGGCCCGTCTGCGGCGCAGGGCACGCCGGTTGTCCGGGGGACGGGGCAGAGTGATCGGGGTGGGCACTCGGGACACGGCGGATCTCCTCAGCGGGGTATGAGCAGTGCGGCGTTGGCGTCGGCGGCGCAGGAGCGCAGTGCCTGGGCGGGACTGCTCCGCCCCAGCAGCACGGCGACGACGGCCTGCCCGAGGGCCTGCGAGATCTGCGGGTAGGCGGCGTGCACGGGACGCACGCGGGCCGAGTCCAGTGCCTTGGTGAACACGTCCAGGCCCTCGGTGGCGCTCTCCTGGTGCTGCCAGGCGGGCAGGTCGCGGGTGCGGCGGCTGAGCGGGAGACTGCCCGCGTCGATGTCCCAGCGCACGTCCTGAGCGGGCTGCATCAGCCAGCTGACGAAGGTCTTGGCGGCCTTCGTGCGGGCGGCGCCGTTGTCGAACACCGTCCAGGTGTCGGGTCCGCTGATGGTCACCGGCCGGCCGGAGAAGGTGGGCAGCGGGACGACGTGATAGTCGATCTTCGCCTGCCGGATGTCGGGGAGCTGCCAGGGTCCGGTGACGGCCATGCCCATCCGGTCGGACAGGAAGACCTGGTACATCTGCTCGCTGCCCGGCTTCGGGTCGACGTAGACGCTCTTGTCCCGGGCGAGGGCGGCCACCACCTCCAGAGCGCGGGTCCCGGCGTCGCCGCCGAACCCGATGTGCTTGCCGTCGTCGGCGACGACGTCCCCGCCCAGATCCCAGATCATGGGCCACATGCGCCAGACGGTGTCCTCGTCGCCGACGCCCGGCCAGCCGGTGCCGAATCGGCCGCGGCCGACGTCGGTGAGCGCCTTGGCGGTGGCGACGAAGTCGTCCCAGTGCCAGTCCGCTTCGGGCAGCGGCAGTCCGGCCTGCTGGAAGAGTTTCCGGTTGCAGACCACCGCGAGCGAGTCCAGCAGCGCGGGCGCGGCGCGTACCTGGCCGTTGACGGTCACGGCCTGGCGGGCCGGCAGCCAGTAGTTCGTCCAGGGCGTGCCGGCGTGCCCGACCATGTCGGTGAGGTCGGCGACCTGAGGACTGTGGGCGACGCTCGCCAGGTCGGAGCCGAAGATATAGGCGATGTCCGGGTAGGAGCCGGCGGCGAGGGCGGCGGTGACCTTCTGGAGCATCGCGTCGGCGAGCACCCCGCCGCCCAGCTCCACCCGGATGCGGGGGTGGCTCCGCATGAACGAGTCGGCCAGGGATTCCATGGCCTTCTTGCCGGTGTCGGTCTGCCCGTGCCACATCTCGATCGTCACGGTGCCGTCGGCACTCACGCCGTCGTCGCCGCCCGCCGCGCAGCCGGAGGCCCACAGGCCCGCGGCCGCCGTGGTGGCCAGAGCGGCGCCGGTGCGCAGCACGGTGCGCCGTCGGGGCTGTGCGCTGCGGGTGACCGCATGCATGGGTACCTCCCGTGTGGGGCTGTGGGACACGCGCCGGTGCGCAGGAGGCGCGTCCGGTGTACGGCGTTGCGGCCGTGGCGACGGAGCGTGGTCCCGGCGGGTCTGGGTGTGTGGCCGGTCTTGGGCGACCGGAGGGCCGCGGGGCCGGTGCTCAGCGTCGGGCGCGCAGCGAGCGGGACGGTCGGCGAACGGCTGCCGCCGGCGGTGCGGGGGTGCTCCGGAGCGAGGGCGGCCGGGTGCGGGCGCCGGGTGACCGGAGGGGGCGGCCCGCACGTGAGGCGCGACCGGCCGTGGTCGTCGTGCCTCGCCGTCCACGGGGAGTCGCATGGAGACGGATCATGTCCAAGCCCCAGAACATGGTGGGTACGTCCCCGCCTCGGACACCGACCTGGTCCTGGCGACTCAGTCCGGACTTCTGGCGCGTGGTCAGCTACCGGCTGGGCGTACCTCTGCCGCCGAGTGCTTCGACTACGGCGTTGACCAGGAGTTAAACGATGGTGCCAGGTAGCTGTCAAGAGGGAAGCGGTGATTGGATCTGCGTGAAACGCCGGTGAAACCTGCATGACTGCGCATCAGGTCTCCGTATGCCGCCAGCCGTTGACCGATCGACACGCGGCTTCATGGCCGAGGGCGCGGTGTGTCCGCGCGGGTGTACGCGATGTCGGCCCGCGGCGGCTCGGTGAGCCGTCACAGGCCGACACGCGTTTCAGGCGCGCCCGGGGACGCGATCAGTGCGGGATGCGCCTAGCAGGTCTTGCGGACGTATCCACTGCTGCCGGCCGGTGAGACGTTCACGTCGCGCTGGACGATGCTCAGCGTGCCGCCCCACCCCCTGCATGCCTTCGACTTGCCGGAGTTGGTGTACTCGATCACGATCACGTTGTTGCCGAAGGCGCTGGTGTAGTCGCCGCACTCGTCGTACTGGCCGCACTCCTCGGCCACGGCGAAGTCGAGGCCGTTGGCGGTGCGGTTGCCGGCCAGCTCGGGGGTGTTCTTCTGGGCGATGGCCAGACCGTCCGCGTGGGCGCGGGCGGAGAGCAGCTTGATGAACGCCTGTGCGTTGTTCGCCGTCAGGCGGCCTCCGGAGCGGGAGTAGCTGTCGTAGTTGTCGGGCTCGACGGCCTGGAAGCCCTTGTCCCGGCAGCCGTCGATCTGCGATCCGATCTGGTTGGCGATCCGCTGGCGCTTGGCGTCCGTACCGACGTCGAGGAGGGCCTCGCCCCAGTCCTGGTCGTAGACGACCTTGCCCGCGGAGTCGCGCAGCAACAGGTCCGACGCCCACTCGCCCTCGGCGCCCGGTTGCGCCTGGAAGGCGTTGACGTAGCAGATGTTGTACAGGCCGGCGGCCGGGGAGGCGGTGTGGTCACGGGTGACGACCTTGACACCGGTGGGCGGCGTGTAGGCGCCGCCGATCTGGTAGTCGAAGCCCGCGTGCGTGGGCGGCAGGGACACGGTCGCCGCCTGCGTCGAGGGTGCCCCGACGAACAGGGCGCCGGTCAGCGCGGCCGCGCCGATGACCGTGCCGGTGAGTTTGAGAGTGGTGGTGTTGAGGTGGCTCATGTCGTGAGCTCCAGAGGAAGCGGGCACGTCCCCGCCTCGGACGAGTGGGGTGTCCTGGCGACTTGGGCCGGGCTTGTGGCGCGGGGCCTGCATACCGGCTGGGCGTGCCTCTGAACGCGGAGCGTGGCTCCGGTGTAGTCCGGGAGTAAAGCGATCGCCTGTGTCGATGTCAATGGTTTGCGAAGTCCCTTGTTTTGCACGGCAGTTGGATGCTCCCGTGGCGAAGCGTGGCAGCCGGCGGCAGGGCACGGCAGAGAGTGGGCGGCGCGTCGGCAACACGTCCCGGCAGAGAAAGAATGCTCGAAACTGCTCATTATAAGCGTTGATTGAGCACCTTCGAGCATCTAAGGTCGTCGGCGTAACGGTCGATCGGGGAGTGCGGTGCCGGCCCCGGGCGATTCGTGACGCGTCTCTGCCGCCCGCAGTCCACCCTCCGGCACCACGGCCGACCCTCTGACTGGCCCATGACGTCCAGGCGTCGGCCGTGTGTCCCTGTTCGCGACGAAGGGATGCCCCATGACCAACCAGTCGGCCGCGCGGGAACTGCGCGTCGGTGTCGTCGGCACGGGCCAGCGAGCCGGGCTGGCCGTCCTGGCCGAGCAGCCCGGCTCGGCCCGCGTGGTCTCGTGCGCGGATCCGTCCGAGCGTGCCCGCGCGGACGCCCGGAAGCTCTTCGGGCCCGACGTCCAAGTCCACGAGCGCTACGAGGACATGCTCACGGACGACCTCGACGCCGTCTTCGTCCTCACCCCGGACGACCTGCACACCGCGCCGGCCCTGTACTTCCTCGAAGCCGGCGTCGCCGTGTTCGTCGAGAAGCCGCTGGCCGTCGACCTCGACGACTGCGACCGGGTCCTGGCCGCCGCGTCCCGCACCGGCACCCGGCTGTACGTCGGGCACAACCTCCGCCATCTGCCGGTCCTGCGGACCATGCGCGGGCTCGTCGACGAAGGGGCGATCGGCACTGTGCGGGCGGTGTGGTGCCGGCACTTCGTCGGCCACGGCGGCGACTACTACTTCAAGGACTGGCATGCCGAACGGGCCCGCACCACCGGCCTGTTGCTGCAGAAGGGCGCACACGACCTGGACGCGATCCACTGGCTCGCGGGCGGCTACGCCCGCACGGTGACCGCGCTGGGCGATCTGTCGGTCTACGGAGCCAGCCCGCACCGCCGTACCCGGCCCCAGGGCCCGGAACGGGTGCAGGACTGGTTCGACGAGGGCGTCTGGCCGCCGTCGGCGCTGCGCGATCTCAACCCCGTCATCGACGTGGAGGACATCAGCATGGTGCTGGCCCGCCTCGACAACGGAGTACTCACCAGCTACCAGCAGTGCCACTTCACACCCGACTACTGGCGCAACTACACCGTCATCGGCGACGAGGGCCGTATGGAGAACCTCGGGGACGGCGTCGAGGGCGATGCCCCGTCGATCAAGGTGTGGAACCGGCGCCGTTCCGGCTACCGGCCGGAGGCCGATCTGACCGTTGCCCCCACCGAGGCGGCGGACGGCGCGCACGGCGGTGCGGATCAGTCACTCGTCGACGAGTTCCTGCGCTTCGTCGCGTACGGCGGCTCGACCGAGACATCGCCCGTCGCCGCCCGGGAGGCCGTCGCGACCGGCATCGCGGCCACCACGTCCCTGCGCTCGGGGGGCACTCCGGTCGACGTCCCCGCCCTCGCCCCGCACCTTGCCGACTACTTCGCGCGCCACCAGCCCGGTTCGCGCGACCCGGTCTCCCGGATCGACTGAGTCCTCCTACGCGTGCGACATCCAGGACACGGTGCGGCGAGGGCGAGTCACTGAGACGGCCTCGACCGCCAGTCGGGGATGTTCTCAAAATGCACGTCGTAGCGGTCCTGTTCGGGGATCAGCGACGCGAATTCCGCCTCACCGCGGCTGATGGCCGCCAACTGCTCGAAGTAGCCGAACCGTTCGATGCCGGGGCTGAGTACGACGACCATGTCGGCCACGGTGTTTTCGGCCGCGCCGAACACGTGGGGGAGGTGGGGCGGTATCACGACGAGACCGCCCTTTCCCACCGTGGTCAGTGTGTCGCCCAGGCGGAAGAGGACCGACCCGTCGAGTACGTAGAAGAGCTCGTGGGAGAGCTTGTGGTGGTGTGGTGGTGCTCCGTCCGCGCCGGTCGCCAGTGTCAGCCGGCTGGCGCTGACCGCGCCTCCGTCGGCGAGCAGTTCGAATGCGCCGTTCTTGAGCAGCGCACCGGCCGCGTCGCCGGGTTGCACCACCAGGGCAGGGTTCGTGGAGTTCACGGTGGCTCCTTCGGTCCGGAATCAGGGAGGGTTACGACAGGGCGTTCGCGCTCGCCTGGTCAGCGCGAGGCGGGAAAGCCCAGGTCCGGGCCGGCAGCGACCTCCGCGGGTTCAGGCCAGCGGCTCGTGATGACCTTGCCGCGGGTGTAGAAGTGCACTGCTTCGCTGCCGTACATGCGGTGGTCGCCGAAGGCCGAGTCCTTCCAGCCGCCGAAGGAGTGGTAGCCCACCGGCACCGGCATCGGCACGTTCACGCCGACCATGCCGGTCTCGACCTCCAGCTGGAACCGGCGGGCGGCGCCTCCGTCCCGGGTGAAGATCGAGCCGGCGTTGCCGAACGGCGAGCCGTTGACGATGCGTAGGGCCTCCTCATAGGTCGCGGCGCGCACCACGCACAGCACGGGGCCGAAGATCTCGTTGCGGTAGGCGTCCGAGTCGGTGGCGACCCTGTCGAGCAGCGAGACGCCCATCCAGAACCCGTTCTCGAAACCCTCGACGGTGAAGTCCCTTCCGTCGAGCACCACATCGGCTCCCTGGGCGGCCGCGCCCGCGACGTAGTCCGCGACCTCGTCGCGGTGCGCCTTGGTGACCAGGGGACCCATCTCGGACGCCGGGTCACGGCCCGGGCCGATCGTGACCTTCCTGGCTCGGTCGGCGATCCGCGACACCAGTTCGTCGCCCGCCGACCCGACTGCGACCACCACGGAGACGGCCATGCAGCGCTGCCCCGCGGAGCCGTAGGCCGCGGTGACGGCCGCTTCCGCGGCGGCGTCGAGGTCGGCGTCCGGCAGCACCAGCATGTGGTTCTTGGCCCCGCCCAGCGCCTGAACCCGCTTACCGGCCGCGGACGCCCTGGTGTAGACGTGACGGGCGACCGGCGTGGAACCCACGAACGACACGGCCGCCACGTCGGGGTGGTCGAGCAGTGCGTTCACCGCGGTCTCGTCGCCGTGCACGATGTTGAGCACGCCGTCGGGCAGACCGGCCTGGGCCGCGAGCTCGGCGACCAGCACGGACGCGGACGGGGCCTTGCTGCTCGGCTTGTGGACGAACGTGTTCCCACAGGCGATCGCCATCGGGAACATCCACATGCCGATCATCGCGGGGAAGTTGAACGGAGAGACGCCGACGATCACACCGAGCGGCTGGCGGATGGAGGCCACGTCGACACGGCTCGACACCTCGGTCGACATGTCGCCCTTGAGTGCCGTGCCGAGTCCACAGGCCAGTTCGACGATCTCCAGCCCACGGGCCACCTCGCCCAGCGCGTCCGCGTGAACCTTGCCCTGCTCGGCGGTGATCAGCGCCGCGAGGTCGTCGCGGCGTGCGTGCAGCAACTCGCGGTAGCGGAAGAGGATGGCGATCCGCTGAGCGAGCGACGACCTGCTCCAGGTCGTGTAGGCGTCCTTCGCCGCGGCGACCGCGGCGTCGACCTCGTCGGTACCGGCCAGCGCGACCTGGGCGGTCACCTCACCGGTCGCGGGGTCGGTCACCGAGCCCCAGGTGCCGGAAACACCGGCAGCGGCGTCGAAGGGCCTGCCCCCGATCCAATGGGTGACGGTCTTCATCGGCGGAACTCCTCGAAGCTGACTGCGGCGGCTGCTGAGGCCCATGTCCTTGACCTCACGTGCCTCGACCTCGGCCGGGCTGTCCGCGGTCCTGTCACGGACCCACTGCCCACGCCCGGCGGAGCGGGGCTGCTGACATCGAAGCTACGTCGCGGATCGGCCCGATCCCGCGCTTCGGGGACCCAAGGCCCGAAGTGCCTGTGTCGGGTCCCGAACTGTCGTGGGGCAGGTCACTCGGAAGTCGTTCCAGGGGTGGCGGTGAAGGCCGCGGGGCGCCGGGCAGCGGCTCGGTGGTCGGGACGGCGCCGGTGGCCGTCAGTGAGCCAGCATCGTGAGCGTGGTGTGTACGGTCGCCGCTACGGCGTCCCGGGCCGGACCCAGGTACTTGCGCGGGTCGGTCAGTGCGGGCAGTGAGTGCAGTGTGTCGCGCACGACCCGGGTCAGGGATATGTTGAGCGCCGTCCCGATGTTGATCTTCACGATGCCGGCTCGGACCGCGGAACGGAGTTCGCCGTCCGGGACTCCGGAGGAGCCGTGCAGCACCAGCGGGACCGGAACCGCTTCTCGGAGCCGTTCGATGAGCGACTGGTCCAGCGTCGCCGACCGCTCGGTCATGGCGTGACTGCTGCCCACCGCGACCGCGAGGGCGTCCACGCCGGTGCGCGCCACGTAGTCGGCGGCTTCCGCCGGGTCGGTGCGCACACCCGCGGTATGCGCGCTCGTGGGGGCGTCCGGCTTTCCTCCCACATAGCCCAGTTCGGCTTCCAGCCAGAGCCCCGCGTCGTGAGCCCAGCGCGCCGCCGAAGCGGTGGCGGAGACGTTCTCGGCGTAGGGCAGGGCCCCGGCGTCGAACATCACGGAGGAGAAACCGCAGTCGGCCGCCTGGTGCAGCAGCTCCACGTCGGTCACGTGGTCGAGGTGGAGTGCGATCTCGACCGTGCTGGACCGGGCCATCGAGGCCGCCGCGAGAGCGAGCGGACGGAGCTGGCCCTTGTGATACCGCACGGCGTTCTCGCTGATCTGCAGGATCACCGGCCGTTCGGCGGCCTCGGCGCCGGTGATGATGCCCTCGGCATGCTCCAGGGTGATGACGTTGAAGGCGGTGACGCTGTGGCGTTCGGTCGCGGCGTGGGCGACCAGCTCGCCGGTGGGGGCCAGAGGCATGTGTGTGCTCCTCGCGCGGGGGCTGTCTGAACCTGGGATGTCCGTGTGCGGTGGTTCGGATCAGGCCGACCTGCGCGGGTCTGGCGTGATCCGAAGGACCGGAGGGCGGGGTGTCTACGGGCCTGCCAGCGGCGCCGACGGAAGGCGGGGCTGGGGGGTCTCTTCGCGCTTCTCGTCGGCGTACACCATCAGAGTGGATCCGCCGAGGGCGAGGACGATGCCGATCGTCCCCCATATCGTGGGCAGCGTCTGGTAGATGACCAGCGACAGCACGATGGTGAGGACGGGTGCCAGGGCGTTGGTGATCGGTGCGACGACGCTGGCCTTGCCGCGGCTGAGGGCCATGACGAGGAACAACGCGCCCACGGCGTTGAGGACCTGGGTGCCGGCGGTGAGTGCCGGAGCCTGCCACGGGGCGTCGGGCAGCCCGCCCATCATGAGGACGGCCACGGGGACGAGCAGCAGACCGCTGATGGTCATCCACCCGAACGTGGTGGCGTCGTTGACGCTGGCGAGGGCGGCCTTGCGCATGAAGAACGCCTGCGCGCCCCAGGCCACGCAGATGAGGATGGACAGCAGCAGCCAGGACCCGGTGTCGGCCGAGCCGTGGTCGCCTGCGGGGATGCTGATGAGCACGATGGCTATCAGCGCGGCGACCACCCCGGTGACGGCGAGCTTTCCGATCCGTTCCCTGAGCAGAGCCACGGCCATCAGCACGGTGATCACGGGGGAGAGCGAGACCACTGGGAAGATCAGGTAGGCGGGGCCGTTGGACAGCGCCTGGAACAGCAGGAGTTGACCGCCCGCCCCGGTGAGTCCCGCCGCGAGCCCGTAGACCGCGGCGATCGGCCTGCGGTCGAACCGCTCCCGGCGCAGCGCGACGGCCGCCGGCAGCAGCATGGTGAAGGCCCAGATGACGTAGATCATCTCGTTCGGGTAGCCGTACCGTTCGGTGGGCTGGCTCGAGAACGCTCCCCAGACGCCCCAGAACAGGACGAGCAGACCCGCGTACAGGATCCAGTTTCGTTGGTCACGCATGGCGGTTCTCCGCGGTGGTGATCTCCGAGGTGGAGCGCAGGGCGGCGAGCGCTGCGTCGTCGAGTGGGGTTCCGGCGAGTTTCGCCGCGTAGATGGCCGCGCCGACCATCGGTTCGAACAGGGGGTGGCGCAGTTCGTAGCGGGCCGCGCCGCCGCGGAGTTCGGTGGTGAACGCGTCGAGTACGGCGGCCGAGCCGAAGACTCCGCCCGAGTAGGACACCGGGACGGGTTCGGTCGCGGCGAACCCCAGCCGACGGCGCGCACTGTCCACCAGCAGGGCCAATTCCTGTCCGGCCTGGGTGAGGACGGCGGCGGCCTGCGTGTCGCCCAGCCCGGCCGCCTCCACCACGAGGGGACTCAGCGAGGCGATCTCGCTGCGGTGCCCCTGCCACCGGTTGAGTACGACGTCGATCACTTCGAGGTCCGTGGTCAGATCGAGATGGCGGCGCAGGAGTTCCGCGAGCGGACCCTCGGGCAGCCGGCCGTCGCTCATCCGGGAGAACACGTTCAGCGCGCGGGCGGCGATCCAGTACGCCGACCCCTCGTCGCTGAACAGTTCGCTCCAGCCTCCGGTGCGCACACCGCGGCCGTTGCGCTCGCCGTAGGTCATCGATCCGGTGCCGCTGATCACGTTGATGCCGTCCACCGCGCCGAGCGATCCGGCCCAGCCGCAGATCATGTCGTTGTCGCACGCGTAGCGCCGGTGGCCCAGCACCTCGCCGGGGACGGCGTCCAGCGCGGCGACGTCGCCGGGCACCTCCCCGTACCCGGGCAGGCCCAGGAACGCGTAGGCGATGTCCGCGGGCGTGATGCCCGCGTCCTCCGTCACGGCCCGGACTCCCTCGCGCAGGACCTGCGCGACGTGCTCGACACCCCCGGTGGCGTTGTCCGCGAAGTAGTAGGCTCCCTCCGCGACCGCCCGGGCCCTGATGGCGCCCGCACCGTCGATGAGGCAGAAGGCCGTCTTGGTGCCTCCGCCGTCCACACCCAGAAACATCGTTGTTCCTCCGCTCGGCTCTGTCTGAACGCTGTCAGGCGACGTCGTCGCGTCGCCGGGGGAGCGGATGCACGGTCACGCCCTGCACCACGCGGTTCACCTCTCCGGAGGGGAACGGGTTGTCGGGCCGGATGCCCTGGTGCAGGGACGCGCGCAGCGCGACCAACTGCGCACACAGCACCGCGGGAAGGGCGAGGACGGTGTCGTCGACATCCGCGAGCCCGGGAAGCAGCCAGGTGCCGTCGTCGGGCAGTCCGTCCCGTGACGCGGAGACGGCGACGACGCTGCCCTGCGGCAGCCCCGCGCGCAGTTCGGCGAGGATGTCGAGGTCGTAGCGGCGCGTGTAGGGGTCGTTCGACACGTAGACGACGACGGCCGTACGGTCGTTCAGGACCGACTTGGGGCCGTGGCGGAAGCCGAGTGAGGACTCCGAGGACGCCACGAGCGCGCCTCCGGTCAGCTCCAGCAGCTTCAGGGCGGACTCCTGGGCCAGCCCCTTGAGCGCGCTGCTGCTGCCGAGGTACACCAGCCGTTCGGGTGCGCGGGCCAGCAACTCCTCGATCTGCGCGGAGAGTCCGCCCGCGGTGATGTGCTCGGCCGCGGCGGCGGGGGCCTCGACGGCGTCGGTAGTGAGCGCGCCCAGGGCGAGCAGGGACGCCAGGAGCATGCCGGTGAAGCTCGACGTCATGGCGAAGCCCTGGTCGTTCGACGCGGCGGGCATCAGCAGGACGTGGGAGGAGGCGCTCCCGCCGTGGAGGCGCGCCAGCTGCCCGGCGCTGTTGCAGGTGATGACGAGGTGGTGCACATGTGCCAGGACCTGGTCCGCCAGCCGGGTCGCCGCCACACTCTCGGGGCTGTCCCCGGACCGGGCGAACGAGACGAGCAGGGTGGGGACGTCGTCGGGGAAGGACGCGTGGGGGTCGGCGACGATGTCGGTGGTCGAAACGGCATCGGTGCGTCGGCCGGTCGCGCGCGCGACCGCGGCCCGGACGACTTCTCCGGCGAAGGCCGAGGTACCGGCTCCCGTGAGGACGATCCGCAGGTCCTCGTCGGCGAGCAGGGGGGCGAGGAAGGCGTCCAGGGACGCGCGTCCACCGGCGATGATCGCCCCGACCTCACGCCACACGTCGGGCTGCTGGACGATCTCGGCGGTGGTGTGGTCGGCCCCGCAGTCCTGAGGCACCAGGTCCTGGGTGGTGGTCTTCACGCGTACTCCTTGTCATGGGTTCGACATGCACGGTCGTAGTCGCGCAGGACGTCACGGATGTGATCGACCACGAGGTCCCGCGGCGTCGCGGCCAGGGCCCCGGTCCGGACGCGCTGGTACTGGTTGGGCAGGTGGGCGCTCAGCAGAGGGAGCGGGATGTCGAGGCCCGAGAGGTTGGTGAACAGCCGGTCCTGCGCCGCGGCGATCTCGGGGTCGGGCCAGTAGTAACGCATGCGGTCGCTGTAGCTGTAGCGCCTGGCCAGCCGCTGATCGTCGGCGTCGCCCCCGTAGTACCCCTCCCATCCGGAGGGCTCGTTGCGCATCCGCCGGTCGACCACCTCGCTCAGCCGGGACCGGGATTCGGCCGGTACGAGTTCGTCCTCGATGTCGGCCAGCGCGAACAGGGCCTCGCGCACCGCGAACGTCAGGCCGGGGCCGACCTTGAGCACCGCCCAGTGGTCCTCCACCAGGCCGGCCAGTGCGTCCACCGTCTGGTAGTCGGTCGAGTGGGCTTCGAAGACCATGCCGGCTTCGTCGGCGAGGACCGTGCGCAGCTCGGCCGTCCGCTCCCGCCGGTAGTCGAACACCTGGAGGTGGTCGAACTCCACGCCGGGCTGTACGACCAGGGCCATGACACGAGGCCAGACCCCGGCCACACCGTGTTCCTCGAACGCGCGCCGGTTGTGCTCCAGCGTCACGCGAGCCGCCTGCGGGCTGGTGGCGGCCATGCCGTCCAGCGTCTCGTGCGCCCCTCCCGGCACCGGCACCTCGGTTCCGATGACATAGCGAAGGGCGTCGGCGGAGTCACCCGCGGTGGTCTCGGCCACGCGCACCAGGCGTGCGGTGCGCTCGGCGACCAGGCTGTCGGTCAGCGGAGCTGCGTCGTCGGCGCAGACGAAGCTGCAGTCCAGGTGGATCTTCGTGAAGCCCGCCCGGACGTAGGCCGCGACGAGCTCGTCCGCTTCGGCCATCGCCGACTCCGCGGGCAGTGACCGCCACCGGTTGGGTCCCAGGTGGTCTCCGCCCAGAACGACCCGGTCCAGCGGCAGCCCGTGCTCGACGGCGATGCCGTGCACGAGTTCCCGGAAGTCCTCGGGCCGCATGCCGGTGTAGCCGCCGTACTGGTCCACCTGGTTGGAGGTCGCCTCGGCGAGGACGGTGCCTCCCGAGGCGAGGGCCTGGCGAACCGCTGCCTCGATGACCAGCGGATGGGCCGAGCAGACGGAGGTGATGCCGTGCGGTTCGCCTGCCTTCTGGCGGCGGACCACTTCGTCCAAGGGGTTCCACATGATCGCTCCAGGGTTCTCCGAAGGCCTCAGCCGCATCTGTCGGCGCGCCTTCGGAAACGTGACTGGAACGGTACTGGTCTCGTGAATGGTCGTCAATGGTCTGGTTATGGTATTGAACTGGTCTGCTTGAAACTGGTATACATCTGGTATGTCTTCTACGGATCGTGGTCTCCCTCAAGGGCTGCTGAGCGGAGACGCTCTGCCGCTGTACACCCAGGTCGCCGGACGCCTCCTGGACGACATCGCCGAGAAGGGTGCCCGGCCGGGAGACCGACTGCCGTCGGAGCGGGCACTGGCCACCCGGTACGGCGTCTCGCGCGTCACCCTTCGCTCCGCCCTGAACGAACTCGCGGAGCGCGAGGTCATCGAGTCCGCGCCGGCCCGCGGATGGTTCCTCGCCGAGGGCTACGCACGAGTCGCCCCCACAGCGCCTCCGTCGGCACCCGGTCGGGCGGCGGCCCAGTCGGTGCAGGGCTTCGCCGACTACGCCGAGCAGCAGGGACTACGGCTGCGCGACTCGGTCCTGGAGGCCAGGGTCCGGCCTGCCACGGTTCAGGAGTCCGAGCAGCTGAGGGTCGGCCCGGGAGCCGCGCTCTTCGAAATGCGCCGGCTGCGCTACCTGGACGACATCGTCGTGGTGCTGGAGCACAATCGGCTGCCTCTCGCCCTGTGCCCGAAGCTGGCGGAGACGGACTTCACCAAGGACACGCTCTTCGCCACACTCCGCCGCGCCGACCCGCCACAACTGCCGAAGGTCGCCGACTACTCCGTGGAAGCCCGCCACCCGACGGCGGAGGAGCGGCGACTGCTGGAAATCACGGACGCGACTCCTGTGCTCGTCGCCACCCAGCTCGCCTTCAACCAGAACGGACAGCCCCTCGAACTCACCGCAGCCGCGTACCGTGGCGACCGCTACCACTTCCGGGCGTCCATCACGGGGTGAGTGTGGAGGACAGAGGCCGACCCCGGGGAACGGATGCCCCGGCGACGTGACTCGACGGGGGAGGGGCTTCCGGGCAGGACGCGGGGCCCCGGAGCCGAGGTCGGGGCCGGAACGGCTCAGGCCAGGCAGTGCCGACAGACATGTAACAAGCTGTCAGAACCTGTGTTGATCCAGGTCAGTTGACCGCCAGCTGTCCGGCGCGGGCTCGCAGCCGGCGCAGCCCGCACCCTTGCCGACGGCGTCGTTCCCCATCCTCTCGCCTTTAGTGGCTGTGCGGGCTCGGGTGGAGCCGGCAACGACACCACGAGTTCAACTTCAGTGGGCATCTTGGTGGTACACCTGAACCGGTGCCGACCGGACCCCCTGCCTCCAGGCCGGCAGCCGCGCCTGAAAGCCGGACATCAATCGAGGAAGTCCGGCACGCCCCAGGGACGGTCGTCCGAGTGCAGATGAGGCGCGTCTGCCGACATCATCGGCTCCGGCCGAACGTTCAGGGCTCTGGCAACCTCGGTCAGGCGTCCTGCCAGAGCCGGTGAGATGCGATGCAGCCGGGACAGGTCAGTGCGGACGTCGAGGGACTGCGACCACAGCACAGACCGCCCGGACTCCAGTAGCTTTACCGCCTCCTGCGCGTCGCCCACTGTGAGGCAGCACGCGGCCGCCTCTCCTGCAAGCCCTGCGGCCCTCGCGGTCCGATCCTCTCGAGAGGCGCGTTGCAGGCCCTGCCAGGCTGCGCGGGGTAGCAACCGTACGGCCTGGGCGAGTGCTTCCGCCGCGGCCGTGGAACGGCCTGCCGACGCCGCGAGCCGGCCGCCCCACCTGGCCGCGGCCAGTCTCTGCAGGGGAGACGCGGTGTTGACCGCGGCCGCCTCCCGGTAGGAGTCCAGCGCTCGCTCCAGATCCCCGCCGTGTCGGCTCGTGTTGAACCGATCTCCCAGGGCCAGGGCAAGGTTCGTCAGGTACGTCGTCCGGTCCGGCGCGTCCCTCCGCGTGCGCCCGACGGCGAGTTCGCCGGCTGCGACCGCCTCGTCGAGCCCGTCGGCGCGGCCTACGGCGAGGAAGCGCATGTGCAGCGCAAAGCACAGGTTGGACGCCATGGAGGCAACCTCGGATGGCACGACCCGAGCCGCCCGAGACGCCCGGCGGGATGCCTCGACCGCCTCCTCGAGGTCGGCCGTCACGGCCGCCGCCCCTCCGGGTGTCCGATGGACCGCCGACGCAGCCCGCGCCTGGAGGGCCCCGCCGAGGTTCGACAGCCGACCCGGCAGGGCGGGGTCGCCGTCGGGTGTACACGCGACCGCCGCCCGGGCCGCGGCCACCGCGTCGTCCAGGTCCGCGTCCAGGTCCGCCGGGTTCGCGGCGTGCAGCGCCCGGCTCTGCAGCGCCGCGCCGAGCACGGACAGAACGCCGCCGTGGCTCGGACTTCCCTCGCCGCTTCGGGCAACGGCGAGGCGGGCCAGCGCAACTGCCTCCTCGAGGTCCGTCGCCTCGCCCAACGCCTCGTACCGCGCTCGCAATGCGGCGCTGAGATTGCCCAACCGCATCGAGCCGGCCGCGTGCTGGTGACCGCCCGCGGCAAGGGCGTCCCGACCTGCGGCGACAGCTGAGACCAAGTCCTCTGGCTGCCCGGTCATCTCGAACCGCGTGCCGAGGACGGCACAGAGGTTGGAGGTCGCGATGGTCCGGTCCTGTACGGATGGCGCGCCCTCGGCCGTGCCCCGGAGGTATTCGACGGCTTGGTCGAGGTCGTCCAGATCCCCGCGCCGGACGAATCTGTCACGGAGTACTGTCGCCAGGTTGATCTGCAGAGAGGGCGCGAACGTGTTCTGGGGGTCGGTGACGGCGAGGGCGGCGCGGCTGAGAGCGACGGCGTCGTCCAGGTCTTTGACGTCCCCGCTTCGGGCGGCCCGGGCCTGGAGCGCCAACGCGAGGATCGAGACCGTGCGCGGGTGGTCCGGATGCCCGGGCGACAGCGTTTCGACGGCCTCACGAGCAGCTGTCAACGCGTCGGTGAGATCGTCCTGGCGACCGATCCGTTCGAACCGGCTGTGCAGCACTGCGGCAAGCGTCGCGAGGTACCCGGCCCGATATGGGCTTCCGGTGCCCGCGCTGTCGGTCGCGGCCCGGGCCAGATTCACGGCGCTGTCCAGCAGCGGCTCGTCGCTGGTGCCCTCGAAGATGTGCCAGTGGATCGTCGCCAAGTTGGCTGAGCACATCGCGGCCTCGGTACCGCCGGAGGGTGCGGCCTTGAGTGCCGCACCTCCCGCTGTCCCCGCCTCGCGCAGGTCCTGCGGGTTGCCCCGCTGATCCCAACGTGCCGACAGGCTGGACGCCAGGTTGGTGGCGGCGGACGCCGCACCCGTGCCTGTCCCTGCCTCGGCTACCGCGGTCCGCCCCACATCGATCGCCTCGTCGAGATCGCCTGTCTCACCGGTTCGTCCGGACCGCAGGGCGAGGGCGCGCCCAAGGGTCGACAGCGCCGCGGCTCGCTCGGCGCCGGTCGGCAGCGCCTGCACAGCCTCCCTCGCCGCCGTGATCGCGGCGTCACCGTCACCGACGAGACCGTTCTGCTCGAGCCTGGTCAGGAGAACAGCAGCCAGGTTCGCCAGATAGACCGGGTGTCCGTCGTCGTCATCCGCCGCCAATCGCACCGCCTTCTGCTGCGCGACGACGGCCTCGTCGAGGTCCTCGGAGCGCCCCTGCGTATCGAACCGTGCCAGAAGGACAGCGCCGAGATTGGACCACCGTGCGGGCAGTTCGGGATCGTCCGCTCGGCAGCCGCACACTGCGCCCCGACCGGCCTCAACGGCGTCAGCCAGGTCCTCGGGGTCGCCGGAGAACAGGAACCGCTCACGCAGGACCGCGGCAAGGTTCGTCAGCGCCCGCCCCAGGACTTCGCTGCCGTCCTGCTCGTCCTGCTCCTCCTGGATGACCGAACGCAATTGGTCCACCGCTCGGTCGAGAGCAGCCGGATCCCCTGTCTCCAGGTACTCCTGGTAGTACTGGGACGCGGACACCGGCGCCGCCTCGTCGGCGAGGGCGTCGCGCAGCATCGGCGGGAGGAGGTCCGGGTCGATCTCGTACAAGGGGGTGAACAAGGTGATGCTGCGTTCCAGGGTGGCGTGCGCGACATCCGAGATTTCTGAGATGTCTGGTGTGTCTGGGATGTCTGCGCGATACCAGTAGAACCACGCGACGGCCAGCACGGCCTCGGAGTCGAGCGGGGTCCCGGCCCCAGCGGTCACCCAGCTCCACCCCACGGCCGCCAGCAGTTCTTCGGCGTCCCGGACAGCGTCATCGCCGTCGACCGCGTCTCGGTCACGGGTCTGCGCGTACCGCTCCACCCGGTCCTCGATCCGGGCGAGCAGGTCGGCGCGACCGGCCGGATATGCCCTGTCCCCCATCTGTCGTCCCGTCATGAGGTCCTCCGTTCAGGATGCGCCGGTCGGGCAGGTGTCCACCGCACGCAGCGTGACGATCCCCGTCAGGTCCAGCGGCACCGTCCCGGCCGGCGTCCGGAACATGAGGGCCCCGGACGCGTCCGATTCGACCGTCCCGCACAGCACCGCGCCGTTGCGCCAGCGCGCCTCGACCTGTGGGCCGTCCTTCGGCGGTCCGTACCAGGTGGTGGCCACGGCCGAACACAGCAGGAACCCACAGCCGAACGCCAGGAGCACCCCTCGGCGCAGTGCGAGCCACGAGTCCAGGGTCTCGTCCTGAAGCGCCCGTGTCTCGGGGTCGTTGGTCGACCGGTCAACCAGCTCCGCCGTCGACACTGCGGCCGGCCGGCCGTGAGCCGCCCGCATCAGCAGCCAAGCCGAGAAGCCGCCTGCGACCAGTGCCGCTGCCAGCGTCCCGCCGACGATCGCGTCGTACGGGCTCGCGAGCTGGCCGACATCGGTTCGACCTTTGATCAACCCGAAACCGATCAGACCGGCGAGCAGGGCACCAAGCCCGTTGCGCCAACTGATCGCCGCGGCCCGAACCCGGTTCAACTCGCCGTCCTGGATGCGGATCTGAGCCCGAGCCGCGCGTCGATCGACCGCAGTGGCGGCCTGCGGCGCTCGCGTGATCTGGTACTGCGTCACGTCGTCGCGCTCAGGGTGATGTTCCAGTAAGCCCCGCAGCCCCGCTCCCCGTCCGGCCGGGCCGGATGATCCTCCGGGCACGTGCAGAGGATTGCCACCACTTTGGAGTTCGTGGCCGGGACCTGCGCGCCCGGCGGCAACGGCGACCGGAACACCTTGTCGACCAGCGGGTAGCTCATCTGTCCCGCGCACCGAGGGCAGCCACCATCGAGCAGCACACCTCGCCGGGTCGGGATGGCCCGGGCGCCGTGCGCGAAGGCGTCGCTGTAGGCGTCCTCGGTGATCTCTTCGTACGGCACGCCCTGGTGCCCGGTGGACGTGGTCATCGCTGCTCCTTGCTGTGACGCTCAGATGAAAGTCCGGGAAGGTCAGGGACCGGTGTGCGTGAACGGAGTCCAGACATGCGGCCAGTTGGGGTGGCGGTCGCGAAGTCGACGAACCGCGTCGTGCAGAGCCGTCGGCGCAAGGTCCGGAACGACGGCACCATCCGTGATGATCTCTCGGTAGAGGTCCGCGAAGACCTCGGCGGACGCCGCGTCCTGGACCGACCACAAGGCGGCGACGACGTGCCGGTATCCGGTGTAGTGGAGTGCCGCGGCGAGCGTGATCGCCTCATCCAGAAGTTCGACGCCCCCAACCGCGGTCTTGCACGCGGAAAGACCCACGAAGTCGCCGTGGAAGCGCTCCGTCGAGACGTCCGAGATCGTCAGGGTCGCGTCGTGCAACAGCAGCCCGCCCTGGGACGGGTCGGCCAGGTTCTGGTCACCGTGGCAGCTGAAGTGCACCCAGCGATGTGCCGGCAGGCCGCTCCTGATTGCGGCGACGGTGGCCTGGTCGCCCGCGAGAGCGGTCATCCGGGTCGCGGGCACCTTCTCGGCGAGGACAGCGTGTTCAGCGGTGCGCTGCAAGGGGACTTGCCCCGGAGCGTCGACCTCCACCAGCAAGAACCGATCCGCCCCTTCAGCCGGCGCTGCCTGGTCGTCGCCCGCCGGGTCGGACATCCGCGCCTGAAGCAGAGCGCGCAGTGTCGGGGTGTAGGACGACACCACCCGGTCCAGCACAGTGCGCCGGGGTCGGGTTGCCGGCTCGGTGTGGTAGCCGGCGGTGTGCAGTGGGAGCAGGGTCAGCGGCCCGGTCGGGCACCACCAGATCCGTGGCCACGTCGAGGTCGGCCCAGCTGGGGTCGCCGTCAGGCGAAGGGCGGTCAGCACCGGGTCCGCCACCACGTCCCAGAGCCATTCCTGTAGCTCGGACAACATCGCGTCGACGTTGTCCTGCGCGGTGTATACCGCCTCGGCGGCGCGAAACTGATCGCGCGTCGAGGCACGGCCGGGCTCGCGAGCGAGGGTCGCCGAGGCGTCGACGTATGCGATGTCGGCGGCCTCTTGCTGCTGTAGGAGAGTGAGGTACCGATTCGCACGATCGGTGGCCTCGTCGAGCGTGAGCTGTTCCAACGGGATGGACGTGACGCCCTCCCGTCGTACGACAAGGGCATCGCAGCGCCACCGGCTGACGTTGACGATCACTACCGGCCCCTTCTCGGCTGCCGGCAGCAACGACTCCAGATTCGGCGGGCGAAGGAAATCCTCGAAGCCGGTCAAACCACGGACCTGCTCGACCAGCTCGTCCCACTCGCGGGCCAGTGCCATCCGACGGTCGACGACCGTACCCTCATGCTCCGAACTCACACGGCCTCCATGCCACGACCGACGGCCCTCGGGACGACTCGGCAGAAGAAATCTTGTCACACTGTGTGCTGTACGGGTGACGTTTTGATGTCCAAGTGCAACGGACCCGGCCCGTGCACTCCAGGCACCGCGGCATGCGCCCCGGAGCTGGTCGTCGGCGGGCCATGACTTGGTGACCGCTCGGCAATCAGGTCTGCGTCCATTCCTGTGGCGGACGGTTGGCCTCACGGAATTCCGACCGTGATGCGGCAGACTCGCCAGTGGCGGCCAGGCCGGCGCGGACGCGATTCAGTTCCGCGGCCAGCATGGGAGAGACGCGGGAAAGTTCGTCCAAGTCCGTGTGCGTTTCGAGGTATTGGGACCACATGACACCTCGTCCGTGTTCGAGCAGTTCAACTGCGCGGTCGACTCGTCCGGTGGTCATGGCACAGGATGCCGCCTTGGTCGCAAGTCCCAGGTACTCGGCGACCGAGTTCTCCTGAGTGGAACGGCTCGTGCCTCTCCAGGCGAGCAGGGGCAGCAGGCGTACCGCTGCGTCAAAGCCCCACAGCGCGTCGTCCCATCGGTCGTGGGCCGAGGCGAAGTCACCGAGGCGATCTGCGGCCTGGATGCGTGTCAGGGGTGTCGCCGCCGACGATTGCGCGGCTTCCCGCCAGACGGCGAGCGCCGCCACCAGGTCGTCGGAATCCTTCTGCGCCATGAAGCGGCGCCGAAGAGCGATGCCGACATTGACCTGGAACCGGGCCCGGTCCGCGGACCATTCGGATTCTCCTCGGACCGCTTCCGCGAAGAGATCCAGTGCCTCCTTCACATCATCAGGGTCCCCTCGCCACTCGTACCGCAGGAGGAGCAGGCCCCCGAGACTGCCGACAACCGCCCCCCGGCTGTGATGTTTCCGCCCCAGGTTCGCCTTGACCGCCCTGGCCCGGTCGATGGCCTCCTCAAGCGCCCTAGGGTCGTTGCGTACGTGGATCCAGTCCTGTAGCACCGAGAGGACCCTGAACTGTCGGTTCGCCCACTGGAAGTGGTCGTCGCGAGTGTGGTCCGCGGCCCGAACCGCCCACCGCAGGGCACGGTCCAGGTCGCCGGGCCTCCGCGTCCGTTCGAACAACGTGAGCCAGGACCGAGCGAGTTCGGACCAAGTGGCAGTGAGCCCCCATTCTCCGGGCAAGCTCTCGGCCTCGGCCTGTTCACCCAGCCTGATCGACTCGACAAGATCAGGTTCATTGCCGGTGTGGGTGAAGCGGGCGGTCAGGGCGACACCGAGATTCCCCAGGGCGGAGGCACGCTCTCGCCAGTCTGGCTGACAGCCGTCGATCGCGCCACGGAGTTGCTCGACGGCGGAATTGAGATCACGGACGTCGCCGCTGTGGCGGAACTTGGTCATCATCGATATGCCGAGGACGTTCTTCAGCTCAACCCATATCGGGTCTCCGCCAGGCGTCAGGGCCAGAGCCCGCTCACCGATCTCGACCGCCCGGTAGACATCGCGTTCGTCGCCCTGCCTGTCGAAGCGCTGGATCAAGGCCAGGACGAGATCTGCCGATGCCCGCGCGTGACCGCCCCGGTCCGTCGAAGGGGCATCGACGGCGGCATGTCCCAACGCGATGGCTTCATCCAGATTTTGGGCGTCATCCGCGTGCTGGGCTCGAACCCGCAGTGCCGACAGGACGAACCGCCTGCGCAGAGGAGCATCCGGTGAGTCGACTCCTGCACCCTCCAGTGCGGCGCGGCCGGCGACGAGGGCGCCTTCGAGGTCGGCTCGGTCCCCGAGCCGTTCGAAGCGGCTCATCAACATGACGCCCAGGCGGAATCGAAGGCTCGCCCGAGCCGTGTCGCTCGCCGTCTCGGCTCGCACCGCTTCGGTGCCGACCGAGACGGCCTCGTCGAGATCCGCGATCCGCCCGGACTCCCAGTACCGGGTTATGAGGGCGCACGCCAAACTGTGCATGATCGCCGCCCGGTCCTCCTGGAGCTGCGGGAGAGCGGCGACGGCCTCCCGCCCCGTCTCGACGGCTTCGTCGAGATCCTCGGCGCACTGCAGATGACTGAACCGGGTCTGGAGGCTTGTGGACAGACGGCACAGAATTCCGGGCCGCTCGGGGTGGCCCGGCTTGCGAGCCCGCGCGGCTTCACGCTCCGAGTCGATGGCCCGGTCCAGGTCTGCCGGTACCCGTGCCAGGGTGAACCGGCGACGCAGCTCCGCGGCGAGCTCGACCAGGATGCCGACGCGCGCCCCAGGAGCAAGCCCTCTGGTCGAGCGCTCTGCCTCGGCCGCCCGGGAGACCGCCTCGTCCAAGACCTCCCGATCACGGCCCCGGTCGTACCGACGGCCCAGAATCATGCTGAGAATCCTGAGCATCTCCGGCATCTCCGGATGACCTGGCGGGGTCGCCGCGATCGCCCGGCGCGAGGCGCCTTCGGCCTCGGCCAGGTCGTCCGGGACGGCTGTGCGGTCGTAGAGGGCCTGGAGGACCAGCCCGTGATTCGACATCAGCAACGGCGTATAGGGGTGACCCGGTACGTGAACGGCGACGGCATCGCGACTGCAGGCGACAGCTCTTCTCAGGTCCTCTTCATCGCGAGCGTGGTCGAACCGGGTGCGCAAGGCCACGGACAGGCTCGACAGGCACATCGGACGCTGCGAGGTGCCGGCCTCGGTCAGCGCGACAGCGCGCCACAGTACGGTGATCGACTCATCGAGGTCCTCAGGGTCCAGATCGGCCGTGAAGCGCCGCCAAAGAGCCACTCCCAGGTTGTATTCCGCTTCCAGCAAGAGGTTCCGGTCGGACGGCTGTCCGCGGAACTGCCGGAGCATGTCGATCGCTTGATCGCGCCTTCGCCCGTCACCGACCGCCTCGCTGTGACGCAGAAGCTCCATGGCGTACATGTACGGCAACTCGTCAGGAACCCTGGAGGGGTCGTACCGTGCCACCACGGCGAACTGTTCTGCCGCAGCAGCGATGTCCTCATATCCTGCGCCGTCCTGTCGCGCCAGGTACCGGGCCAAGCGCAGAGATCCCACCGCCACGGCGACCTCGAGCTGTCGCTCGCCGTCCGAACGACGCTCCGCTCGCAGCAGGCGCTCGACGAGTTCAAGAACATCAGAGGTGAACAGGACTTGCGTGTTGCCGTCCTCGAAAAAGGCGACGACGCGTTGCAGTGTGGCTGAGAGCAGATCATCAATCGTGTTCCCCGGCAACGAGCCCCCTCGCTTTCGCCTCGTTCGGAGGAGGTATGCCCATCTGCCGACCGGGCAAGCCCGGCGCCTGCGGGCGTCCACCCCGCGCCCCCTGCCCTGCCGGGCTCCGGCCGACCACCGGAATCAGAGACCGCGTCTGAGATCTACTGGGATCCCAGCCATGCGGTGTACCAGTCGCGGAAGTCCTGTCCTGAGGTCAGGCCGCCCCGGGACCGGTCGTCGAGCCACACCTGTCCCGCCTTGCCCCCTGCGATGACGAGGCGGGCGAACGTGCCGCAGCCGATCTCGCCTAGGACCAGCGTCCCCGCGACCGAGTAGTCGGAGTCGCCTCCCCGGCCCGGTCCTGGTCATTCCGTGGTGTGCGGGAACGGGGTGGCCAGGAAGCCGACTCGCAAGCACTCGACCCGGCGGTCGTGCAGGGCCTCTTCATCGTCCACTTCCTCCGCCGGCCCCAGCAGTCCGTAGTCCGGACCTGCCCTGCCGCCGGCGACCGCGCTCAGGAAGTCCCGGTAGGACGGGGGAAGGCTGACGTCGTGCAGTTACTCGAAGGAGCGGATCGCCGCCTCCGACAGGGGCGGCTGGAGCCGGTAACGGTGGTGCGAGGCACCAAAGCGACGGTACTCAGGATCTTCCCGGGCCATCGCGGCGACACGCGAGCGCACCGAGGCGCCGAATCGGCAGGCCCTTTCGATCGTTTCGGGGCCCGGTGAGGGCCACGGGGGTCCGGCGGGACGGCGGCGACTGGGCGGTCGCCCCGCGTGATCTTCACCGTGCTGTCAGCGCTTGCTCCACTTCTGGTTGTCCTGGCCGTTGCAGGTCCACAGCTGCAGCCGTGTGCCGTTGGCGGTCCCGGTGTCCTTGACGTCGACGCACTTGCCGATCGCCGTGTTGACCAGGTCGTGCGACGAGTTGACCTTGAACTTCTGGGCCCAGCCCCCGTTGCACTTGGCGAGCTGGATCACGGCCCCGTTTTCGGTCGAGGCCCATGCGATGTCCATGCACAGGCCCATGGAGCGGGCGGTTCCGTCGGACCGGAAGTCCCACTTCTGCCAGTTGTGCCCGTTGCAGTCCCAGATCTCCAGCGGGGATCCGTCCTTGCCCTTGTCGCCCACGATGTCGACGCACCGGCCGCCGCTGGCATGGCTGTAGACCAGAACTCCGGCGGCCACCTGCGTGGTCGTGCCGCTGGAGGTGCCGGACTGTGCTGTGCCGCCACTGCTGGAGGACGAGGACGAGGTGGACGACGAGGACTTGGCGGGGGGCTTCGACGAGGTGCCGCTCGCCGCCTTGCCGTCGTTCATCGAGGAGGAAGTGCCCGACGTGGAGTCCTCCTTCGTCGCTCCGTTCCCGCCGGAGCCGGACGAGCCCCCGGCCGCGCCGGATCCCGACGCGCCCGACTGCTTGCCGTCCGCCGTATGTGCCTCGGGGGAGCCCGAGTTGGGCTTGCCTGCCACGGGAGCGGCCGACTCGAAGGCGCCGGGGGCGCCGTCGATGGGACCCTTCAGGACGGAGTCCGCGGTGCTGCCGGAACCACCAGCCCGGACGCCGTCGCCGACGTCGTCGCGGGTGCTGATCAGGAAGGGGACGGACACCAGCAGGGCGCCCGCTATGGCGGCGGCCGCCAGGATGGTGCGCGGCGGCCGGCCGGGCTGCCCCTCCCGTGCGGCGTCCGCGCCGGAGCCGTCCCCGGAGGTGACGGTGGCCACCTCGGCGTCCGCCCCCTGGGCCTGGGCGGCTCCTTCGGCCGCGGCGGTACCGTCCGCGCCTTCGGAACCGGGGGCGGCCTCGGAGTCGGGGGCAGCCTCGGCGGAGTCCGGTGCCGCTTCCGGCTCCGGGGCTTCCGCCTCCTCCGACTCCGACTCCGTTTCCGGCTTTGCGCTGCCGGCAGGTCTGCCGACCGGCTCACCACCCGGTTCGGCGCCCGGGGCGGTGACCGCGGCGGCCGGCTCCGAGGTTCCGTCCGGCGTGGAGGCGGCCGCCGTGGCGGCCTCGCCTTCGGAACCCTGTGGGGACCCGGCTGTGTGCGGTGCGGTGGTCAAGAAGTCCTCCTGGCGAAGCGGCTGTGGGGGTGTCGGGGTCCAGCAGTGCCCGTGGTGTGCTGGGGGTCGCACAGGCCATGTCTCAGGTTTCCTGCGAGGGTTGAGACGGCACGTGTTGAGGGGGCGTCGCATACCGCACGCCGTCGAAGACGATCCGGATCGGCTCACCGGTTCCGTCCCCGTAGCTGTGCTCGACGCCGTCCTGGCCGACGATCATGACGTTCCGGCCGGAGGCTGCCGCCGTCAGCGCGGCCAGCGTCTCCGGATAGGAGCCGGGCACAGCCCGGTTGACGAGCAGTTGGATCCGCTGCACGACGTCCAGCTGCGCCGCGGACACGGAGATCCGACCGCCCAGGAGACTCGCCTCGGCCACCTGGCCCGGTCCGAGGACGACGCCCAGTGCGTGCATCTCGTCCAGGTCGGCCGTGTCCGCACCGGTGGGCAGACCGGGGACCGGGGGCGCACCGTCGGCCTCGAGGGCCGAAATGCGTCCGGACAGCCAGTGGTTGAGGGCGTCACGGTGTCCGCCGTCCCGTGCGGGGGCGGACTGCGGGCTCACCTCCCGCAACAACGCTGCCGAGAACGACTCCTCGGGGGGCGGCGCAACGGTGTCGGCGGCAAGGCCTCTTGCCGGGTTGGGCCGGGAGCCCGGGTCGGGCCATCGGGCCGGTGTGCGCGCGAGGGATCCCGTCGGCATCTCGACCGACGAGGTGGTGCCCCGGAGGTCGTTCACGTCGGCCGCAAGCCCCGCGAGGCGACCGGCGGCGACGTTCTGCGCGCGGGCCGCGGTGCGCTGCCGTTCGCGCGCGGCGTCGAGCAACTCCCGCAGTTCGTCGACACGTCGTCCCGCCTCCTCCAGGGCCTTCTCCGCGGCGTACCTGCGTGCCCGAGCGGCCTTGGCGAGTCCGTTCTGCTGCGCATCGTCGCCGGTCGGTTCGGTGCCGGGAGGCTCCTCGGCCTTGCGCAGCCGTTCGAGCGAACGCCGGGCCTGGCGGTCACGGACCTCCTCGTTCCGGGTGGCCGACCCGCCGGACGACCCCTGGTCGGTGAAGGGAGCCCGGGCCGAGACGTCCTGCGAGGGGGCGGCGGTGACGGACAGCTGTGGCGGGGTGGCGGTGCCGTGGTAGGTGATGGGAGCGCCTTCGCCCAGCGCGAGGAACTCGTTCTCGTCCTCGCGAAGGAAGAGCGTGTGCTCCGACCAGGGCTCTCCGTCGGGGACGGCCCGACTCTGGAGATAGGTGCCGAACACATGGTGCAGCGGCACTTCCTGGGACGTCACCCAGAAGGGGCCGAGCATGGCCTTGTCCTCGTCCGCTTCCGTCTTCGTGGCGTCCTTGTACGGCTCCATGAGGCTGTACGACTCCGCCGGGCCGCGCTTCATGTGCACCGAGCCGCCCTCCGCAGGCATGGTCTCGTTGTACCGCTCCAGCAGCTTTCGCTCCTCCAGGCGGATCAGCTGGACCACCCCCCGATGCGGGTCGACGTTCGGCATGCTCACGCGGTTCAACATCTCGTAGGTGAAGGCGTGTTGGGCGGCCATGCTGCGGACGTACTCCGAGGAGAACATGGTCACCGGGAATTCCCTGCCGTGCTCGTTCCCCCACACGTCGCTGCGGACGAGGTCGCCCTCCCTGCTGAGGCTGGACATGTGATAGCCCTCGTCGGCATGCGGAGGGCGGAAGTGACTGACCATCACCTTGAAGTACTGCGAACTGGCGTGGATGGAACCAGCCCCCTGACCGATCGCCCAGTCGGCCAGCCAGTTGCTGTCCCCTCCGTTCTCCTTCAGCCAGGAGTGGAACCGGGAGGACACTCCGTTCTCACCGCGCAGGGAGCCGCCCACCTGGCGGTCCGCCGACGGGG
Source organism: Streptomyces adustus (assembly GCF_009377175.1). GTDB lineage: Bacteria > Actinomycetota > Actinomycetes > Streptomycetales > Streptomycetaceae > Streptomyces > Streptomyces adustus. Next base: position 59,277 of record NZ_VJZD01000027.1, read on the forward strand.
CGGGATCGGTGGGATCCGTGAGCGCCCACGGAACGCCGAGGCTGCTGTCCGGCTCCAGCCGCGCGGGAAGGCCGGCCAGCAGGTCGCTCTGCCCGAGGAGCATCTGCATCCGCAGGAACTCGGTGCGGTACTCCGGGAGCCATCCGCTCGTCTCCAGCGCGGTGTTCGTCTTCAGGAGCCGCTCCGCGGCCTCCTTCTCGACCGGGGAGGCGTCGACGTCGGCGACGACGCTTTCGGCGCGCTGCACGATGAGCGTCAGGTACTGACCTGTCGCCACCATGTGCTGGTCGTAAGCGTTCACCCCCTCGTACGGATCCGTCCAGTCGGCGATCGCCCGGTTCTCCGGGTAGAGCACCGGGTACGTCTTGCCGTCGCCCAAAGTGATCACGCCGAAAGCAGGCAGCTCGGGCGCGTTCGACCAGAGTGTCGCCGCGGTGAAGGGACCGGTCGGCAGGGCGTCGGGCGAGAGCGCAGCCGGGGCCGAGGGCATGCTCGGCTGGGTGTCTGCCTCGTCGTCCGGTGTGGGCTCCGGTGAGGGGGGCGTCTGCGCGGGCGTCTGTGCGGCGACGGGTGCTGGGGCGGTCCAGGTGAAGTGGGGGGTGGTGGATGTGGTGGCTTGGGTGGGGG
>NZ_VJZD01000280.1 GCF_009377175.1 Streptomyces adustus
CGTACGGAGAGGCGGCGGAGCCGGTCCCGAGGGACGGGCCGGGGCGTGGGGTGCCCCGGCCCGCCGGGGCGGGGACGTCAGCGCAGGCGGCCGACGCCCGCGCCGCAGTCGACGATCCGGGGGACGGCCTTCGCCGGGTCGATCCCGGTGCGCAGGGCGGGCGTCCAGCCGGCACCGGACTCCAGGGTCTCCGCCGGGATCTCCGCGTTGTGGACGGCGATCAGGTCGGTGAGCGTGCCGTTGACGTAGTTGTCGTCGGCGGTGAGCGGCGACACGGTCCATCTCTTCAGGATCTTCGCCGCGCTGATCCCGTCCGGCAGGGTGAACGCGTTGTGCTCGGCGACGAGTTGCGACTCCTTGCCGATGCCGAAGCTGTAGTTGTAGCCCGTCTCCGCCACGAAGTGGTTGTTGTAGGAGTCGACCTGCCCGAAGCGGACCCGGGGCGCGCGCTCCACCAGTCCCGAGAACAGGTTGTGGTGGAAGGTGACCTTCAGGTGCCCGCGGTCGCCGACCGCGGTCGACTCGCTGTCGCTGTTGCCGATCAGGATGGTCTTGTCGTGCTCGGTGAAGCGGTTCCAGGAGGCGGTGACGTAGTCGGCGCCCCGGACGATGTCCAGCTCGCCGTCGTGCTGCTGGTAGAGCATCCCGAAGTAGACCGGGGCCGCGCTGTCGGGGTGGCTGCCGTCGGTGAAGGTGTTGTGGTCCAGCCAGACATGGGTGGAGCCGTAGACGACGGCGGTGTCGTACTCGGAGTTCCAGTTGCCGGTGGCGCCGTCGGTGGGGTCCCACTGCGGGAAGCAGTCGATGGGGCTCTCGAAGGCGAGGTTGCGCACGATGACGTTGTCGACGCCCTTGATCTGGAGGCTGGCGCCCTTGAAGCCGGCGTTCTTCCCGATGCCGATGATGGTGGTGTTGGCGGGGATGTTCGCCTTGATGGCGGTGTCCTGCGCGGCGGCGGAGGTCCGGCGCAGGCCCTCGGGGCTGTCGTCGGGTTCGGCGCTCAGGTCGGTGTCCAGGCCCCAGGTCTCGGGCGCGTACTTCGCGAGGTAGGCGTCGAAGTCGTAGCCGGGCGCGGCGAAGGAGTCGCAGCCCTCGGCGACGGCGTCGACGGTCCCCTTCACCTTGATGATCTTCGGAGCGCTGCCGCCGTCGGCGAGGGCCGCCTTGAATCCGGCCCAGGTGGTGACGGTGTAGACATGGGCGGCGTCGGCGGCGGCGCCGCCGGTGGTGCCGGTGCCGTAGGAGCCCCAGCCGTCGTTCGCGGGGAGCGCCTGGCGCGCGGCGTCGTGGCGGTTCTCCCCCGCGGCGGCGGTCCCGGTGACGGACAGCACCAGGGCCGTGCAGCCGGCGAGCGCCAGCATTCTTATGACGCGTCCATGACATATCTGTGTACGCACTGTGCGGGTCTCCTCGGTTACACGGCCGAGGCGTCGGTCGCCTCGGGCCAGGTGATCCAGGACGTGGGGATGTCGTCGTGCAGCCGGACCACGTCACGCGGCGCGAGCACCCGCGTCCGCAGCAGCTCACGCGCGACGAGCCGGGCCACCGCGATCGCGCCCGGCGGGTTGAAGTGCGTGTTGTCCTGCTCGGTGTCGGTCCAGTTGAAGTACGTCTTCGTCGCCTCGACCCCGAGCTCCTGCCACAGCGCCAGCGACAGGGCCTCGATGTCGAGCAGCGCCACGCACTCCTCGTCGGCGAGCGCGCGCATCGCCGCCGGGTAGTCGCCATGGGTCGGCACGGCGTTGCCGTCCGCGTCGAACCTGCGCCGCTCCACCGGAGTGGCCAGCACGGGCCGCGCACCCCGGGCGCGGGCCCCGTCGACGTACAGCCGCAGGTAGTCCTGGTACGTCGTCCACGGCTCGGTGTACCGGGCGGGGTCGGTGGTCTTCTCGTCGTTGTGCGCGAACTGGATCAGCAGGATGTCGCCGGGCCGGATCGCGGCGAGGATGACGTCGAGCCGCCCCTCGTCCACGAAGCTCTTCGAACTGCGCCCGTTCACCGCGTGGTTGGCGACCGTCGGGTGCCGGCGCAGGAAGAAGGGCAGTGCCATGCCCCAGCCGGTCTCGGGCGCGGCGTCGGCGTACTTCTGGGCGGCGGTGGAGTCGCCCGCGAGGTAGAGGGTGCGGGGACGGGGGCCCGCGGCGCGGGCGGTGCCGTTCGCCGCGAGGGCGAGCGGGACGGCGGCGACGGCCGCCGCGGTGACCTGTCTACGCGTGAGAGACACTGCGGTGCCTTTCGAACAGGGGGTAAGGAGGTCTGTCCGGGGGCGCGGGGGACCGTGCGGCCGGCCTGACCGGCCGCACGGTCCGCCCAGGACCGGGAACCACCCGAGCCGAGCGCTCAGTGGTTCTTCTTCCAGTCGGCCTGCGCCGCGTTGAGCTGCTCGGCGAGCGTGTCCAGGAATTGCTTCGCGGTCATCTTCCCGAGCAGCACCTTCTGGAAGTTCGGCTCGTTGTCCGCCTTGGAGATGGTGTTCCAGTCGGGCAGGTAGTACGGCATCTGCACGATCTTCGTGCCGGCTCCGTTCAGCGCCTCGGCTGCCAGCTTCGTCGGTTCGGCGTTCTGGACCCACGCGTCCTTCGCGGCGTCGGTGTTCGCCGGCACCTGCCCCGCCGACTTGTTGTACTTGGAGTTCTCCGCCGCCGAGACCGCGAACTCGATGAACTTCCAGGCGGCCGCCTTGTTCTTGCTGGACTTGAACAGGCTCAGCCCGTCGACCGGGTTGGAGATCTGCACCCGGGTGCCGTCGTCCGCCGTCGGGTTCGGGATGCCCCTGAATTTGCCCGCGCCCAGCGCCTTCAGATGGTCCTGGTAGGAGCCCAGGTTGTGGCTCAGCATGCCGATCGTGCCGCTGTCCCACTGGGCGACCATCTTGGTGAAGTCGTTGTTGACGTCGGCGGACGGTGTGTCCTTCTTGTACAGCGCGACGTACTTGTCCAGGGCCGCCACGTTCTTCGGGTCGTTGACGGTGGTCTTGTCGCCGTTCCAGAACGAGGTGATGCCGGTCTGGCCGTACACCGCGTCCAGGGCGGGCGCGATGGACCCCTCACCGCCGCGGATGGTGAACCCGAACTTGTTCTTGCCCTTGTCGGTCAGCTTGTCCGCGGCCTCGTAGAACTTCGACCACGTGGTCGGGGCGTCGAGCCCGGCCGCCGTGAACAGGTCCGTCCGGTACCACAGCGTGCCGTTGTTGGCGGAGGTCGGTATCTGGTACAGCGTGTCCCCGCCGCCGGCCGACTTGCTGACGTCGAGCAGGTTCTGGCTGAGCTTGCCGTTCAGCGGGCTCTTCCCCAGGCGGCTGTCCAGCGGCTCCAGCGCCCCCTGGACTGCGACCTCGGCCAGCACCGCGGTGCCCACGCCGCCGACGTCGGGCAGGCCGCCGCCCTGGATGGCGGTGTCGTACTTGGACTGGGCGCTCGCGGCGGGGATCCCGACGTAGTTGACCTTGATGTCCGGGTACTTCTTCTCGAAGTCGGCGATGATCTCCTTCCAGATGTCGGTACGGACACCGCCGTTGTTGTCCCAGAAAGTGATCTCGCCCTTGCCGGAACCCTCGTTGCCCTTGTCCCCCGCGGCGCCGCTGCCGTCGTCGCCGCAGGCGGTGGCGGTCAGCGCGAGCACGGAGCCCAGGGCGACGGCCAGGCCGGCCCGTCTGCTTCTGCGGATGCTGCTCTTCATGTGGTCGGCTCTCTTCTTCCGGATCCCAACGGAGATGTGAAGTTGTGGGGGGTCGACAGGCGGGGCAAGCGCTTGCTCGACGGATATGTCGTCGCGGCTCCCCACCGGTGTGCGTGCGGACGGCCGGACGGGGTTACGGCGGACCGGTCCGGACCGTGCGAGCGTGGCCGCGTTCCTCCCTGGTCACCGGCCGACCGCCTTGCGGGCGAGCGCGCCGGCCGTCTCCCGGTCCAGGCGGCCGTCGGCGACCACGGTGACGATCCGGCGTACGACGGTCCCGCCGGGCTCGACCGTCAGCCGCTCGGCGGCCGCCAGGGACGAGCCGACGCCCGGGTACTCGGCGGCCCGGACGAACCAGGGGTCCCGGCGGGTGGCGTCGGTGGCGCCGGCGAAGACCAGCGTCCAGGTGGAGCCGGCCAGCGCGAGCCAGTCGGCGCGGGTGCCGTGGACGGCGTCCTCGCCCTCGGCGTCGGCGGTGAAGGCGTCCGGCGCGCGGGCCTCCTTGCGGGCGCGCCAGAAGTAGCCGCCGTAGGCCGCGCCGGGGCGGCCGTTGGTGGCGGGGCTGCCGATCGAGAGCGGCCCCGGGGTGACGTTGGTGAGGGAGAAGGTGAAGTCCAGCGCCCAGGCGGTCCCGGTGAGCGGGGCCGCCGCGACGGTACGTCGCTCGCGCAGCAGCTCGGCTCCTGCGGCCACCCAGCGCAGCTCCTCCACGAACCCGTCGGGGTCGTGGAGCTGGAAGGCCAGGTGCCGCTGGGCGCCGTGGTTGTCGAGTTCGGTCGGGCCCCGGTCACGGACGTAGGTGCGCCCGCCCCAGAAGTTGTGCCCCTCGACGTCGGGAACGGCGACACCGACGCCGAGGTGGTGGAGGTGGTCGGCGGGGCCCAGCTCGGTGACCGCCGTGCCCGCCAGGGTGGTGACGGGGTGCAGATACGGGCGTGGGGAGAGCCGGGCGGGCAGCTCGGGCCGGGTCACATAGCGGCCGACCGGGCGGCCGGCGACGCGCAGGACCGGTGAGTCCTTCGCCGTCGTCGCCGTCGTCGGGTGCGTCATCGGGTGCTCACCTCGTCCGTGTGGGGGGCGTACGGGTGCTTCGGGGGGCGCGCCCAGGGGGCGTCCAGTTCGGAGTAGAGGGCGAGGGTGTCGGCGGCGGCCGCTACCAGCCCCTCGATGCCGGGCACCACCCGGCGGCCCTCGCCGGGCAGCCGGCGCCAGGCGGATTCGGGCAGCGGGGCCGGATCGGGGGCCAGCCGGATCTCCTCGACGACCTCCATGAACGCGCCGGTCGCGGCGGGCGGCACGAGCAGCGCGGTCCCGTCGGTGAGATGCCCGACGAGGTTCTCCAGCAGGTCCGTACGGCCGTACTCGTACTCCTGCGGGCCGTGGCCCGCGCGTTGCAGCAGCACCCGGTCCTGCTTGTACCAGAAGGTGATCCGGCCGCGGCTGCCGTGCACGACGACGTACGGTTCGTCCGGCTCCGTGGCGCACAGGGTCGCGGCGACGGTGATCGGGCGGCCCTGCGCGGTGGTGACGCGGACGCACGAGGTGTCGTCGGACTCGATGTCGTTCGCGCGCAGCAGCTCGGTCTCGATGCCGGTGACGTCCTCGGCGCGGGTGGCGCCGCCCAGGGCCAGCGCGGTGGCCACGGCGTGCGCCAGCGGATTGGTGAGGACGCCGTCGATCACGTCGGCGCCGTGCAGCCGCCGCCGGCCCGCCCAGGGCGCCCGCCGGTAGTAGGCCTCGGGGCGTGACCAGGCACCGGCGCCTCCGATCCCGGCGACCGCTCCGACGGCCCCCTGCGCGAGCAGTTCGCGGATGGCGGGCAGGGCGTGCGAGCCCAGCGACTGGAAACCGATCTGGCAGGCGACGCCGGCCTTCGCGACCCCGTCGGCCATCCGGCGGAACTCGGCGTGGGACGGGGCCGGCGGCTTCTCCAGGAGCAGGTGCACACCCCGTTCGGCGGCCGTCAGCGCGAGGTCGGTGTGGGTCGGGATGGGCGTGCAGATCACGGCGATCCGGGCGCCGGTGGAGTCCAGCAGCGCGCCGAGGTCGCCGGACTGCTCGGGCGTGCCCAGGCCGTCGGGAATCTCGTCCTCGGTCAGCGGGGTCAGCTCGCAGATCCCGGCCAGCCGGACGACTCCCCCGTCCTGGAGCCGGCGGATGTTGTCGAGGTGCCAGCGGCCGTGGCCGCGCGCCCCGGCGAGGACAACGGGCACCGGTGCGCCCGGGGTGACGCGGCGGACGCTCATCCCTTCACCGCCCCCGCGCTGAAGCCGGTGATCAGCCACTTCTGGATGAAGGCGAACACGATCACCACGGGCACGGCCGCGACGATGCCGCCGGCCGCCAGGGCGCCCAGGTCGACGCTGTCCGCGCTCATCAGCGTGTTGAGGCCGACCGGGATGGTCTGCTTGCTCTGGTCGGACAGGAACATCAGAGCGAACAGGAAGTGGTTCCAGGCGTGCACGAAGGCGAAGGAGCCGACGGCGATCAACCCGGGCCGCAGCAGCGGCAGTACGACGATCCGGAAGGAGGCGAGCCGGGTGCAGCCGTCGACCCAGGCGGCCTCCTCCAGGGAGTAGGGCACGTTACGGATGAAGCCGCTGATCAGGATCATCGACAGCGGAAGCTGGAAGACCGTCTCCGCGAGGATCACACTGCCCAGCGAGTTGATCATCCGGAGTTCGGCGAACACCTGGAACAGCGGGACCAGCAGCAGCGCGCCCGGGACGAACTGCGAGCACAGCAGGGCCAGCATGAAGACCCGTTTGATCCTGAAGTCGAACCGGGCGAGCGCGTAGCCGCCGGCCAGCGCGACGACGGTGGTCAGGACCAGGGTCGCCACGCCGATGAGCACGCTGTTCTGGAAGTAGGTGCCGAAGGCCCGCTCCGTCCAGACCTTCTCGAAGTGGTCGAAGGTCATCGGCCAGGGCGCCAGCGAGGTCGATCCGGCCGGGCGCAGCGCGAAGAGCAGGATCCAGTAGAACGGGATCAGGGTGAAGAGCAGATAGACCGAGAGCGGGAGGTATATCTGCCAGCGCGGGGCCTCGTCCCAGGCCCGGCGGCGCTTGACGGGGCGCGGGGCCCGGGGTGCCGGCCGCTCGGGGGCGGGGGCGACCGCGACGGCCTCCTTGGTGATCACTTGTTCTCGCCTCCGAACTTGCTCAGCCGCAGGTAGACGACCGAGCAGAAGAGCAGGATCACGAACGCGACCGTGGTCAGCGCGGACGCGTAGCCGAAGTTGTGGGCGTCGACGCTGGTGTTGGCGATGTAGAGCGGGAGCGTCGTGGTCTCGCCGGCCGGGCCGCCACCGGTGAGGGTGTAGAGCAGGTCGACGTTGTTGAACTCCCAGACCGCGCGCAGCAGCGTGGACAGCACGATCGCGTCCTTCAGGTGCGGCAGCGTGATGTGCCAGAACTGCTTGAGCCGGCTCGCTCCGTCGACCTCGGCGGCCTCGTACAGGTCCTTCGAGACTGACTGGAGGTCGGCGAGGATGAGGATCGCGAAGAAGGGGACCCCGCGCCACAGGTCGGCGACGACCGCCGCCGGGAAGACGGTGGAGGTGTCCGAGAGCCAGCTGGTGCCGTACTCCCCGATGCCCAGGTCGGCGAGGTAACGGGTGATGCCCGTCTGGGAGTTGTAGAGCAGCACCCAGATCGCCGAGGTCAGCACGCCGGAGACGGCCCACGGGGAGAAGACCAGGGCCCGGCCCAGGCCCCGGCCGACGAAGGTCTGGTTGACGATCAGCGCCAGCGCGAGACCGCACAGCAGTTGCAGTCCGACCTCGACGACGACCCACTTGGCGCTGAAGGTCAGCGTGTCCCAGAACTGCGGGTCGTCGGTGAAGGCGTGGACGAAGTTGTCGAGGCCCGCGTAGCCGTTCCGCCACGGCTTGGTGGGGTTGTAGTTCTGGAGGCTGTAGTAGAAGACGCTGACGACCGGGTAGGCGATGAAGCCCAGCATCAGCAGCGCCGCCGGGGCGATCAGCAGGTACGGAAGCCTGCGGGGCGTGGCGGAGGCACGGCGCCGCCGGGGTGGCGCGGGCGGTTCCGCCACGGCTGCGGCTTGGGCCATGACTGTTCTCCGTTCGCTTGCGGTGGGTCAGGTGCGGGGCACCACGGGTACAGGAAGCGCTTGCTAAACGGTCGTGCGGAGGCCCGGGCGGGCCGCGTTCAGCCCGCGTACGGGTCGGGCACCTGGCCGGGCCGGGCCAGGAACTCGAAGTCGCAGCCGGTGTCGGCCTGGGTGATCTGCTCGCTGTAGAGCGCGCCGTAGCCGCGCTCGTGACGCACGGGCGGCGGCGTCCAGGCGGCCCGACGCCGTTCCAACTCCGCCTCTTCCACCTGGAGTCGGAGGACACGCGCCTCGACGTCCAGGGTGATCGTGTCGCCGGTGCGGACCAGGGCGAGCGGGCCGCCGACGTACGACTCCGGCGCCACGTGCAGGACGCACGCGCCGTAACTCGTCCCGCTCATCCGGGCGTCGGAGATCCGCACCATGTCCCGCACCCCCTGCTTCAGCAGGTGGTCGGGGATCGGCAGCATCCCGTACTCCGGCATGCCGGGACCGCCCTTGGGGCCGGCGTTGCGCAGCACCAGGACGCTGTCCGCGGTGATGCCGAGCTCCGGGTCGTTGACGGTGCGCTGCATGGTCCTGTAGTCGTCGAAGACGACCGCGGTCCCGGTGTGCTTGAGCAGGTGGGGCTCGGCGGCGATGTGCTTGATGACGGCGCCGTCCGGACAGAGGTTGCCGCGCAGTACGGCGACCCCGCCCTCGCTCGCCACCGGGTTGTCCCGCGGCCGGATGACGTCGTCGTCGTGCACCCGGGCACCGGCGAGCTGCTCGCGCAGGGTGTCGTACGAGACGGTCGGCCGGTCCAGGTGCAGCAGGTCCGGGATCCGGGAGAGGAACCCCGGCAGGCCCCCGGCGAAGTGGAAGTCCTCCATCAGGTACTTCCGGCCGCCGGGGCGGACGTCGGCGAGGACGGGGACCGTGCGGGCGATGCGGTCGAAGTCGTCGAGGGTGAGGCTGACTCCGGCCCGGCCCGCCATGGCGATCAGATGGATGACGGCGTTGGTGGAGCCGCCGAGTCCCAGGACGGTGGTGACCGCGTCCTCGAAGGCCTCGCGGGTGAGGATCGCCGAGAGGGTCCGGCCCGCGTGGATCTGTTCGACGATCCGCATGCCGGACGCGGCCGCCATCCGCTCGTGCCCCGAGTCGACGGCGGGAATGCTCGACGCCCCGGGGACCGTCACCCCGAGCGCCTCCGCGGCCGCCGTCAGCGTGGACGCCGTCCCCATCGTCATGCAGTGCCCCGGCGAGCGCGCGAGCCCGTTCTCCAGTTCGAGCATCTCGCAGTCGCCGATGAGGCCGGCCCGCTTGTCGTCCCAGTACTTCCACATGTCGGTGCCGGAGCCGAGCACCTCGTTGCGCCAGTGACCGGGCAGCATGGGCCCGGCGGGCACGAAGACGGTCGGCAGGTCGACCGAGGCCGCGCCCATCAGCAGGGCGGGCGTGGTCTTGTCGCAGCCGCCCATCAGCACGGCGCCGTCCACCGGGTACGACCGCAGCAGTTCCTCGGTCTCCATCGCGAGCAGGTTGCGGTAGAGCATCGGGGTCGGCTTCTGGAAGGTCTCGCTCAGCGTGGCGACCGGGAACTCCAGCGGGAAGCCGCCCGCCTGCCACACCCCCCGCTTCACCGCCTGGGCGCGCTCCCGCAGATGCACATGGCAGGGGTTGATGTCGGACCAGGTGTTGAGGATCGCCACGACCGGCTTGCCCAGGTGCTCCTCGGGGAGGTAGCCGAGCTGGCGGGTGCGGGCGCGGTGACTGAAGGAGCGCAGTCCGTCGGTGCCGTACCACTGGTGGCTCCTGAGCTCCTCCGGGCGCTTCACCGGGCGCTCGTCCCCGGGCCTCACAGGGACCACCCGGCCGCGATGGCGGCGACCTCGGCCCGGGCCGGCTCCGGCAGGACCCTGCTGGGCGGGCGGACCTCGCGGCGGCACAGGCCGAGCGAGGCGAGGGCCTCCTTGACGACGGTGACGTTGTCGGCGGAGCCGTTGGCCGCGCGCAGTTCCTCGAAGCGGCGGATCTGCTCCCAGACCTTCATGGCGGCCGGGTAGTCGCCGGAGCGAAGCGCCTCGATCATGTTCAGCGAGACCGAGGGGGCGACGTTCACCAGCCCGGAGGTGAAGCCGGTGGCTCCGGCCGAGAAGTACGAGGGGGCGTAGGGCTCGGCGAGACCGGCGACCCAGACGAACCGTTCCAGCCCGGCGTCCCGGGCGAAGGCGGCGAAGCGGGCGGCGTCCGGGACGGCGTACTTGACGCCGATGACGTTCGGGCAGGCGTCGGCGAGCTCGGCCAGCCGGGCACCGGTCAGCTGCGCGTTGCGGATGTACGGGACGACACCCAGCTCGGGCACGGCCTCGGCGATGGCACGGTGGTAGTCGACCCAGCCGCGCTGGGCGACGTAGGGGTGGACGGGCTGGTGGACCATCACCATCTGCGCGCCGAGTTCCCGGGCGTGCCGGGCGGAGGCGACGGCGGTGGGGACGTCGTGCCCGACCCCCACGAGGATCGTCGCCCGGTCTCCCGCCTCACTCACCGTCAACTCCGTTACGAGGCGTCTCTCTTCGGGGGTGAGGGCGTAGAACTCGCCGGTGTTGCCGTTGGGGGTGAGGGTGGTGATCCCGCCGTCGACCAGACGGCGCAGCAGGGCCCGGTGGGCGGCCCGGTCGACGGAGCCGTCCTCGGCGAACGGGGTCACCGGGATCGCCACCACGTCGGCCAGCGCCCTCCGCCGGCTCTCGAACGCCACGCCGCTCATGCCTGCCCTTCCTCTGTCACCGCTGCTGCCGCCGTCCTTGCGTCCGCCGTCGGCCGGGTCGCCGCCTCCACCTCTGCCTGCGGGAAGGCGCGCCGCACGAAGGAGGCGATATGGGCGTGCAGGGCACTCGCCGCGCCCTGCGCGTCCCCCGCGAGCGCGAGCCGCAGGATCTCCCGGTGCTCGCCGGCCTCCTGCTCCCAGGAGGGCGAGGCGGCCCAGGCGACCGCGGAGACCAGGGCGGCCTGGTCGCGGACCTCGTCGAGCATCCGGCCGAGCAGCGGGTTGCCGCACGGCAGGTAGAGGGCGCGGTGGAACTCCCGGTTGGCCAGGGAGCGTTCGGCGGTGTCCGTGGCGCCGTCGGCCCGGGTCAGCGCGTCGCGCGCGGCGTCCAGGGAGGCGCCGCGCCGCACCGCGCGCTTGAGCGCCTCGGGCTCCAGGAGCAGCCGGACGTCGTAGACCTCGCGCGCCATGTCCGCGTCCACCATGCGCACCGTGACGCCCTTGTACTGGTTCATCACGACGAGCCCGGTGCCGGCCAGCGTCTTGAGCGCCTCGCGCACCGGGGTCTTGGACACCCCGAACTGCGCGGCGAGTTCGGTCTCGACCAGGGCCTGACCTGGCGTCAGCTGTCCGGTGAGGATGCGGTGTTTGATTCCCTCCAGCACGAACTGCGTGCGGGAGGGAATCGGCGTGGGCACAGAGGTCATGCGCGCCTCTCGGGTCTCACGTATCGGATCCCGCGTATGGGATCTCACGTATCGCGTCTCATATATGACGTACGAAGTACGACGCGTTGAAGGTAGGAGGGGCCCTGTGTTTCGTCAATGCTTCCGACAAAGGAAGTTGAGGTTGCCGAGACTCAAGAGGTCTGCCCAGTGACCGAGTTCGGGGAGGTCGCGGGCGACTCGGTCACCGCGGGCGGCTCAGAAGGTGCGCGTCTCGCCCTCGCGGGCGGCGGAGGTCCGGCCGCCGAAGACCGCGGCGGCGCGCGCCACGGCCGCCTCCCGGGTGAGCGTGGGTCCCACGTGGGTGATCAGGAGTTCCCGCGCGCCCCTCGCGGACCGGGCCGCGTCCTCCGGCGTGAGGTGCACCTGACGTTCGCCTTCGCGATGGCGGTCGATGTCGGCCTCGCAGAGGAACACGTCCGCGCGGCGGGCGAGCGCGGTCAGCGCTTCACAGGGGCCGCTGTCCCCGGAGTACGCGAGGACACTGCCCTGGCACTCGGCGCGCAACCCGTACGCCTCGGCGTCGTGGACCACCGCGCGCGTGGTGAGGCGGAGGTTCCAGTGCTGTGCGACATGGCCGTCGTGCAGGGGCCTGAAGTCGAGGATGCCGCTCAGGAAACGGGTGTCGGGCTGTCCGAAGAAGCCGGCGAGCCGCCGGGCGCAGTCCCGCGGGGCGTACACGGGGATCGGGG
>NZ_VJZD01000281.1 GCF_009377175.1 Streptomyces adustus
GCGCGTTCCCGTGCGCGTTCCCGCCCCCGGTCCCCGGGGCGGGCGCGCCGGGCGAGGCGCCTTCCCCCGCCGCCACCAGCACGGTCGCGCCCGCGAACGCCGCCGCCCCGAAGACGTGGTCGAAGTGGGGGTGGGTGAGGGCGACAAGGCGCACCCGGCGGCCGGCGATCGCCTCCGCCTGCCCGCGCAGCAGGGCCCCCTCGGCGAGGCTCGACCCGGCGTCGACCAGCAGCGCGGATCCTGTCCCTGTGATCAGGCCCACCGTGCAGTCCCACACCGGCAGCCGGCACCGCCCGACCCCCTCGGCCAGCCGCTCCCACCCCAGCTCTTCCCAAGTCACCGTCATACCGCGACGCTAGGCCCTGGAAGCCGGCCCGGCACGACGTCGCAGGCCCAGCCTTGCCCGGGGTGTACCCCACGGCCGTACACTGACTCGGGGACCGTTGGCACTCGCGCGCGCAGAGTGCCAGGCGGCGGACATCAGGGGACGACAGTCTGGAGGTGAGCGCGAGATGCTGAGCGAACGCAGGCTTCAGGTGCTGCGCGCCATCGTCCAGGACTATGTCGGCACCGAGGAGCCGGTGGGCTCCAAGGCGCTCACCGAGCGGCACAACCTCGGCGTGTCCCCGGCGACGGTCCGCAACGACATGGCCGCCCTGGAGGACGAGGGATTCATCGCCCAGCCGCACACCAGCGCGGGGCGGATCCCCACCGACAAGGGCTACCGGCTGTTCGTCGACAAGCTCGCGGGCGTCAAACCGATGACGGCACCCGAGCGGCGCGCGATCCAGAGCTTCCTCGACGGGGCTGTGGACCTCGACGACGTGGTGGCCCGTACCGTACGGCTGCTCGCGCAGCTGACCCGGCAGGTCGCCGTCGTGCAGTACCCGTCGCTGACCCGGTCGACCGTGCGGCACGTGGAGCTGCTGGCGCTGGCGCCCGCGCGGGTGATGCTGGTGCTGATCACGGACACCGGCCGGGTCGAGCAGCGCGTGGTCGACTGCGCGGCGCCGTTCGGCGAGACCGCCCTGGCGGATCTGCGGGCCCGGCTGAACAGCCGGGTCGCGGGCCGCCGGTTCGCGGACGTGCCGCGGCTCGTGGAGGATCTGCCGGACGCGTTCGAGGCGGACGACCGCGGCACGGTCTCGACGGTGCTCTCCACCCTGCTGGAGACGCTCGTCGAGGAGAACGAGGAGCGGCTGATGATCGGCGGCACCGCCAATCTGACCCGCTTCGGACATGACTTCCCTCTCACGATCCGCCCGGTGCTGGAGGCGCTGGAGGAGCACGTCGTGCTTCTCAAGTTGCTTGGTGAGGCTGGTGATTCGGGCATGACGGTGCGGATCGGTCATGAGAACGCCTATGAGGGACTCAACTCCACTTCGGTGGTCTCGGTCGGCTACGGTTCGGGCAACGAGGCGGTCGCCAAGCTCGGCGTGGTCGGACCGACTCGCATGGATTACCCGGGAACGATGGGAGCGGTACGCGCAGTGGCACGGTACGTCGGACAGATCCTGGCGGAGTCCTGAGTGGCCACGGACTACTACGCCGTTCTCGGCGTGCGCCGCGACGCGTCGCAGGAAGAGATCAAGAAGGCCTTCCGGCGGCTCGCGCGCGAGCTGCATCCGGATGTGAACCCCGATCCGAAGACCCAGGAGCGGTTCAAGGAGATCAACGCCGCCTACGAGGTGTTGTCGGACCCGCAGAAGAAGCAGGTCTACGACCTCGGCGGCGACCCGCTCTCCCAGTCCGGCGGTGCCGGTGCGGCGGGCGGCTTCGGGGCGGGCGGCTTCGGCAACTTCTCCGACATCATGGACGCGTTCTTCGGCACGGCGTCGCAGCGCGGACCGCGCTCGCGCACCCGCCGGGGCCAGGACGCCATGATCCGGCTGGAGATCGAGCTGGACGAGGCGGCCTTCGGCACCACGAAGGACATCCAGGTCGACACGGCGATCGTCTGCACCACCTGCAACGGTGAGGGCGCGGCGCCGGGCACGACCCCCCAGACCTGTGACATGTGCCGCGGCCGCGGTGAGGTCTCGCAGGTCACGCGGTCCTTCCTCGGTCAGGTCATGACGTCCCGGCCCTGCCCCCAGTGCCAGGGCTTCGGAACCGTCGTGCCCAACCCGTGCCACGAGTGCGCGGGCGACGGCCGGGTGCGCTCCCGCCGGACCCTGACGGTGAAGATCCCGGCCGGTGTCGACAACGGCACGCGGATCCAGCTGGCCGGCGAGGGCGAGGTCGGCCCCGGTGGCGGTCCCGCCGGTGACCTCTACGTCGAGATCCACGAGCTGCCGCACTCCACCTTCCAGCGGCGCGGCGACGACCTGCACTGCACGGTCACGATCCCGATGACGGCGGCGGCCCTCGGCACGAAGGTGCCGCTGGAGACGCTGGACGGCATGGAGGAGGTCGACATCCGGCCCGGCACCCAGTCCGGCCAGTCGATCCCGCTGCACGGCCGTGGCGTCACCCACCTGCGCGGCGGCGGCCGGGGCGACCTCATCGTGCATGTCGAGGTCCAGACCCCGAACAAGCTCGACCCCGAGCAGGAGCGCCTGCTGCGCGAGCTGGCCAAGCTGCGCGGCGAGGAGCGTCCGCAGGGGCAGTTCCAGCCGGGACAGCAGGGGCTGTTCTCACGGCTGAAGGACGCGTTCAACGGGCGCTGACCCGAGCGACCGGAGAGCCGGCCGAAGAACCGGCCGAAGACATGAAGGGCCCGGGGGCTGTCGCCCCCGGGCCCTTCGTCCGTACCGCACGGCCACTCCCGGTCGCGGCCCGTACCGCACCCGCGCTCCCGGCCGCGGCCCCGGACGGCCCGATTCGGACTTGTCCTGGGGACGTGACAACATGCCGACATGTCCTCCGCACTGACCGATCTCTGCGTGCATCCGATCGTGCAGGCCCCCATGGCGGGCGGTGTCTCCGTGCCGAAGCTCGCCGCCGCCGTCTGCGAGGCGGGCGGTCTCGGCTTCCTGGCCGCCGGGTACAAGACGGCCGACGGCATGTACCAGGAGATCAAGCAGCTGCGGAGCCTGACGGCCCGCCCCTTCGGCGTGAACGTGTTCATGCCGCAGCCGGAGTATGCGGAGACCGGCGCCGTCGAGGTGTACGCGCATCAGCTGGCCGGTGAGGCCGCCTGGTACGGCGTGGAGCTCGGCGACCCGGACAGCGGGCGCGACGACGGCTACGAGGCCAAGCTCGCGGTGCTGCTGGAGAACCCGGTGCCCGCGGTGTCGTTCCACTTCGGGGTGCCGGGCCGGGACACGCTGGACGCCCTGCGCCGGGCCGGCACCCGCACGATGGTCACCGCGACCACCGTCGAGGAGGCCCTCGCCGTGGAGCGGGCGGGCGCCGACATGGTGATCGTGCAGGGCGTGGAGGCGGGCGGACACCAGGGCACCCACCGCGACGTCCAGGAGAACGACGGCTGCGGCATCGGACTGCTCGCCCTGCTCGCGCAGGTCCGCGAGAGCGTGAACCTGCCGATGGTGGCCGCCGGCGGCATCATGCGCGGCAGCCAGATCGCCGCCGTGCTGGCGGCCGGCGCGGTCGCGGCCCAGCTCGGCACGGCCTTCCTGGCCACCGCCGAGTCCGGCGCGCACACCGTGCACAAGCAGGCGCTCACCGATCCGCTGTTCGTCCGCACGGAGCTGACCCGCGCGTTCTCCGGCCGGCCGGCCCGCGGCCTGGTCAACCGCTTCCTGCGCGAGCACGGGCCGTACGCGCCCGCCGCCTATCCCGAGGTCCACCACCTCACCGCGCCGCTGCGCAAGGCCGCCGCCCAGGCCGCCGACGCGCAGGGCATGGGGCTGTGGGCGGGCCAGGGCCACCGGATGGCCCGCGAGCTGCCCGCCGGGCGGCTCGTCGAGGTGCTGTGCGCCGAACTGGACGCGGCCCGGGCCGCCTTGTCGCTGGGTGGTGAGGTCCGATGACCGCTCCGGTCTTCGTCGTCGAGGACGTCCGCGCCGACGGCGCCGGACAGTACGTCCTCGACGGCCCCGAGGGACGCCACGCGGTGTCCGTGAAGCGGCTGCGGGCGGGCGAGACGGTCGTCCTCACCGACGGCGCCGGACGCTGGGCCGAGGGCGAGGTGGCCGCCGCCGAGGGCAAGGACCGGCTGGTCGTCGACGTGCGCGAGGTGCACGAGGAGCCGGCGCCCACGCCCCGTATCACAGTCGTACAGGCACTGCCGAAGGGCGACCGGGGCGAGGTCGCCGTCGAGACCATGACCGAGGTCGGCGTCGACGCGATCGTGCCGTGGGCGGCCTCCCGCTGCATCACCCAGTGGAAGGGCGAGCGCGGACTGAAGGCGCTCGGCAAGTGGCGTGCCACCGCCCGCGAGGCCGGCAAGCAGTCCCGGCGGGTGTGGTTCCCCCAGGTCGCGGACGTGGCGACGACCCGGCAGCTCGGCGCGCTGCTGGCGGCCGCCGACTTCGCCGCCGTGCTCCACGAGAGCGGCGACGCGCCGCTGGCCGCCGCCGAACTGCCCACCGAGGGCGAGATCGTGCTCGTCGTCGGCCCGGAAGGCGGGGTCTCCCCCGAGGAGTTGGCCCTGTTCGAGCAGGCGGGGGCGCGCCCCTACCGGCTCGGCCCCAGCGTGCTGCGCACCTCGACCGCCGGCACCGCGGCCGCGGCCCTGCTCCTCGGCCGCACCGGACGCTGGTCCTGACCACAGGGAGGACACCGTGGAACTCGCCCAGGTACGGCTGCTCGTCACCGACTTCGCCGCCTGCTACCGGTTCTACGCCGACGTCCTCGGCCTCAGACCGCAGTCGGGGGCGACGCGGGGACCGTACGAGAAATTCAGCCCCGCCGCCGGATCGGCGGGCATCGCCCTCCAGGACCGCGCGATGATGGCCGAGGTCCTCGGCGAACTCGGCGACCCGGCGACGGGTCACCGCTCGCTGGTGGTGCTGCGCGTCGACGATCTGGACGCCTACTGCGCGCGGATCACCGCCCGCGGCGCGACCCTGCTGCACGGCCCGGCCGAGATGACCGAGCGGATGCGGGTCGCCCACCTCAAGGACCCCGAGGGCAACGTGGTGGAGCTCCAGGAGTGGCTGTTGATGCGCGACTGACCCGGTTCCCGCGCGCTCCCCTCGCGCCCTGCGCGGTGACCCCGGTACGCCCCCTTCGCGGCCCCCGCGGGCCCCATCGTGACCGTATGAGGTCTACCGCCCCACGCCCGGGAGTGGCACGCTGCCGTCCATGGGGGCATTGAGGTGGATTTGGGACCGCCCGCGCGGGACGCGGGCGGTGGCCGTGGCGTGGTGTGCGGTGGTCGTCGGCGCGGGTGCCGTGGCGTGCGATCCGGGCGGGCTGAGTTCCGCCTCGGTGGCGTACACCACCGACCAGACCGCGACGAAGGAACTCCAGCGGCAGCGGGTGGACGTGCGCTGGCTCACCTGCACGGCCTCGTTCGGCGACAGGGCGGCCACGGCGAGCGCGAGTACGGTCGCCACCGTCGACTGCCAGGGCAGGACGGACGACGGCCGGGACATCACCGTCACCGGGAAGGTCACCCGGGCCGTGGACGGCGCCTGTGTGCGCGGCGACCTGACCGCCAAGGTGGGCGGCAAGGTGCGGTTCCACGTGAGCGGCCTCGGCGACTGCAACGCCACCCCCTCGCCCGTCGGCGGGAGTTCCGGCGGTGGTTCCGGCGGACAGCGGGGCGGCCCGACCGCCACGGTGACCGTCACCAGGACCGTCTGGTGTGTGGACGATCCGCGGTGCCGGCCCGTCGAGGGCAAGTGAACGTCCCTCTGTTCCCGCGCGCCCCTCGCTGCATAGGGTGACCGCGTGACCCAGCCTGCTGCCTCCGCCCCCACGTCGGCGTACCTTCGATTCCCGCACCTGCACGGCGAGTTGGTGGCCTTCACGGCCGAGGACGACGTATGGGTCGCGCCCCTGGACGGCGGGCGGGCCTGGCGGGTCAGCGCCGACAACATGCCCGTGACCATGCCGCGCATCTCGCCCGACGGCACCACCGTCGCCTGGACCTCCACCCGTGACGGCGCCCCCGAGGTGCACATCGCCCCGGTCGACGGCGGCCCCACCGAACGGCTGACGTACTGGGGCAGCGCGACGACCAGGGTGCGCGGCTGGACCCCGGACGGCCACGTCCTCGCCCTCACCACCCAGGGGCAGGCCAGCCTGCGCCGCAGCTGGGCGCGCGCCGTCCCGCTGGACGGCGGACCGGCCGCCGTGCTGCCGTACGGGCCCGTCGGGGACGTGGCGTACGGGCCGCACACCGTGCTGCTGTCCGCGCCGATGGGCCGCGAGGCCGCCTGGTGGAAGCGCTACCGCGGCGGCACGGCGGGCAAGTTGTGGATCGACCGCGGCGGCGACGGCGAATTCGAGCGGCTGCACGAGGAGCTGGACGGCAACCTGGAGTTCCCGGTGTGGGTGGGGGAGCGGCTGGCGTTCCTCTCCGACCACGAGGGCACCGGCGCGCTGTACTCCTCCCTCGCCGACGGCTCCGACCTGCGCCGGCACACTCCCCTCGGCGGCTTCTACGCCCGGCACGCGGCGAGCGACGGCCGCCGGGTCGTGTACGCCTCGGCCGGTGAACTCTGGCTGCTCGACGACCTCGACGGGGCCGAGCCGCGCCGCCTCGACGTCCGCCTCGGCGGGCAGCGCACCGACCGGCGGCCGTACCCGGTGAACGCCGGCCGCTGGTTCGGCTCCGCCTCCCCCGACCACACCGGGCGCGGCAGCGCGGTCGCCGTGCGCGGCGCCGTGCACTGGGTCACCCACCGGGCGGGACCGGCCCGCGCGCTGGCCGCCCGGCCCGGGGTGCGCGCCCGGCTGCCGCGCACCTTCCGCGCGGAGGGCGAGGAGTGGGTGGTGTGGGTCACCGACGCCGAGGGCGACGACGCCCTGGAGTTCGCGCCCTCGACCGGCCTCGCCCCCGGTGCCACCCCGCGCCGGATCGCCGCCGGACGGCTCGGCCGGGTGCTGGACCTGGCGATGGCGCCCGACGGCAGCCGGGCCGCCGTCGCCGCGCACGACGGACGGCTGCTGCTCGTCGAGCGGGAGTCCGGCGAGGTGCGCGAGGTCGACCGCAGCGAGCACGGCGACGTGGACGGCCTCGCCTTCTCGCCGGACTCCGCCTGGCTCGCCTGGTCGCACCCCGGCCCGAGCCCGCTGGCCCAGCTCAGACTCGCCAACACCACCGACCTGTCGGTCACCGAGGCGACCCCGCTGCGCTTCCAGGACTACGCGCCCGCGTTCACCCTCGACGGCAGGCACCTGGCCTTCCTGTCGACCCGCTCCTTCGATCCGGTCTACGACGAGCACGTCTTCGACCTCTCGTTCGTCGAGAGCACCCGCCCGCACCTGATCACGCTGGCCGCGACCACCCCGTCACCGTTCGGGCCGCAGCGCCACGGGCGCCCCTTCGAGGCCCCCGACAAGGACGAGACGCCCGACGGCGAGGGCGCCCCGGCGACCCGGATCGACCTCGAAGGACTCGCCGACCGCATCGTGCCCTTCCCGGTCGAGGCCGCCCGCTACTCCACCCTGCGGGCCGTCAAGGACGGGGTGCTGTGGCTGCGCCACCCGGTGCGCGGGGTCCTCGGCGCCTCCCGCGCCACCCCCGACGACCCCGACCCCAAGACCGAGCTGGAGCGCTACGACCTGGACCGGCAGCGCATCGAGCACCTGGCCGCCGACGCCGACGGCTTCGAGGTCACCGGCGACGGCAAGCGGCTGCTGCTGTGGACCGACGGCCGGCTGAAGGTCGTCCCCAGCGACCGGCGCGCCTCGGGCGACGACGACGGCGACTCCCACACCACCGTCGACCTCACCCGGGTACGGCAGAGCGTCGACCCGGCGGCCGAGTGGCGGCAGATGTACGAGGAGACCGGCCGCATCATGCGGGACAACTTCTGGCGGGCCGACCTGGGCGGGACCGACTGGACGGGTGTCCTGGACCGCTACCGTCCGGTGCTGGACCGGGTGGCCACCCATGACGACCTGGTCGACCTGCTGTGGGAGGTGCAGGGCGAACTCGGCACTTCGCACGCGTACGTCGTCGCGCCCGGGGGCCGCGGCGGCGGCGCCCGCCAGGGCCTGCTCGGCGCCGACCTCTCCCGGCACCCGGACGGCAGCTGGCGCGTCGACCGGGTGCTGCCCTCGGAGACCTCCGACCCCGACGCCCGCTCCCCGCTGGCCGCCCCGGGCGTCGCGGTGCGCGCGGGGGACGCGCTCGTCGCGGTGGCCGGACACCCGGTGGACCCGGTGACCGGCCCCGGCCCGCTCCTGGTGGGCACGGCAGGCAAGCCGGTGGAGCTGACGGTCTCCCCGGCCGACGGCGGCGACCTGCGGCACGCGGTCGTCGTACCGACCGCCGACGAGGAGCCGCTGCGCTACCACGCCTGGGTCGCCGACCGACGGGCGTACGTGCACGAGCTGTCCGGCGGCCGGCTCGGCTATCTGCACGTCCCCGACATGCAGGCGCCCGGCTGGGCGCAGATCCACCGCGACCTGCGGGTGGAGGTGGGCCGCGAGGGCCTGGTCGTGGACATCCGGGAGAACCGGGGCGGCCACACCTCCCAGCTGGTCGTGGAGAAACTGGCGCGGCGGATCGTCGGCTGGAACCTGCCCAGGGGCATGCGGCCGTTCAGCTATCCGCGTGACGCGCCCCGCGGACCCGTCGTCGCCGTCGCCAACGAGTTCTCCGGCTCCGACGGCGACATCGTCAACGCGGCGATCAAGGCGCTGGGCATCGGACCGGTGGTCGGCACCCGCACC
Source organism: Streptomyces adustus (assembly GCF_009377175.1). Taxonomy (GTDB): domain Bacteria; phylum Actinomycetota; class Actinomycetes; order Streptomycetales; family Streptomycetaceae; genus Streptomyces; species Streptomyces adustus. The sequence continues at coordinate 8,758 of NZ_VJZD01000281.1, forward strand.
TGGGGCGGTGTCGTCGGTATCGACAGCCGCTACCGCCTGGTCGACGAGACCCTGATCACCCAGCCCAAGTACGCGTTCTGGCTGGAGGGTTACGGGTGGGGCGTGGAGAACCACGGGGTGGACCCCGACGTCGAGGCGGTGCAGCGCCCGCAGGACCACGCGGCCGGGCGGGACGTCCAGCTCGCCGAGGCCGTACGGATCGCGCTGGAGGCGCTGGAGACGACACCCGCCAGGACCCCGCCGGACCTCCCGGATCTCCCGGACCGCTCCGGCGGCCCGGACGTCGGGTGACCCTCCGGCTCGCTACGATGCCTGCTACGAGACCGACCTCGCGAGGAGGCACACGCATGGCAGGGGAGCCGCAGGACGACTGCCTGTTCTGCAAGATCGTGGCGGGCCACGTCCCGGCGACGATCGTCCGTGAGACCGAGACGACCGTCGCGTTCCGGGACATCAACCCCCAGGCGCCCACGCACGTTCTGGTGATCCCCAAGGCGCACTACGCGAACGCCGCCGAGCTCGCCGCGGCCGACCCCGCGCTCACCGCGGACGTGCTGCGCGAGACGGAGACGGTCGCGGACGAGGACAAGCTGGAGAGCTACCGGATCGTCTTCAACACCGGCGTCGGCGCTGGCCAGACCGTCTTCCACGCCCATGCGCACGTCCTGGGCGGGCGCGGTATGCACTGGCCCCCCGGGTAGACAGCCGTGTCCGTACGCGAACTGGTGGTCCTCGGCACCGCCAGCCAGGTGCCCACCCGGCACCGCAACCACAACGGCTATCTGCTGCGCTGGGACGGCGAGGGTCTGCTCTTCGACCCCGGCGAGGGCACCCAGCGCCAGATGCTGCGGGCCGGGGTCGCCGCCCACGACCTGAACCGGATCTGTGTCACCCACTTCCACGGGGACCACAGTCTGGGTCTGGCCGGGGTGATCCAGCGCATCAACCTCGACCGGGTGCCGCACGAGATCACCGCGCACTACCCGCAATCCGGCCGGCACTTCTTCGAACGTATGCGCTACGCCACCGCCTACCGGGAGACCGTCGACCTCACGGAGGTCCCCGTCGCCGGGGACGGCACGCTTGCGGTGACGGACGCGTACCGGCTGGAGGCACGTCGGCTCTCCCACCCCGTGGAGTCCTTCGGCTACCGGCTCGTGGAGCCCGACGGCCGCCGGATGCTGCCCGAACGGCTGGCCGCCCACGGCATCAAGGGCCCGGACGTGGGCCGGATCCAGCGGGACGGCGCGATCGGCGGCGTCCTGCTGGAGGACGTCAGCGAGGTGCGGCGCGGGCAGCGGTTCGCGTTCGTCATGGACACCCGGCTCTGCGACGGCGTGCACGCGCTGGCCCAGGACTGCGACCTGCTCGTCATCGAGTCCACCTTCCTCGACGAGGACGAGGACCTCGCCGTGGAGCACGGCCATCTGACGGCGGGCCAGGCGGCCCGGGTGGCCCGGGACGCGGGCGTACGGCACCTGGTGCTCACCCACTTCAGCCAGCGCTACACGGAACCGGACGAGTTCGAGCGGCAGGCACGGGCCGCCGGCTTCGCGGGGGAACTGAGCGTGGCGCACGATCTGCTCCGAGTGCCGGTTCCGAAGCGCAGATAAAACCGCCGTACGATGCTTTGATGCCCCTCCCCAAAGCTGAACTGCACCTGCATATCGAAGGCACCCTGGAGCCCGAGCTGGCGTTCGCGCTCGCCGCGCGCAACGGGGTCACGCTGCCGTACGCCGACACGGAAGAGCTCCGCGAGGCGTACCGGTTCGACGATCTCCAGTCCTTCCTGAACCTGTACTACGAGCTCATGGCGGTGCTGCGCACCGAGCGGGACTTCGAGGACCTCGCGAACGCCTACCTCGCCCGCGCCGCCGCGCAGGGCGTGCGGCACGCGGAGATCTTCTTCGACCCGCAGGCCCACCTCGCCCGGGGAGTGGCGATGGGTACGGTCGTCGAGGGGCTGTGGCGGGCCCTCGGCCGCAGCGAGGACAACCACGGCGTCTCCACCCGGCTGATCCTGTGCTTCCTGCGCGACGAGTCGGCCGAGTCGGCGATGGAGACCCTGGACGCGGCGAAGCCGTACCTCGACCGGATCACCGGCGTCGGCCTGGACTCCGCCGAGGTCGGCCACCCGCCGGTGAAGTTCCGCGAGGTGTACGAGGCGGCCGCCGCCCTGGGACTGCGCCGCGTGGCGCACGCCGGCGAGGAGGGGCCGCCGCAGTACGTCACCGAGGCCCTGGACGTGCTCGGCGTCGAGCGCGTCGACCACGGACTGCGCTGCATGGAGGACGCGGACCTGGTCGAGCGGCTGGTGCGCGAGCGCATCCCGCTGACCCTGTGCCCGCTGTCCAACGTCCGGCTGCGCACGGTGGACGTCCTGGCGGACCACCCGCTGCCCGCCATGCTGGACGCCGGTCTGCTGTGCACGGTCAACTCCGACGACCCCGCCTACTTCGGCGGCTACGTCGGCGACAACTTCGACGCGGCGGCCTCCGCCCTCGGCCTGGGCGAGGACCGGCTGCGCGAGCTGGCCCGCAACTCCTTCCTCGCCTCCTTCCTGGAGGACGACGAGGAGCTGCGTTCGCGCTACCTCGCCGAGGTGGAGGCGTACGAGTTCCCGTAGGCCCTGTCCGGCCGTTCCCGCCCGCCTCGCGAGGGGGCGTTCAGCCGACCGTCTCGAAGGCGCTGCGGGCGGGGACGGGCGGGGCGGCGTCCGGCGTCGCCGCGACGATGTGCACGCCGCCGCCGCGCCGCCGGATCGCGTCCGGCAGCAGCGGGCGCCCGGCGGCGCGCAGCGCCACGGCCGTCATGGGCACGGCGACGACCAGCAGCGCGGCGGCGAGCACCGCGCCCATGACGGGGAACCCGGTTCGCGCCGACAGCAGGCTCCCGGTCAGCGGTCCCGCCGCCGTGCCGAGCGAGGCGGCGGATCCGACGAGCACCGCCCAGCGGCCGCACGGGGCGAGCGAGGCGGCGAGCCCGATGACGTACGACATCACCACCGGGTAGACCATGTTCCAGGCGATCTCGCCGATCGCGAAGGTCGTCGGGCGGGTCGCGGACGCGCTGAGCGCGACACAGCCGGCGATCAGCGCGGTACCCGCCCC
>NZ_VJZD01000282.1 GCF_009377175.1 Streptomyces adustus
GTCTCCCAACGCCCCGCCCTCACCCCGAGACACCTCACCCGCACCGAAGACCGCCTCTCATTCGTCTATCTGGAACGCTGCACCGTCCACCGCGACGCCAACGCCATCACCGCCCAGGACGCCGAAGGCACCACCCACATCCCCGCCGCCACCATCGGCACCCTCCTCCTCGGCCCCGGCACCCGCGTCACCCACCAGGCCATGAGTGTCCTGGGCGAAACCGGCGCCGCCGTCGCCTGGGTCGGCGAACACGGCGTGCGCTACTACGCCTCCGGCCGCGCCCTGACCCGCTCCTCCGCCCTGATGGAAGCCCAGGCCCAGCAGTGGGCCAACCCCCGCACCCGCCTGGCCGTCGCCCGCGCGATGTACCGCCTGCGCTTCCCCGACGAAGACCCCGCCGGCCTCACCCGACGCGAACTCCTCGGCCACGAAGGCAAGAGAGTCAAAGACTGCTACCGCGCCCAGGCCGCCCGCACCGGCATACCGTGGCGCGGCCGCCGCTACATCCCCGGCGACTTCACCAGTGGCGACGCCGTCAACCAGGCCATTACTGCCGCCGCCCAGTGCATGTACGGCATCGCCCACGCCGTCGTCACCTCACTGGGCTGCAGCCCCGCTCTCGGCTTCGTCCACTCCGGCCACGAACTCTCCTTCGTCCTCGACATCGCCGACCTCTACAAAACCCAGATCGGCATCCCCCTCGCCTTCGACATCGCCGCCCTCGGCGACGAAGACGTCGGCTCCCGCACCCGCCGCGCCCTGCGCGACCGCATCAACGAAACCTCCCTCCTCAACCAATGCGTCAACGACATCAAACAACTCCTGCTGCCGCAGACGACCGCCGTCACCCCCACAGGCGAGGACCGCGACGTGGTCATGCTCCAGAGCGACGGCGGCCACCACGTCGCCTCCGGCCTCAACTACGACGGCCCCGACGACTACGGGGACGGACTCTGGTGACCGTCATCGTCCTCACCAACTGCCCCGCCGGCCTCCGCGGCTTCCTCACCCGCTGGCTCCTCGAAATCTCAGCAGGCGTGTTCGTCGGCAACCCCAACGCCCGCATCCGCGACATTCTCTGGAACGAAGTCCAGCAGTACGCCGACCAAGGCCGCGCCCTACTCGCCCACACCACCAACAACGAACAGGGCTTCACTTTCCGCACCCACGACCACGCCTGGCATCCAACCGACCACGAGGGCATCACCCTCATTCGCCGTCCTGACCCCAACGCGCCCCGTCCATCACCGGGCACCACCTCACCTGCAGGCGCCCAGAGCCCACCAACTGGCTGGAGCAAAGCATCCAAACGACGACGCTTCGGCAGAAGCTGACAAGGAGTGCCCGCTATGAACCTTTCGCCGGAAACTGAGAACGTGGTCAGAAAGCAGCGGCGACGACTGTAAAACTGCAGGTCATTCAGTCTGCTCCCCGCACCCGCGGGGATGGTCCCCAGCTGAGTTCCCGGGCGAACGTCCAGTCCTTCTGCTCCCCGCACCCGCGGGGATGGTCCCGAAGTTCCTGTTCAGAGGCCCAGAAGGGGCGTCTGCTCCCCGCACCCGCGGGGATGGTCCCCGGGACAAGTCCAGCTACGCGGGTGACGGGCTCTGCTCCCCGCACCCGCGGGGATGGTCCCTGGCCACGGCGTGGCAGTTGCAGACCGGTGGGCTGCTCCCCGCACCCGCGGGGATGGTCCCCGAAGATGCCCGCGATTTGGGCTAAGCACTGGCTGCTCCCCGCACCCGCGGGGATGGTCCCGAGCGTTATTGCCCGGCAGGCAACACCGGCTCCTGCTCCCCGCACCCGCGGGGATGGTCCCCACAGGTCGAGATCTTCGAGCAACTGCTCAACCTGCTCCCCGCACCCGCGGGGATGGTCCCGCGGCCGTCACGATGACCGGCAACCTGCAGACCTGCTCCCCGCACCCGCGGGGATGGTCCCAGGGTGGGCTTGACCAGGGGAATCGCGGTCGCCTGCTCCCCGCACCCGCGGGGATGGTCCCGACCTGGTGAAGATCACCGGCACGCTGGAGACCTGCTCCCCGCACCCGCGGGGATGGTCCCAAGCGGCAGATCGTCTCAGCGTCGGAGCCGGCCTGCTCCCCGCACCCGCGGGGATGGTCCCGGCTTCGGTCGCGGTCGGCACTGTGCCGCAAGCTGCTCCCCGCACCCGCGGGGATGGTCCCTGGAACTGGCCGAGCTGCAGCAGCGACTCGACCTGCTCCCCGCACCCGCGGGGATGGTCCCTTCCCCACAGCTTTCAGGTTCCTCACCTACAGCTGCTCCCCGCACCCGCGGGGATGGTCCCCAGTCGATCTCGTGGATGGGGCGGTCGTCGCGCTGCTCCCCGCACCCGCGGGGATGGTCCCACGAAACTCTGCCCCGGCATGGACGCCGGGAGGCTGCTCCCCGCACCCGCGGGGATGGTCCCGGCGCGACCAGTCGCCGCTGCTGACGCAACTCCTGCTCCCCGCACCCGCGGGGATGGTCCCCACCAGGAGAAACCGCCGTCATGGGCATGTACCTGCTCCCCGCACCCGCGGGGATGGTCCCTGGGGCGGGAGCGTGGGCGCCGGTCGAGGGACCATCCCCGCGGGTGCGGGGATGGTCCCGACGGAACGGAATGGGCCCTCGATTTCTACGCCTGCTCCCCGCACCCGCGGGGATGGTCCCCACGGCGCGACGGGCTGGCGGCCTGCTCGTCCCTGCTCCCCGCACCCGCGGGGATGGTCCCCACCACACGGCGGGCAGCAACTCGCTCAAGGCCTGCTCCCCGCACCCGCGGGGATGGTCCCGTCGTCCACGCGGTGTCGCGGGTGACGACTCCCTGCTCCCCGCACCCGCGGGGATGGTCCCGTCGTCCACGCGGTGTCGCGGGTGACGACTCCCTGCTCCCCGCACCCGCGGGGATGGTCCCTGGCGGACCATGCGCACGTCGTCGGCCAGCTCCTGCTCCCCGCACCCGCGGGGATGGTCCTCCCGTCCTGGACGTGGGCCGGCATCCACGCAGCTGCTCCCCGCACCCGCGGGGATGGTCCCGACATCGAGCGCACCCGCATCGCCAACGAGAACTGCTCCCCGCACCCGCGGGGATGGTCCCCGCGAGGTCGAGAAGCGCGAGGACAAGAGGCCCTGCTCCCCGCACCCGCGGGGATGGTCCTAGAACGGTTTTCAACGACCGCGCCATGGATTGCTGCTCCCCGCACCCGCGGGGATGGTCCCCCGAACTCGCGCTCGTCGGACGGCGGTAACACCTGCTCCCCGCACCCGCGGGGATGGTCCCGCGCTCCAGTCTCAGCTGGAGGATCTCCAGCACTGCTCCCCGCACCCGCGGGGATGGTCCCAGCGGACTCACTTTCCGGGGCGGGATCGGGCTCTGCTTCCCGCACCCGCGGGGATGGTCCCGCCCCGGAGACGGGGCGGGGCGGAGCATCCGCCTGCTCCCCGCACCCGCGGGGATGGTCCCGACGTCCGGGTGATCGCCGAGGCTTTCAGCCCCTGCTCCCCGCACCCGCGGGGATGGTCCCTGGTTCAGCGACAAGTGGACGTCTATCAAGAACTGCTCCCCGCACCCGCGGGGATGGTCCCGCCGCCACCCCCGGCCCATGGGGCACCTACGACTGCTCCCCGCACCCGCGGGGATGGTCCCGGGGCACCGGAGTCGGCGAGGTGGAGGACCGGCCTGCTCCCCGCACCCGCGGGGATGGTCCCACGAGCTGCGGCTTGGGGAATCCCTGGCTGAGCTGCTCCCCGCACCCGCGGGGATGGTCCCCCGCGTGCATCGAGGTAGGCGGTGCCAGTGAACTGCTCCCCGCACCCGCGGGGATGGTCCCACGACCCCCGCAGCCTGGCGTTCGCGCACGGCCTGCTCCCCGCACCCGCGGGGATGGTCCCGCGGAGGCGCTGCGACTGCTGCGCCCGGGGATCTGCTCCCCGCACCCGCGGGGATGGTCCCGAAATGCGGCTGACGGCCGGTGAGAACGAGCTCTGCTCCCCGCACCCGCGGGGATGGTCCCTCCCCCGAGCACGCCGCCGAGCACGAGCGCCTCTGCTCCCCGCACCCGCGGGGATGGTCCCTCCCCCGAGCACGCCGCCGAGCACGAGCGCCTCTGCTCCCCGCACCCGCGGGGATGGTCCCGAACCGCCGACGACCGCGAACAAGGTCCAGTTCTGCTCCCCGCACCCGCGGGGATGCTTCTCCTGGGCGGCCGGAGTGTCCGTGTCGTCGACGGGGTGGGCTTCGAACAGAGTTGGGGTGGTGTGGAGTTCGTTCATCCGGCCCATTAGGTGGGGGAGGTAGGTGCCGTTCCAGCTGGTGCACTCGAATGCTTGCGCGATTCGCGGCCGTCGACGGGAGTTGACGCGACCCATGTGGACGGCCATGCCTCGCTCCTGCGGCCCTCAGGGCCAGGCGATGTGCGGCCGGCGAGGTCTTCCACCGGGTGGAGCCGCCAGGAACAGCACGTCGATCAAGTCCCAGGGGATGAGGTCGTGCTCGCTGGGAAAGCGGCCTGCGCTCTTGCCTCGGTCTGCGAGGATGGCGACGGCGGCCGATCCCACTAACGCTGGGGTCGGCCGCCGCCTTTCGTTTGCGGCCGTATCCCGAAACGGCCGGGGCTCAGGCCAGGTGATCGAAGGCGCCGGCCTTCGCTCCGGCCAGCATCGCGGCGATCTCGTCCCGGGTGTACACGAGCGGGGTCTGTTCGGGGCGCTTGGAGTCGCGCACGGCAATCAAGTCGCCGATCACGCCGAACTCCATGCAGTTGTCGTTGCCCCCGCTGAACGGGCTCTTCTCCCAGGCGACGCCGGAGAAGTCCAGCTCTGCGGGGTTGGGCTTGGTGTTGCTCACCTACAGCTCCTTGAGCATGTCCTTGATGCGGCTGCGGGTCTCGGGCGGGCCGAGGGCCGTGGCCCGCAGATGGTCGAAGACCTCGGTGTAGCTGCCCACATCGTCCGATCCCTCGAAGTACACCGAGTTCGTCAGATTCTCCACCCAGACCACGTCCGGGTTGGGCTCGGGGAATCCCATGAGCATGAACGACCCGTACAGGCCGGGGTGGAATCCGGCGTCGAACGGCAGAAGCTGCAGCGTGATGTTCGTGCGGGGCTCGACGTCCAGCAGGTGCTCGAGCTGTTCCTTGAGGGTGGCCGGCATCGACTCGATGCGACGGAAGGCGGCCTCGTCGATGACCGCCCACAGCTTCGGGGCGTCCTCGCGGGCCAGCAGGGCCTGGCGCTTCATCCGCACGTCCACCAGATCCTGGATCTGCTTGGCGCTCAGGTCGACGCGCATCGCGGTGATCACCTGGTGGGCGTACTCGGGGGTCTGCAGCAGACCGGGGACGAGCTGAGGTCAGCCGCCTGACGCTGCCCGGTTCTGGTGCTCGGCAGCCAGGCGGTTCTTGAGGTTCTCATACATGGCAGTCACGCGATCTCCGCTCACGGGGTCAATCAAGCAGACGGTGGCAGACTGGCGACACATAGAAGCTCCGGGTCGACTCAAACCTGCACTTCATGTGCGGTTATCGTCCTCACATGAACGACACCTTCTCCTTCGAGACCTTCTTTGAAGGCGCCAAGAAAGCTGCCCACAGGGCTATGGACGACCATGGTCGTGCCGACTACGACGAGTTCGCTCTCCATGCGGGGGTCGCTGTGGAGAAGTTGGCCAAGGCGGTTCTCTGCAACCTGAACCCGCTTTACATCGCGGGCGGCAAGGTTACTCTCTCCTCAACGAAGAAGCCCAAGATCTATACGATCACCGCTTCGGAGGCCGTGACCCGGTTGGTAAGTCTCGACATCCTGAAGAACGACAGCGCTTTGAGATTGTTGCTCGACCAGCGCAACGGCACAGTCCACGCCTCTAGCGGCGACGAGGCGAAGACCCAGATTCCGACCCTGGCAGTGAACATCAGGGCCATGCTGAAACATCTCGAGATCCCGGATAACAAATTCTGGGAGCGATGGACGAGTACGGTCGACATCGCCATCGACAGGCAGCGCAGCGAGATCGAGCGGGATGTTCAGCTCCGCATCGAGCAGGCTAGACATCGCCTTGATGATCGCCTTGAAGGGCTGCCCCTGCCCAAGAAGGTCAGGACGCCCCGAGAATCCTCTTTCACTTTCTTCTTTGCGGACGTAAATTCTGACGTCGACCAGGACGTCATCTCTGTAACTGGCAATGCGGGCTGCCCGGCCTGCCGCAGGACGGCAATCGTGAAGGCGGCACCCGACCTGACGTCACCGGAGGCTCCTATGGCCGCTGTGGCTCTGAGCTGTACGTGGTGCCAGCTCCAACTAGAGGGAGCCGAGGAGATACGGGCGTCGGGCGTCGACTTGAGCGACGCCATGGAGGTCGCATCTCGCGTCATCTACGGTGGTGATCCCGACGACGTAGAGGCGAGCTGACGCCACCTCACCAAGAGCTCTGATCCCGGCCGGAGCTCACCTCAGGCAGCATCCGAGTCGGCGGTGGCCGCGGGCATGGGCAGGGTCACGAAGCGGCTGCCTTACAGGTGTCGCGCATCATGCCCAGATCTACTCCCCGCACCCGAGGGGATGGCCCCCCCCACGAGGGGGTGTGGGCCCCGGCCGGGAGTCCTGCTCCCCGCACCCGCGGGGATGGTCCCGGCGTGGAACTCCAGCAGATCACCCTCGCTCCCTGCTCCCCGCACCCGCAGGGATGGTCCCGCCCCGTACGCGCCGACCGCGCTCTTGGCGGCCTGCTCCCCGCACCCGAGGGGATGGTCCCGTCCGGATGGTCGCGTTGACCGTGTCGAGGCGCTGCTCCCCGCACCCGCGGGGATGGTCCCGAGCCGCCTACGACCGAGAAGAGGTTCCACGACTGCTCCCCGCACCCGCGGGGATGGTCCCGGGTTCCGCTATCAGGCACTGACCCCGTCGACCTGCTCCCCGCACCTGCGGGGATGGCCCCTGCTGGAGCGTGAGCGCCAGCGTCTCGGTCCGCTGCTCCCTGCACCTGCGGGGATGGTCCCGTCTACGACCGGAACCGGACCACCCCGGCCTTCTGCTCCCCGTATCCGCGGGGATGGTCCCTACTACCTCGCCACGCCCGAGGAGATGGGTTACTGCTCCCCGCACCCGCGGGGATGGTCCCGCGGTGGACGCTGGTACCGGCGACAACACGGTCTGCTCCCCGCACCCATGGGGATAGTCCCAAGCCAGACATCTGGCCGGACCCCACGGACGGCTGCTTCCCGTACTCGCGGGGATGGTCCCCCGTTCCGCGAGCGGCTCGTGGTCAGCACGCACTGCTCCCCGCACGTGCGGGGATGGTCCTCAGGAAGGTCCAGGGTCCCACGGCATCGCCGTCTGCTCCCCGCACCCGCGGATGGTCCCGACTACCACCGCTTCGCTGGCGACCCGGCGGTCTGCTCCCGGATCTGCGGGAATGGCCTCCTCGAGGCCGTGCGTTACCTCGAGCCGCCTGGCCTGCTCCGGCCCGCACAGCGAGGTACGGGTCTACGACCCGGAGTTCGGGCGGCATCAGACGTATGGACCCGCCGAACGCATCGAGGTCCTGGCCGAGGTCGGCAGGCAACTGGGGTGGGCGGAAGCCGGGTGCGTCCTGTGGCCGGGCGACGGGCTGCTGGCCCCCGCCGATGCAGAAGAAGCCACGTGATGTCCAGGCTACGAGCCCAGCGCAATCCGAGCGGCCGCGAAGGTTCAGACACACGCCTGCCGCCCCGGGACCGGTGTCCTGGGGCGGCAGGCTGATCAACCGTTATCGCTCACGCCGGTGGCTCACAGATCCGTCCACGGGCGAGGCTTGCCGCCGGTCAGAGGTATCCACATGCTCTGGGCGGGGCCGTGCTGCTCCAGGTCTTCCAGCACGGCGGCTCCCAGGCGGACTTCGCGGGCGAGGCTCGCCACGAGCGGGTGCTGGGCCACCATCGCCTGCAGATCGCTCATCCGGTTCTCCAGCCTGGCCCGGGATGCGCCGGTAAGGACGAAGAGCACTCGGGGGAAGACCGGATACCAGCGCAGCCACGCAGGACCCGCGGTGACCGGCCTGCGCCGGCCGACGGGCTGGGCCTCGTACTGGAACAGGCGGGCGTACTCGATCAGTTTCACGGCCAGCCGCTCACTGCTCATGGTGCTGCGGTCGACTTCCACGAAGGCGCGCAGCTTTCGCCGGTGTTCGCTCTCGAGGACCGTGTAGTGCATCACTGCGTCGGCCACGACACGCTCGCCCTCGCCGATGGAGTGGGACACCTCGGGGGTCCAGTCCCAGGGGCCGTGCTCGTGGCCGAGCCGGCGGGCGTCTGCGGCGAAGGCGAGGTGGGCGCGAACGACTGCGAGCGTGTGCGGGGTTTTCAGCGACGCTGCCGTGGCCGAGGTGATGGGGTAAGGCGGCCGCCCCCGCAGGACGGGCAGGTCCCGGGTCAGCCGCGCGCCTTCCTGCGTGAGGTACCAGGCGTTGGTACGGGTCCGGTTCGCGTCCGGCAGCACCGTGCAGTCGACGAAGCCGTCGGAGCGCAGCCTGTTCAGAACACGGGACATCAACTGCCGGGTGCCGTCCGGTCGCAGCATCCGGCGCAGCTGGCTGGTGGTGGCGATGCGGTGCTGGGCGAGCCCCGCCAGCACTTGGTGGGCCAAGGGCTCAGCGGGACTCGGGGCCGGTTTCGTCGCCGGATTGCTCCGTGCGGCGCTGCTCATGAGACGTCTCCTCCTCGGCTGTGGCGGTCTCCGGCGGAGACCTCCGGTTGCTGCCGAGGAAACCCGCAGGCCCCGACCAGATCCCCCACCACGAAGCCCCGACCATGGTCACGAAGTCGAAACAGCCTCGCGCTCTACGCCAAGGCTGACATCCACGGCCCCGACCACGGGCCGAGCCCGAGCGCCAGAGCAGCTTGCTCCTGCAGGGGAGTTCGCCACCACTGCGGCAAGGGGCAGCGAGCAGACCAGGAAACGGCCGCCCCCGGGAGAAGTGCGGCGATGGCCGGTCCGCAGCAGCCTGGGCTGCTGCGGGGCGTGGTGGCGAGCCACGCCATGCCGGCCATCGTGCGACACCCGGCCCGCAAGGGACCAACGACCCGTAACCGGATGCCGCGTCTGGGGGACGGTGGGCGAAAGGGTGCTCACCGCCGGTTTCTACTTGGTGCGCTGGGCGGCCTGCTCGAGGATCCGCCGACGCGTCCACCGCCGGCGCCCGCCCTTCTCCGTGAGCGCGTCGGGCGTTTCCAGCAAGGGCAGATTGCCCTGGGACAGGCTGCTGGAGAAGCTGTTAATGCTCTTGAACCCCAGAAGTGCCGCGGCCTGTGTCGCTCCCAGGAGCTCGTCGGGGTCGCCGTCGACGGGGACGTCGGGCAGGGCGGGGGCAGTGCGCTTGGCGCCGGCGCGCTTGCCGCGGCCGGGCCGGGTGGCCATCCAGTCCAGCAGGGTCTGCACGCGCCACAGCTGTCGGCGGTAGGGGTTTTCGGTGGTGCCCAGCTCTTCGACGACGTCCGGGTCGGGGAAGTATCCGGGGTGGTCGCGGACGAAGGTGGTGACCTGGTTGGGGTTCTTGTAGCCCAGAAACCTCGAGGCCTCGGCGGCGTTCAGCAGGTCCCGCGGGTCACGGGCGGGCGGTGTGTGCTCGCGCAGGCGTGCCGGCGGGCGGTTCGTGAACCACTCGGTGACCTTCGCGTGGTCCCACAGGCGGGCGCGGCCGCGCATGTCGGCGATGTCGGGGAAGCCGTTCTTGGCGCGGTCGTTGTAGAGGCCGCTGATCCGCGCGGGCGTCAGGCCCTGTTCAGCCGCGATCTCGGCAGCGTCGGCCAGGCGAGGCTCACGGCGCGAGGTCATGGCAGAAGTGTCCGTCCTGTCGGAGGTGAGCCGGCCTGCCCGGCTCGCAACTCACATAATGGCAGGAGTTTGGGGTGGGGGTCCAGTACGATGCCCAGGTTTTCCCGGCCGGTGCGAGGAAGAAGTCATTCCTCCGGGATCAGGCACACACCGCGGCGAGCCGCGTCCTCGGCCATCTCCGAGTAGGCCAGGGCCGCCGGAGTCATCTCCCACTCGGCCAGGGCGAGCAGCACGACCAGCTCGTCGCGCCCCTGGGATGCATCGCACGGCATGCCGGCCGCGGTCACGGCCGCCACCAGATCCCCGCCGGACAGCCCGGCGAAGCGGGCCGCCACCGTGTCGCGCAGGTCGGCAAACCCCTGCTGGTACAGCTCGCTCGCTTCGCGCAGGAGCAGCACAAGGTCCTCGTCGTGGGTGGCTGGTGCGGCCGCGGCGAGGTCGAGGATGCGCTGGGTGGTCGTCATCGTCATCAGTATGCCCTTCAAGAAAGATCAGAGGCTTGCGGGAAATCTCAGGGCGGAGCGGCATAGCCGTCGCACGGCGATCGTCGTGTCCGCCGGGCCAGGTCGGGCTTCTTGCGGGGCTTCTCCTCCAGCGCTGCGCGGACCTGCTCCTCGAGGGCGGTGAACTCTGGGCCGTCGTCCGGACAGACCACCCCGGGGTCGGGCGCTCCGCAGGCCGCAGGGTGCCGGATCAGATCGGTGATGCGCCAGTCGATGCGGAAGCTGTCGCCTCCGACCTGTTCGACCTCGGCGTACAGGTCGGCAAGCCGCGGCCGCCGGCCGATGGAGAGCAGAACGTCGTGGCGGGAGGCGAAGACGCACAGCGAGCACGAGCAGCGGGAGGTTCCGGTCCAGTCGCTCGCACCCGGCGCCGAGTCGTATGTCCAGCAGTACGGCACCGGCGCGTAGGTGTGCCACTCCTTGACCGCGTCGGTCGACCAGTCCTTGACGGGCAGCCACTCGTCGACGATGCGCGCACTGTTGGCCTGCACCGTGCGGAACGCCGCCCGCTTCTTGCGGTCGGGCCCCTCGCTGCTGTCCGCGCACACGAGCTTCGCCTGCTCATGCCACCTTTGCAGACCGGTGTGGAAGTCGGCGTCCAGCGCAGCCCGCACCGCCAAAGCGGTGCTCACAGCCTGCGCACAGGATGGATCTTCTGGAACCTCCTCCAACCTGGCCAGCTCCGATTCACCCGAACTCATAGCCGGAACCTGGTCGGCGCCCCGGCTAGTTCGGAACGGGCGCCGCACCAAAGCACTCAGTCCTGCCCACGCTTGTTGGCCAGCTTCACCACCGGCACCCCCCGCCAGAGCTGCCAGCAACGCGACCGAAATCGGATCCACTCGGCATCACCTTCCGTATCCCTGCTTTCACCGTGAGTGGACGTTCTCGGGGCGCCTACGGTTCTGTTGTCAGCCGCATGCGTAAGCGGAATCTGCAGGGGCTTCGATGAGGAAGCTTTCTCCTGGTTCGTTGCGCCCTGGACGGTGGAGGCTCGGCCCCCATTCCGCAGGTTCTGATGGGTGTGGCTCCTTTGGAGGGACACCGTGACCTGGGAGTTCGTCAGTTTGATCACTCACGCCATCGTCGGCTGCCGAGACGTCCTCGCAGGTGACCGGGACCAGGGGCGCGGAGATCGCGTCCGGGAGAGTCGCAGCTCAGACCGTAGGGCTCCCAGAAGCCCGGAACGAATGGGCAGTGCCTGGCTATAGGTAGTTTCCGCCGTTCACGTCTCCGGATCCGCCCGCCCGCCTAACATGCCGTCAGTGAGACGGGGGGCTGCGCGATGAGCAACACGTACGACGGCGATCACATCCACATCCCGGACGGCGAATTCCACGGCCCGGTCACTGGCAAGGTCATCCACAACCACCACCACGGCTCCGTACCGAACGCCACCTCCGCCCCTCCGC
>NZ_VJZD01000283.1 GCF_009377175.1 Streptomyces adustus
GGGCCCGGCGCGTAGAAGGCGCGCCGGGCCCGGCCCGTGGAGCACGGGCGTCAGACGCCCGGTGGCAGATTGCGCGGGCGGCCGTTGCCGCGGGTCAGCGCGTAACCGCCGATGCCCGCGAGCGCGGCCAGCATGCCGCCCACCGCGGTCCACACCCAGCGGTCGGACCACCAGTTGGACGACCAGCCGCCGTCCGGCTCGATGCTGGAGAGCACAGCCGACTTCGGCGACTTAGCCGAGCCGTCGGAGTCGGAGGCGTCGGCCTCGTCCTTGGCCGTGATGCCGATCCCCGGCACCAGGGCCTCCGACAGCGAGCCGTCCACGGCGGCCGCACCGCCGATGTCCTTGGACTCCACCTGAATCTCGGCGCTCACCGGCAGACCCAGGTCGGCCGTCTTCAGGCCCACGGCCGTCAGCCGGACGTAGTAGGTGCCGGGCAGCGGGGCGTCGTCCCACGGCTCGGTCCAGGCGCGCACCGTGCGCAGTGTGCAGGCCAGTTCGACGGACGGCGAGCCCTGTGCGGCGGTGCGCGTCTGCGCCCCGTACTGGCAGGCCTGGCGGCGGCGCAGACCGTCGTACACGTCGATCTGCCAGGACTGGCTCGCGTGGGTGTCCGGCAGCTTCACCGTCGCCTTTACGGTGGGCCGCTGTTCGGCGTCCGCCGGGAACGACCAGTACAGGTAGTCACCCGCGGAGGCGTTCGCCGTGGCGGTCACGCCCTGCTCGACCTCGGTCGCCGTGCGGAACGAAGTGCCCGCCGTGGTGGGCGCCTTGGCGTCGTCGGTCGGGCTCGCGGAGGGCGAGGAGTCGGCCGCCGCGGGGCCCGCCGCCAGTCCGAGCGTCAGCAGCGCCAGGCTCAGCGCACGTGTGATTCGCATCAGTTGGTCCTCCAGACCGCGACGCGCCAGCGGGACAGCCAGCCCCACAGCACACCGGCGATGAAGCCGGCCAGGATCAGGGCGCCGAGCAGCCACCAGCCGCGGCCGAGACCGAAGGAGGCCACGTCGCTCGCCCGGGACGGGCCGTCCACGACGTCGACGGTCAGCTCCAGCGGCATACCGGGCGTGGCCTTCACCCCGGCGGCGGCGGAGAAGGAGTTGGTGACCTGGAGACACACCGTCTCGGCGGGCGCGTTCTCCTCGTCGCTCTCGGCCTTCGGGTAACGCAGGCCGGTCGAGACGACGTCCGTACGGCCGTTGCCCGCGGCCTCGCCGCGCACGATCTCCCGGGAGTGCACGGTCACCGCCCGCAGCAGCACCCCGTAGTCGGGGTTCACGGCCCGGTCGGCCGACACGCTCACCGAAGCCCGCAGCTCCTGGCCGGGGTTGACGTCCACCCGGTACCAGCGCTCCTGGCCGAACTCCTCACGGTCGGTGTACAGGCCGGACTTCAGGGTCGGCGCCTGGGCGCAGGCGGCCGCGCCCTCCGTGGCGACCGGCGTCACCACCGGATCGGCCGCCCGGTCCACCAACTGGTTTACCTTGTCGGTCAGTTCGTCGGCGTGCTCAACCGAGGTGTAGGTCCCGCCGGTCGCCTCGGCGATGCAGCTGAGCTGCGCGCGCAGCTTGGTGCTCGGCACCAGGCCGAGCGTGTCGATGGTGAGGCCGACACCCTTGGCCGCGATCTCGCGGGCCACCTCGCACGGGTCGAGCGGGGCGCAGGTGTCCTCGCCGTCGCTGATCAGCACGATGCGCTTGGAGCCGGTTCCGCCGTCGAGGTCGTCGGCGGCCTTCAGCAGGGCGGGGCCGATCGGCGTCCAGCCGGTGGGCGACAGGGTCGCCACCGCCGTCTTCGCGTCGGTACGGTTCAGCGGGCCGACCGGGTAGAGCTGCGCGGTGTCCTTGCAGCCCGTCTTGCGGTCGTCGCCGGGGTAGTTGGCGCCCAGCGTGCGGATGCCGAGCTGGACCTCCTCGGGCGTCGCGTCCAGCACCTCGTTGAACGCCTGCTTCGCCGCGGCCATCCGCGACTTGCCGTCGATGTCGTTGGCCCGCATCGACCCGCTCACATCGAGAACGAGGTCGACCTTCGGTGCGTCGGCGGTGGTCTCGTCGGCGACCGCTCCGGCAGGGAACGCTATCCCGACCGTGAACGCGGCGAGCAGGGCGCAGATCCCTACCGCCAGCCGTTGTGTTCTGATCATCGGCGGATCCTATTGACCGGACGGGTCCCGCCACAAAGCGGGGTCCGCCCCGTACCGCCCCGCCCCCGTTCCGCCGAGCGGATTGGGCAGCTGTGCCCACTGGTCCCCGGGCACCCCCGGCGACAGCCGCATCAGCGTCAACGCCTTGACCGGCAGCGGCTCTTCGAGCAGCGCCGACAGATCCGCGGTGCGCGGCAGCTCCGGTACGGCCGCCTCCAGCGCCCCGCGCAGCGCCGGCGCCGATCCGGCCGTCGCGGCCAGCGAGCCCGCCACCAGCGAGCCGAACAGCTTGCGCCGCAGGGCCGTCACATCGTCCGTGACGGTCCGTCCGGTCAACGCGGGCACCGGGACGCCGTGTCGGGCCAGCCGCAGCGGGCCGACCCGGATGTCGGCGAGGTCGCGGTAGACCAGACGCAGCGGCGCGCCGGTCGGCGACAGCACCACCAGCAGGTTCTGACCGTGCGCCTCCAGGGCGACACCGAGCTCCAGCAGCCGCAGCCCGACGGTCAGCGCGAGCCGGGTGAAGTCCGCCAGCCAGCGCGGCGAGCGGGGCAGACCGGTCGTTGCGAGGGCGGCCACCGGCACCACGTGCTCGCCCGGGGCCCCGTACACACCCGGCGACTCCCGCAGCACGGCCGCCAGGTCCGGTGAGTTCGCGGTGGCCGCGCCCAGCGTGCGGGTGACGTGCAACAGGCCGTCCGTGCGAGCCGCGAGCTCCTGCCCGAAGGCCGACAGGATCGCGGACATCTCGACGGACCCCACGGAGATGTCCCGCACCGAGGACGTCAGCCGGGCACTGAGCGCCGTCTTGACGTGCGGACCGCCGGGCACGGCCAGGGTGCGCAGCGACATCAGCGGATGCGCGTCGAGCCCGGCGTCGGCCGTCCGCTTGAGCACATGCGCCGCCTGCCAGGGGTGCACCGGCAGCACCGTCCGCCGCCCGTCCCGCAGCAGGTCCGGCCACTCGCCCGTCACCAGGCACTCGTCCGCATCCACCGGCACCAGGCCCAGCCGTACCAGCGGCCGGTGCTCCGGCCCGTACGCGAGCTGCTCGGCGACCGAGAAGCCCGGCCGGGAGCGGCAGTTGGGGTGGTACGGATGCCCGTCGACCACCCGCTGCTCCCACTTCCAGTCGTCCGTCGGCCACCCGTCCGGCGACGGCTCGACGGCCGACCGCCCGGCGGGGCGATCCGGCTGTCCGGCCCGGGACAGCGCCAACGACGCGACACTGTCGTCGAGTTCGGCCGCGAAGGCCGCGCCGTTCGGCACCCCGAGCGCGATGAGCAGCCGCTCCGGCCGGTCGTATGCCACCCCCTCCAGCTCCACCGAGGTGACATACGCGGCGGTGGCGTACGGATCCGGGGCCGGACCGTGCAGCCGGCGGCCGTCGGACAGCCGCAGCGTGAGCCCGTCGCCGCCGGGTTCACGGCGCACGATCCACGGCAGCGGTTCATGGGCGAGCGCGCGCCACAGCCGGGTCAGGACGGCCGCGCGGGCGCCGGGCAGCTCGGCCGTGAACCGCGTCACGAGGCCGGGACGCACGTCGGCCAGTTCGGCGGCGACCGCGTCCTCGGCGCTGGAAGATCGGTACACGGTCGGGCTCCTCGGGTACGAGTGGGGTAGCACTGGTCGGTCAAGGCAGGTGGTGACAGCAGAGATACTGATCATCTCCGTCCGAACGGACCGTAGGGAACGAGTGGATCGCGTGGACCTCCTGCCCCCGCACGCCGACGACGACGCCGCCCCGCCCGGCGGCGGCGACACCGCCGTGCCCGCCGGTGACGGCGCAGCCCCGCCTGCCGGTGGCGCCCCGATTCCGCCCGCCGCCCCGCGGACGGGCGTGTCGCGCGTCGGCGTCACCGACCCGGCCGACGCCTACGCGGCCGCGCCCCTGCTCAACTGTCTGCTGCGCGAGGTGGCCCGCCCGCTGGGCGACCCCGCCGATCCCGGCGGGCGCCCGGTGTACCGCCTGCCCGGCGGGGACCGGCTGCTGCGGGTGCGCGGGACCCGGCGGCCCGCCGAACCCGAGGTGTACGCGGCGGGCGCCTGGCACAGCCTCGACCACCCGGAACTGGTCAAACTCGTCGCCGAGGAACTGCGCCGGCACACCGGGCTGTCCAACCACGAACTGCCCGCCGAGATGATCGACAGCAGGGACGCGGTCGCCGCGCTGCTCACCGCCCGCGCCGCCGCCACCCCGCCCGACGACCTCTACCTGCGCTCCGAGCAGTCCCTGGTCACCGGCCACCCGTACCACCCCGCCCCGAAGGCACGCGGCGGCGGCCCGGTCGCCGGCTGGCTGCCGTACGCCCCCGAGGCGCACGCCCGCTTCCCGCTGGTCCTGCTCGGGGTGCGCGAGGACGCGGTCGTCGAGGAGGGCGACACCACGGCCCTGGACACCCTCGGCGAGGCCCCGCCCGGCTACCGGCTGCTGCCCGCGCACCCCTGGCAGCTCGACCTGGTCGGCCACGACCTCGCCCCCGCCTTCGCCGACGGCCGGCTGATCCGGCTGGGCACGACCGCCTCCGCGGTCTGGCCCACGGCCGCGATCCGCACGACGTACGGCCCGGAGCAGGACGTCTTCCTGAAGTTCAGCCTGGACGTCCGCATCACCAACGACATCCGCCGGCTGTGGCGTCACGACCTGCTGAAGCTGCGCCGGACCGACACGGCGGCCGGTCACGCGCTCGCGGCGGTCGAGGGACCCGCGGCCTGGCTCAGCGACCGCGGCTACCGCACCGCGGGCTTCGCCTTCGAGGAACTGGCCGTCCTGGTCCGCGACGGACTGCGCGAGCACCTGCTCCCCGGCGCCACGCCGCTGCTCGCCGCGGCCCTGGCCGAGGGCTTCGCGGGCAGCCCGCTGGACGGCGCGAAGGACCCCGAGGCCTGGTGGGAGGCCTATCTGGGCGCGGTCGTGCCCCCGGCCCTCGCGGCCTTCGCCGACCACGGCGTCGTACTGGAGGCGCACCTCCAGAACACGCTGGTCGCGGTCGACGCGGACGGCACTCCGGTGCAGGCGCTGTTCCGGGACGCCGAGGGCGTCAAACTGCTGCCGGAGGTGTCCCGGGAGGCAGGCTGGGAGCGGCTGGTGTACTGCCTGGTGGTCAACCACCTCACCGAGATCGCCGGCGCGCTGGCCGAGCGCCACCCGGGCTTCGACCCCTGGCCGGCCGCCCGCCGCGAGTTCGCCCGCCACGACCTGGCCGAGATCGGCACCCTGCTCGCCTCGCCCACCCTGCCCGGCAAGACGAACCTGCTGCTGCGCTGGACCGGCGCGGACGGCGCCGACGCCCGCTATCTGCCGCTGCCCAACCCGCTGGCCGGCTGAGCCGCGGCCCCGGACACCACCTGGCGGGGCGTGGATCCTCACTCCCTCATGTTCGGCGGGAAGGCAGGGGCCGGCATCACAGTGTGTGATGCGGGTCACTTCGGCGAGGCGATCGTTTCTCTTCCTCCCGCCGGTCATACCCACAACAGCGCACAGGACCGGCGCCCCGGCGCAGCCGGACCGGCCGACGGAGAGGACGCGACCGACATGACCGCACCCGTGAAGGGCCCCGCCAGCTACTTCCCCTCGATCGAGAAGAAGTACGGCCGACCGGTCGCGGAGTGGCAGGACCTGATCCGCGCCTCGCCGCTGACCAAGCACATGGAGCTCGTCTCCTGGCTCAAGACCGAGCACGGCCTGGGACACGGCCACGCGAACGCGCTCGTCGCGCAAACCCTCGCCGAGAAGACCGGCTGAGACGGCCGCGGCTTCGGCCGCCGGAGTCCTCCGGCGCGAACAGTGGCAGACTCTTCGAGTGCGCGCACCGGGAGCCGGTCGTGGATCGAGAGGCTGAAAGGTCGGGTGGCCTGAGAACATGCTGAGAGAGGTCACTGCGACCCGCTACCTCACACCCCTGCGGTCCGGCGGCTCCGTCCCCGGCGTCGTCGAGGCGGACGATCTCGGCACCTACGTCGTGAAGTTCACCGGCGCCGCGCAGGGCCGCAAGGCGCTGGTCGCCGAGGTGATCGTGGGCGAACTGGCCCGCGCCCTCGGGCTGCGCTTCCCCGAACTGGTCCTGGTGCGCTTCGACCCGGGGCTCGGCGCGGACGAACCGCACCAGGAGGTACGGGACCTGCTGGACGCCAGCGGGGGCGTCAACCTCGGCATGGACTATCTGCCGGGCGCGAAGGACTTCACGCCCGAGGTGGCCGAGACCTTCGACGTCGACCCGGTGGAGGCGGGCCGGATCGTCTGGCTCGACGCCCTGACGGTGAACGTCGACCGCACGGTGCACAGCTCCAACCTGATGGTCTGGCCCACGTTCGGCACGGTCCCCCCGCGGCTGTGGCTGATCGACCACGGGGCCGCGCTCGTCTTCCACCACCGCTGGGACTCGGCGGCGCCGCAGAAGGCCTACGACTTCCGCCACCACGCCCTCGGCCGGTACGCGCCGGACACCCGGGCCGCCGACGCCGAGCTGGCCCCCAGGGTGACCGGGGAGCTGCTGCGCCGGATCGTCGCCGAGGTCCCCGACGCCTGGCTGGCCGACGACCCGGAGTTCGCCACGCCCGACGAGGCCCGCAGCGCGTACGTGGATCATCTCCACGCCCGGGTGCGGGCCTCCGCCGCCTGGCTGCCCACCGACTTCCCCAGCGGGGAGGAGCTCGCCGGCGAGGAGGCCCGGCGGCGGGCGAGAACACGGCAAGGCCGGCCGGACTGGCTCAAGACGGTCCCCGATCTGCACGGCAAGCCGGCCGCGGAACAGGATTGGTCGGTGCACCTGCAATGACGGACGTCCGACGGGTGGAGATCGAGTACTGCACCCGGTGCCGCTGGCTGCCCCGGGCCGCCTGGCTGGCGCAGGAACTGCTGACCACCTTCGAGGCCGAGCTGACCGAGCTGGCGCTGAAGCCGGGCACGGGCGGGGTGTTCGTCGTGCGGGTGAACGACGAGGTGGTGTGGGACCGGCGCGAGCAGGGCTTCCCGGAACCCACGGAGGTCAAGAAGGCGGTACGCGACCGAGTGGCCCCGGGCCGCTCCCTGGGCCACTCGGACAGGTGAGGACGCGCCGGGTTCAGCCCTGGAGCTGCGCGTAGGCGGGCAGGGTCAGGAAGTCGGCGTAGTCCTCGTCGAGGGCGACCCTCAGCAGCAGGTCGTGCGCCTGCTGCCAGTGTCCGGCGGCGAAGGCCGCCTCGCCGATCTCCGCCCGGACGGCGGACAGTTCCTCCGCCGCGACCTTGCGGGCCAGCTCCGGTGTCGCCTTCTCGCCGTTCTCGAACTCCACGCCCGCGTCGATCCACTGCCAGATCTGCGAGCGGGAGATCTCGGCGGTGGCCGCGTCCTCCATCAGCCCGAAGATGGCGACCGCGCCGAGGCCGCGCAGCCAGGCCTCGATGTAACGGATGCCGACCTGGACGGCGTTGACCAGCCCGGCATACGTCGGCCTGGCGTCGAGGGAGTCGACGGCGATCAGGTCGGCCGCCTCGACGTGGACGTCCTCGCGCAGCCGGTCCTTCTGGTTCGGCCGGTCGCCGAGCACGGCGTCGAAGGAGGCCAGGGCGATCGGCACCAGATCCGGGTGGGCCACCCACGACCCGTCGAAACCGTCGCCCGCCTCACGGTCCTTGTCGGCCCTGACCTTCTCGAAGGCGATCCTGTTGGCCTCCTCGTCGCGCCGCGACGGGATGAACGCCGCCATGCCGCCGATCGCGTGCGCCCCGCGCCTGTGGCAGGTGCGCACGAGGAGTTCGGTGTAGGCCCGCATGAACGGGGCCGTCATCGTCACGGCGTTGCGGTCCGGCAGCACGAACCGGGGCCCGCCGTCCCGGAAGTTCTTGATGATGGAGAACAGGTAGTCCCAGCGGCCGGCGTTCAACCCGGAGGCGTGGTCGCGGAGTTCGTAGAGGATCTCCTCCATCTCGTAGGCCGCCGTGATGGTCTCGATGAGGACGGTGGCGCGGACGGTGCCCTGCGGGATGCCGAGGTGGTCCTGCGCGAAGACGAACACGTCGTTCCAGAGCCGGGCCTCCAGATGGGACTCCGTCTTCGGCAGATAGAAGTACGGACCCTTGCCGAGGTCGAGCAGCCGCCGGGCGTTGTGGAAGAAGTACAGCCCGAAGTCGACGAACGCGCCGGGGACCGGGGTGCCGTCGGCGTCGACGAGGTGACGCTCGTCCAGATGCCAGCCGCGCGGCCGCATGACGACGGTGGCGAGTTCCCCGGCGGCCTTGAGGGCGTACGACTTCCCGGTGCGCTCGTCGGTGAAGTCGATGGTCCGGGCGTAGGCGTCGCTCAGGTTGAGCTGGCCGAGGACGACGTTCTCCCAGGTGGGCGCGGAGGCGTCCTCGAAGTCCGCGAGCCACACCCGGGCACCGGAGTTGAGCGCGTTGATCGTCATCTTGCGGTCGGTCGGGCCGGTGATCTCCACCCGCCGGTCGTCCAGGGCCGCGGGGGCCGGGGCCACCCGCCAGGAGTCGTCCGCGCGGATCGCGGCGGTCTCCGGGAGGAAGTCGAGCGTGGCGGTGCGGGCGATCTCGGCGCGGCGCTCCGCCCGGCGGGCCAGGAGCTCGTCCCGGCGCGGTGTGAAACGCCGGTGCAGCTCGGCCACGAAGGCGAGCGCGGCCTCGGTGAGGACCTCCTCCTGCCGGGGCAGCGGTGCGGCGTCGACGATGGCCAGCGGGGACGGCGCTGGTGCGGACATGAGCTGTCACTTCCTTCAGCGGGCGTGGCACCGGGTGCCGGACGAACCGGGTGAGGCGGACGGCGTCGGGGGCGCGGCCGGACGCATTTGATCAATGGATACTAGTTTCCTCATCGCGGAAGCTCAATGTTCTGTTGATGTCACTCGAGGTGGACCAGGTCGGCCTCCGTGTCGATGTCGTACGGCCGGGCCACGTCCCCGCACTCGACGAGCGTCACCGATGCCGCGTGCTCCCGCAGGTAGGCGCGCGCTCCCTGGTCCCCGGTCGCGGCCGCGGCGACGCCCGCCCAGTGGTCGGCCCCGAACAGGACGGGATGGCCGCGCACGCCCGCGTAGGCGGCCGAGACCAGGGACGCGCCGTCCCGGTGGGCGGCCAGCACCCGCCGTACCGCCTCCGGGCCGATGCCGGGCTGGTCGACGAGCGAGACCAGCGCCGCCCCCGCGTCCGTTCCGGTGAGCGAGGCGAGCCCGGCCCGCAGCGAGGTGCCCATGCCCTGCTCCCACTCCGGGTTGTCCACCAGCACGCAGTCGCCGAGCTCCGCCCGTAGTCGTACGGTGTCCGCCTGCGCCCCCAGGACCACGTGGACCCGGCGGCACCCGGCCGACCGCAGCACCGCCACCGCGTGCTCCACCAGCGGCCGTCCGCGATGCGTGAGCAGGGCCTTGGGGCGTCCGCCCAGCCGCCGTCCGCCGCCCGCGGCGAGCAGCAGACCCGCAACCACCGGAGGGCCGGGCGCCGTCCGAGATGTCGTCATGGACCCTGCATACCGCAGGATGCGGGTGGAGGCAGGAGCGGCGCATGGGGTTTCATGGACGCCGCAGGAGTACCGGGGGCGAAGTGGGCACTGGGGAGCGCGAGTTGGACTCGGCAGACGGCACGACGGCGCACACGGGGGTCTTCCGCGCGCTGGCGGCGGGGGACCCCGCGACGGTCGGCGGGTACCGGCTCTCCGCGCGGCTCGGCGCGGGCGGCATGGGCAAGGTCTATCTGTCGTACACGCCCGGCGGCAGGGCCGTCGCGGTCAAGGTGATCCGACCGGAGTTCAGCGAGGATCCCGAGTTCCGGCGCCGTTTCAGGCAGGAGGTCGACGCCGCCCAGCGGGTCCAGGGCCTCTACACCGCGCCCGTCATCGACGCCGACCCGGACGGGCCGCGCCCCTGGCTCGCCACGGCGTACGTGCCCGGCCCCTCCCTGGCCGACGCGGTCGCCGCGCACGGGCCGCTGCCGGTGCCCACGGTGCTGCTGCTCGTCGCCGGGATCGCCGAGGCGCTGCACGTCATCCATCGGGCGGGCATCGTGCACCGCGATCTCAAGCCGTCGAACGTGCTGTTGGCCTCCGACGGTCCCCGGGTGATCGACTTCGGCATCGCGCGGGCCGCGGACGCGACCGCGCTCACCGGCAGCGGCGTCACCGTCGGCACCCCGTCCTTCATGGCCCCCGAGCAGGCCGCGGGGCGCGAGATCACGGCGGCGACCGACGTGTTCGCGCTCGGCCAGGTCGCCGCCTACGCGGCCCTGGGCACCCCCGCGTTCGGCGAGGGCACCGGGCACGGTGTGCTGTACCGGATCGTCCACGAGGAGCCCGACCTCTCCGCCCTGCCCGAGGGGACACGGGAACTCGTCAGCCGCTGCCTTGCCAAGGATCCCGCGGCCCGGCCCTCCGTCACCGACGTCATCGCGCTGTGCCAGGCGGCCGGCGCCGAGACGGTGCTGCGCCGGCCGGAGGACTGGCTGCCCGGCGCGGTGGCCGCGGACATCCCGGCCCGGGCGGCCGCCCCGGCCCCACCGCCGGCACCACCGGCCCCTGTCGCACCTCCACTCCCTGTCGCACCGCCGCTCCCTGTCACATCACCGGCCGCGGGCGCCCCGCCGGCTCCCGGCACCGCACCGGGTGCACCCCCGCAGGGCTTCGGCCCGGCCGCGGCCGCCGGGTCCGCCGACGTGCACCGGACACCCACCGTGGCGGCCGCCCCGCTGGCGGCGCCGCCGGCGGGTCCGACGCCTGCTTCGGCGACGGGTCCGGTGGCGGCACCGTCGCCCGGGCGTCGCCGGGCCCGTCTCGTCGCGGCCGCGGCGGCCGGGGTCCTCGTCTTCGCGGCCGCGGGGGCCGGGACGGCGTACCTCCTGACGCAGGGCGACCGGCGGGACAAGGGCACATCGGCGGCCCAGGGCACCGAGCACTCCCGGAGTCCGGCGCAGCGGGGCACGACGGCCGCCGGCGGTGAGGAGCGGACCGACGGGAGCCCGGAGCCGACCGCGTCGGCGAGCCGTACCGTGGACGCGGGCGCCGCGCCGGACCTCGACCGGAAGGGCATCGACCTCACCAGCGGCTACCACCTGACGCTGAGCGACGACACCCTGCGGCCGACCGGGGACGACACCCCCGTCGACATCGAGTACTACGCCGACCTCGACTGGATCCAGACGGACGCCAGGATCATCCTGCTCGCCCGGACGCAGCGGGGCACGCTGGAGACCTGCCGCACCGAGACCCGGTACGCCCTGCACCTGTCCACCGACACCCTGGTCAAGGGGCAGCAGTTCTGTGTGCTCGGCGCAGCAGGCGACGTCGGGCTGGTCACCTACCAGGGGCTCTCCCCGCAGTCCGACCCGAGCCGGTACGTCACCCTCGATGTCCGGGTATGGCACAGCGCGCTCTGACCGAATCGATCTGCTTTGCGTACAACGGAAGTTGACGGTGCATCGGACTGGCGGACCCGGGTCCCGGTGCCGTTAACTGGGCGCCCGCCCCGACCGGGTGCCAGGCGTGGGCCGTGCGGCGGGGGCGGTGG
>NZ_VJZD01000284.1 GCF_009377175.1 Streptomyces adustus
CTGTCGCCCCGCGCACCCTGCCCGCCACCGCGAGCGTCCACCGCGCCTTCCCCCGGCACACCCTGGACGGCGCCGCCGTCCGCGCCGCCCTCCTCGACGCGGTCGTCACCCTCGCCCACCAGTTGCGCCGCCGCGGTCAGGCGGCCCGCGGCCTGACCCTGACCCTGCGCTTCGCCGGCGGCACCACCTGGGACAAGACCCGCCGCCTCGCCGAAGCGTCCGCGCACGACGACGATCTGCGCACCACGGCATACCGGCTGATCGACGCGGCAGGCCTGCAACGCGGCCGGATCACCGGCATCACCCTGAAAGCCGAGGACCTCATCGCCGCCGAGCGGGTCGCCGAACAGATCAGCCTCGACCACGCACGCGAAGCCCGCCTCGCCGCCGAAGAAGTCAGCGACCGCATCCGCGCCAAGTTCGGGCACGACGCCATCCGCCCCGCCACCACCCTCCTGCGAGTCAGCTGACAGTCCCGTCTCCCCAGGGGCCGGGCAGGCGGCAGTCAGAGCACCGACGGGCCGCCGTCCTGGGCGACACGGTCTCGGCGCGGGGCGCGCGGCCTTTCGGCAGTGCAAGAGTGGGGGCATGTGTGGTCGGTACGCATCCACTCGAAGCCCGCAGGAACTGGCTCCGCTCTTCCACGTGCCCGACGTGCCCGCACGGGAGACGCTCGCGCCGAACTGGAACGTCGCCCCGACCGACGACGTGTGGGCCGTCCTCGAACGCGCACCCCGCGGCAAGGACGACACCGGGCCAGTGGAACGGGAGCTGCGACCGCTGCGCTGGGGTCTGGTCCCGTCCTGGGCGAAGGACGCGAAGGCCGGCGCCCGGATGATCAACGCGCGGGTCGAGACAGTGCACGAAAAGCCCGCGTACCGCCGCGCGTTCACCCACCGCCGCTGCCTGCTGCCCGCCGACGGCTTCTACGAATGGGAGCGGGTCGAAGACCCCGGCACTGCCAAGGTGCGCAAGCAGCCGTACTTCATCCACCCCGAGGACGGGCAGGTGATGGCGCTTGCCGGGCTCTACGAATACTGGCGCGACCGGACGGTCCAGCAGGACGACGATCCAGCCGCCTGGCTGATGACCTGCACCATCATCACCACCGAAGCCACCGATGCCGCCGGCCGTGTCCACCCCCGCATGCCGCTCGCCCTCACTCCCGAGCACTACGACGCCTGGCTGGACCCCGACCACCGAAATTCCGATGAGCTGCGGGCTCTCCTCGACCAGCCGGCCAACGGCCACCTGAACGCCCGCTCCGTCTCCACCGCCGTCAACAACGTCCGCAACAACGGCCCCCAGCTCCTGGACGAACTCGTCTCCTAGCGCCGGCGTGCTGCGCCGTTCCGGGCATGCGCTACGATTGATCTTGAGCTGGTCGGCGGAAGTCGTGCCGATGAGTGCTGCGTTGGTGGTCCAAGGAAAGACGCCCCGCTTCCTGCGGGGAAATGCAGGTGCAAGGCCTGCCCGGCGCTCTGTGAAGACCCTGTCCCGTTCCCCGGGGCAGGGTCTTTTTTGTGGACCGAGCTTCGCTGGAGGTAAGCGCGGCCCAGGCCGGGATGGTGATCGTGGCGGTCGCTGAGGACAGGGCGCGCCGCTTGGCCCCGGTGCCGGCGATCCGGGGGAGTGTTCTGTATGTCCTGGACGTCCTGGCGGCGTTCGCCGGGTGCGCAACCGGCCCACACGTCACTTCGAAACACAGCGCCAAGGAAATCTCGACCAGGAGATCTCGAAGGGGGACACAGAACGACAACGTCGACGACCACAGCTCGACCACCCCGGACTCGTACGTCTCCGACTGAGAGCGGACGTTCACGAGATCTGGCTCTGGCACAGCTTTTGTGTGGCGTCAGCAGTGGCAGTGCACTCGTACCAGGATCGTGTCGTGGGGCAGCTGCGACAGATATGCCTCGCTGCCCGGCCAGACAGTGGGCCCGGAGGGTTCGTGAGGACACGAATCCGGGTCGCAGTACGCGTGAAGGGCGCTTCCGTCGCTCTCTCGCCACCAGCCGTCCACAGTGAGCACGTCCGCCTCCCACAGACCCCAGGAGAGCTCACGGATGTAGTCGGCACGGCTGCCGCGGAAGCCGATGATGGGATGCTCCGCATGGAGCGGGCTGTCTGGATAGCCCAGGTTGAGGCTCCAGGGGTGATGGATGTAGGCGTTGATCAGGGGCTGGGCCCGGTAGGCAGCCAGCATGCCGTCAGCCCAGGGGCCGCCAGGGAACGCGTGCGGATCTTTTTCCCAACGGTCCTCGAAAAATGAGAGGGGTAGTGCCGGCGGGTGTACCGCGGACAGCTGCTGCCACAGGTCCCAGGACGCGGCTATCACGCGTTCGGAAGCGGCTTGCGGCCGTGAGAAGTCGAGCAGGCCACGCGGCCCTCCGGCACAGACTCCCGGAGCGCTGGGAGCGGGGAGGCCGTCATATGTGGGCTCGTCGTGAACCAGCCTGGGATCGTCCTCGTATCCGCGGACCACCGCGAACCCCTGACCGTTGCTGCCGCCGCGGATGCGGCGTGAATCCCACATGCCGCGGTCCACGGGGTTGTCACTGTCCTGGTCGAACGGCGCGAGGGCCGCCGTGAGGGCCCCGTCGATGTCGTCCGCGGCTTCGGGTGACAGACACACCGTCACAGTCAGGCCGGCCATATGCTCTCCCCACTCCGGTAGACCCGGTGCCGTGCGATCTCCACAACGCCGGCCCCCGACCGTTCGGTCTCCGCCACATCCTTCACAAGCCGTTGCAGCCGCTGCTGTTCGTAGCGCACGGCGCGAGCATCGCGAGCGGGCACGTACACGGCCATCCCCTCACTCTCCATGAGGTGGCCTTCGCCGGCATTGCAGCGGCTCTCATCTGCCATTGCCGCCTCGTTGATCGACCCAGGTGATCTCAGGTCGGACTGTCGGCAGCGACCAGGGCTCCAGCACACCGCTCACCAGATCGGCAAGGAACTGAACCGCCCCACCGGTGTAGTGCCACCACGCACCACTGCGGGAGGCGACGGTGACCGTCCATTCCTGCGGCCCGGCGGGGCTGGTGGTCCACAAGAAGTAATCCCCCTGGTTGGAGGAGGACCAGGGAAGCAGGCCGCCCGGCGCAGGGTACGGATGCATCGGGACTGCCAAGTCGGCGTCATCGCACCACTCGGCGAGGATCTCCAAGTCATCGGTGTCTTCAGCCCAGGCCACTTCGGCGCCCGGCACCGGGCCACCGACACGCATGAAGTCACTCAGCTCGAACGCCGGGTAGAGCTCACACAGGAGCTTGTAGTCAGCGGGCAGAGCCGTTCCCAACACGCTCTCCAGCCGTAGCCAGTCGATACCCGCGGGTGTCGGCAAACGGTGGGCCGCAAGACCGGGCAACACCCGTTCGAGTTCCGCGACCGACTCGGCGGGGTCGGCCAAACGGCAGCCTGGCACCTGCGTACCAACGAGATCGTCCACGGGAGCAGACTGTCACAGCAGCACTCCACCCTCACGCTCGCCCCGGGACAGACGCTTTCCGTGGCCGACCGTTGACGTGCCTTATTGGTTTGCCGCTGGCCAGCCCGGTCGGATAGGAAGCTCACATGCTTCGAGGCAACAAGATCGGGCTGCGGGCCCGGCACGAGGACGACATCCCCGTCCTGCGGACCGAGCTCTACGACGACGTGGTCAACTCCTCGCGGGCCGAGGCAGGGCCGTGGCGGCCCGTCGCGCCCGGCTCGGACGACCCGCGGCTCGTGGTGAACGACACGGATGAGCGAAGCGTCCGGTTCTCCGTGGTGGAACTGGAAGGCGGCACGCTGATCGGCACCGCGACGCTGTGGGGCATCGACAACCACAACCGGATCGCGCACATCGGGCTGGGGCTGCTGCCGTCCTCGCGCGGCAAGGGCTACGGCACCGACGTGGTCGCGACGCTGTGTCACTACGGGTTCGTCGTGCGTGGCCTGCACCGGCTCCAGATCGAGACGCTGGCGGACAACACCGCAATGCTGCGCTCCGCCGAGCACAACGGCTTCGTCCGCGAGGGCGTGCTGCGCTCCTCGGCCTGGGTGATGGGCGAGTTCATGGACGAGGTGCTGCTCGGGCTCCTGGTCCGGGACTGGAAGAAGAGGATCGGCGTCGACGGGTAGCCGGCCGTCCTCTCGTCGGCCTCAGCGCCTGATCCGGTCGATCACCAAGCGCTCGAAGAGGTCGTCGTGCAGCTGGTACTGCTCGACGGATCGGTGCGCGGCCTCCGCGTCCCCGTTCCACTCGGTGATGACGTCCTTGTTGAAGTCGATCAGGCGGTGTACGTCGTCGGACGTCAATTCGGGATGGAACTGGTATCCGAAGACCCGCTCGCCGAAACTCAGTGCCTGGACGGAGGTGTGGTCGTTGCGGTACTCGACGCGTACCCCGTCGACCTCCTCGATCCGTGGACTGATCGCCTGATAGTGAAACGACGGCACGACATCGACGCCGTGGTCGCTGTCCCTGCTGCGGTGACCGTCGCCGGCTCGGCATACCGGGGTCAGGCCGACCTCTATGCCCGAGGTCCCGATGATCGAATCGGGACGCAGTGCCTCGGCGATCAACTGCGAGCCGAGGCACACGCCGATCACCGCGGGGCCCGGGCGCGCGGGCTCGGTACCGCCGTCGCGCTTGTCCGTGTCCGCGATGAGCTCCCGTACCAGCGCGACGGTGGCGCGCATCCAGGCGGCGTCCGAGTGGACCGAGGTCTGGCCTCCGGTGAACACATAGGCCAGGTTCGGCCGGGGCGGGCGTGCGGCCACAGCGGCCGCCTCGGCCGGCAGGTTCAGGCGTCCACAGCTCAGGCCGGCCCTGGTCAGTCGTTGCTCGATCCGGTCGGCGTAGTCGAGACCGTCGTAGATCAGTCCGTCCGCGACGCAGATCTGCACGTCCACCGGCATGGTCTCCCCCTTTTACCCGAAGAACGTCGACCACAGGCTGGCCGCCGCGTCCACGCACTGGACGAAACTCAGGATGGCCACGATCGTCACGGCCTGGTTGACTCGCTTCACCCGGCGCATCTGCGCGTGCTCCAGCTTGCGTTCCACCGCGTATCGCGCCATTTGCAGCAAGGTGTCGGTACGCTCGCGCACCTTTTCGGTCTCCCACGCCTTCAGCACGCTGTCACGCAATTTGAGAACGTGGAAGTCGTAGCTGAACGTGGGCCGCACTAACGCCTGATAGTCGGCACGCAGCCGTCGTTCCAGCCCGATGACCAATTCGGGGTCTTCGTCCAGGGCCGACTCGCGGATGATCCGTTCCGCGGCGTTGGCGGAGCGTTCCAGCCGGGCGTAGTGCACGTTCAGCTGACCCAGCAGGTGTTCGAGCTGGCCGAGCGTGTCGTGAGGGTTCCGGGAAGCCAACAGGAAGAAGGCGTAACCGGGGTAGAAGAACTCTTCCGGCCACGTCGATTCGGAGGGGATCGGCTCGGCGGAGCGGGGGTAGATCAGGTGCCGTAAGGAGTGGGAGAGCGTCGCCCGGCCTGGCGTCGGGTGGGTGGTGCTGCCTGCGTAGGTGAGGTTGAAGTAGGGCAGGACCGTGGGACACGGCGGCCCCTGTCGGCATTGGTCGGACATCGCGGTAAGGGCGGGTAGCAGTTCGTCCCTGATGCGCGCGGTGACATCGTCGCGGCCCTTGGGCCCGAAGCCGTCGATGAGCTGCTTCCGTCGTGCCTCGGACCACCCGTCGGCGATGCGCATGTGCACGGCCACCGAGCCGTAGCCGTCCGGGAACAGAGTGCCGGTGACGTTCAGTTCCACGGGAAGCAGCGTCGCCTCCTGCACGATCGTCGTCAGCCGCGCGTTGAACTCATCGGAGCCGGCAAGGTGCGTGAGCACGTTGACGGGGGGATTGCCGAAGGTGAGCGAGCCACGCAGGAATTGATCCAGGGAGCGTTGCACCACCGTCAGACGCATCTGCGGATCGAGCGCGCCGTCCACCGGCACGGCGAAGTCGGGAAGGTCCGTGAGGGACGTGGACCCCGGATAGAAGGGTCCGGTCAGCAACAGCAGGGCGTCGCCGCAGAAGTCGACGTCGTCCGACTCCGCAGGCAGCGTTCCGACAGCCGCAGGGATATGCGGTAACACCACTCTCTCCGGTGCCCCGCCCTCCTCCTGAACAAGTTCGTACCCGTCCATGCAACCGTCCCCCGGCGATTCAGAAACCTCGGCCTTGCAGGCTACCGCGTCCTCGAGATCCACTACAGGCGCCTGATGAGGCGCGCTGCTCCGTCGTATCGAACAACCTCGTGTGCGGTTGGCCGTGTCCCGGCGCCGAGGCAGTTCCTTGAACTCGACATGAGGGCGGCGTCTGTCAGCGTGAGGTGGCTGCACGCAATGCCCACTCGTGCGTCGCTGCGGTGTGGAGGGCGTCCTCCAGGTGGCGGACCTCGTCCGACAGGAGATCGTCGCTGCCGAACACGCGCTCGGCGAGTTCGGTGAGTGTGTCGCTGTCGTCGCGTGTCGGGGTGAACAGCACGCTGTAGAGCGAGTCGAGGCTCTCCGGCTGGACTTCGGCCGCCGCTACGCCGGTCCAGACATCCGCGCACCGAAAGTCCAGCAGGGTGATGAACGACCGGAGGGCGTCCCCCTGGCCGTCCGGGTCGGTGCCGGTGTGCAGCCGGGTCCGCAGGTCGGCATACAGCTGTGGCAGGCCGAGGCCCAGGACGCGTGTGCCTGCGTAGGTCCACAGTGCCGATCCGGTGGAGGTGCCGCAGGCTTCCCAGCGGTCGTTCCACAACAGGCGGGTGAATGCGGTGCGCGCGCGGTCGCCGTGCAGGGCAATTCCCAGGATCAGGCCGCCGTTGCAGTCGACCGAGGCGCGGTTCTCGCCCCATGCGACGAGCCGGTCCAGCCATGCCGGGTCGTTGGACTTCGTGGTGAGGACGGGCAGGAACTCGGGGAACAGGGCGGATCCTTCGTGCTTCTCCAGCGTCTCGGAGATGGTGCCCCGCAGGTCCTCGCACGGCAGGTGCAGCAGGCCGAGGCACGCGTTCTTCGACACGTCGTACAAGTCGTCGACGTGCTCCCACAGCAGGGGCGTGGCCTCGGTGTACCCCAGGCGGCCCAGTGCGTGCAGCACACCGGGCGGTACGCCGTCGCGCAGCCGGCCCCCGTCGACCGTCGCCTCCAGCAGACGCGCGGCCAGCTGCCGGTCGCCGTGGCGGGCGAGGACCGGCACCAGCGCCTCGTGCGCGGCGGGCGCCGACAGGAACAGCGGAAGGAGCGCCTGCGCATCGGCTGGACCGCCGTGTCGGAGTACGGCCTCGGCGGCCATGGCCTCCCACTGGCGCGCCGACCCCGGGGCGTCGTCGGCGGCGTATCGGTCGAGTATGGCCTGCGCGGCCGGGGACAGCGTCAACTTGGCAACCGCCTCTGTGTGGACAACGACGCACATCATGGCCGAGCCCCGGCACGCGATGCCAGACAGTTTCGGCGCCTCGCCAACGTGGCGGGGTTCGCCCACCTTCAAGGTGTCCGGCGCCATCCTGGTCACCGGTCTGTGCCCCGGGTACGCGTCGATCGAGGTCGCCGACCGGTGCTGCTTGTGGTGCGGCGGCTGAACCAGCGCTTGGTCACCAGCAGACCTACGGTGGCCCGGACCGCCCCCGCCCGGAGTCGCTCATCACCGGTGCGGCCGACACCGTACGCACGGTACGGAT
Organism: Streptomyces adustus; assembly: GCF_009377175.1. Lineage (GTDB taxonomy): Bacteria > Actinomycetota > Actinomycetes > Streptomycetales > Streptomycetaceae > Streptomyces > Streptomyces adustus. The sequence continues at coordinate 7,665 of NZ_VJZD01000284.1, forward strand.
CAGCCGGCCCGGGCCGACGTGACCTCGCATCCCCGCGCACCCGTCACCGGGCGGAAGCACCGTCCGGCAGTAGAGTGAAGGAACCAGGCGAGTACCGCAGCAGGCACGGAACCGGCGATGACAGGTCTCCCCATCCAGGACACCATCCACACGGCGGACGTCGGTCCCGGCGTCTTGTTGGCCGGGCGGGCGACCGCCGTACTCGACGGCCGGATGCGGTTCGCCGGGTGGAGCTCGCAGGCCGAGGCGATGTTCGGATACCGGCCGGTCGAGATCGTGGGCCGACCCATCGTCGACGTCCTGGACGAGCCCCTCACCGTGAAGTCGTCGCCTGCGGCCGGTGCCGCCCCACAGACGGCGGAGGCCCCGGAGGCGTACGTCATCCGTTCTGTCCGGCACCGCGACGGCTACGCGGTGCCGACGGCATTGTGCCTGGTCCGGCTCCCTCAGGGGCGAGCTGGCGTCATGTGGCTGATGGTGGCCATGGAGGTCGAGCGGCTCCAGAGGCGTGCCATGGACCAGGCCGTACTGGCCGGGCTCTACACCCAGTCGCCGGTCATGCTCGTCGTCTATGACACCGACATCCGGATCCGGTGGATCAACACCGCCATCGAGGAGCAGCTCGGTTTCGGGCTGAAGGAAGTCGCGGGTCGCGCTCTGCCGGAGGTTCTGCCGGACGGAGTGCTGCTCACCGGGGACGGTCGAGCCGTGCGGGACGTCGAACGACCCATCCGCGCGGTCCTGCGCACCGGGCGGCCGGTGACCGATGTCCTCTATCAGAGCACGACGCCCCGCGATCCTGATCACCCGCGTGTGTGGTCCCTGTCCTACTTCCGCCTGGAGGACGATGCGGGACGACCCATCGGGGTCTGCGAGGCGGGCCTGGACATCACCGACCGCTACGCGATGCGGCGGCGTCTGGCCCTGCTGAGCCGGGCCAGTGGCAGCATCGGCACCACCCTGGACATCCGTCGCACGGCCGACGAGCTGGCGGAACTCGCGGTCCCCGAGTTCGCCGACGCGCTCACCGTGGACCTGCTGGAACCGGTACTGAGCGGCCAGGAGCCGCCCGCCGCCCACCGTGCCGAGGGCTCGAGCCTCCTCCGTGTCGCCGAGCGTGCGCGGGACTCGGCGGCCGGTGACCTCGCGGCCTCCTTGGACCCCCTGCGTGGACGCTGCCTGACCGCCGCCGCGCAGGTCGCCGACCCCGTCACCGGTGCGCTGGCCCTGCCGCTGACGGCCCGGGGCACGGTCCTCGGCGTGGCACTGCTCCTGCGAACGGCGCCGCGCACCCCCTTCGACGCCGAGGACATCCCGGTCGCCGTGGAACTGGTCTCCGGTACCGCGCTCTGCCTCGACAACGCGCGCCGCTATGTCCAGGAACACGCCACCGCGCTGACGCTGCAACGCGACCTGCTGCCTCACACCCTGTCCCGGCCGGCCGGGGTCGAAGTCGCCCACCGCTATCTGCCCGCCCAAGGCCCGGCCGGCGTGGGCGGGGACTGGTACGACGTCATTCCACTCTCCGGCGCCAGGGTGGGACTGCTCGTCGGAGACGTGGCGGGACACGGTACGAGCGCCGCGGCGACCATGGGACGCTTGCGTACCACCGTCGCGGCTCTCTCCGCGCTCGACCTCGCCCCCGACGAACTGCTCGCCCGCCTCGACGACCTTGTCGTACGGGCCGGATCCGCATCCTCGGCAGAGACCGGCACAGAGGACCGGGCACTCGGCGCGACCTGCCTGTACGCCGTCTACGACACCGTCAACCGGCACTGCGTCATGGCACGGGCGGGCCATCCGCCCCCGGTACTGCTCAGGCCTGACGGCCACAGCGAACTCGTGGACGTCCCCGCCGGGCCGCCGCTGGGCCTCGGAGGCCTCCCCTTCGAGAGTGTCGACTTCGAACTGCCCGAGGGCAGCATGCTCGCCCTGTTCACCGATGGACTCGTCGAGAGCCGCCGACAGGACATCGACTCCGGCATACGCCGCCTGTGTGATGTTCTGTCCCGCTCCGGGTCCGGTCCGCTGAAGGAGATCTGCCACCGCGTCGTCGCCGAGCTGCTCCCTGGGCCGCCCGAGGACGACGCGGCCTTGCTTCTGGTGCGCACGCACGCACTGGCCGGGCACCTGGTCGGCACCTGGGAGATTCCCGCCGACCCGGGCGAGGTGGCCCGTGCCCGGTCGCTGGCCGGGGACAAGCTCGGCGAATGGGGAGTGGCGGACGAGGTGGCCTTCATCGTCGAGCTCGTCGTCAGCGAACTGGTCACCAACGCGATCAGACACGGCGGCTCCCCGATCCGGTTGCGCCTCATCCGGGAGGACGAGCTGATCGTCGAGGTGTCGGACGGCGCCCACACGGCCCCGCACCTTCGACGGGCCGGGTCCGAGGACGAGGGAGGCAGGGGACTCTTCCTCGTGGCACAGATGACCGAGCGCTGGGGCACGCGGTACACGCCGACCGGCAAGACGATCTGGACCGAGGTGCCGGAGGCCCCGGAGCGCCTGCCCCGGGACCTCGCGATCGACGAGTTCCTGCTCTGAGGAACCGTAGTCGCTGCCGATCGCGTGTCCCGCCTGGAGCTCGTTCCAGGAGCGACGCGCTTCCGAGACCGATGGAGTCTTGATGGCCCTGTCAAGGCTCCGGCTGCTGTCAGGCGTCGTCGTCGGCAGCCTTGGCAAGCAGATCCATGACGTCGTTGCGGAACCGGAGTTCGGCGTCGCGGCGCGGGGCGCCGAAGAAGGCCCGCTGGACTTCGGCGAGATCGCAGTCCAAGAGGCCCAGGGTGACGAACACGGCGTCCACTCCGTGGCACCCGTCGCCGCGCATCGTTCAGCGCTGCCGGGTGGTCGGCTCTGCGGTGGCTGTGCGCTGCGGTCATTTGGCAGGGACTGGATGAGCCAGGGGTACACCGGGATCAGAGCCGGTGGCCGTCCGGCGTTCGTGTGTCGGGGAGACCGTTCCAGGCGTCATGGACGGCGGCGCGCCCGGCCTCCAGTGCGGTTTCGAGGAGGTCGCCTTCGCGGGCGAGGCGGCCGACCGCCGGCGAGTCCGGGGCGGGCCGGATCGAAACGATCGCCGGGTGACGGGCGAGACGCGCATCGTCCTCGGCCCAGCGTGTCTCGCGGTCGAGGAACGCCTGACGCAGGGCCGTGGATTCACGGCGCAGCACCCCCCTGGCCACCAGCGGTGCGGAGCGGGACGGCCGCGCGACTTCGGTCGCCCGCCGGGAGCGCAGCACCATGACGTGGGTCGCACCTTGAGCCAGCGCGGTCCGGTAGGGCACGGATTCGGAGACGCCGGCGTCGTAGAACCGGTGCCCGCGCAGCATGACGGGAGGCCCTGCCAGCAGGGGCAGGGAGGCGCTGGCGCGCAGGGCCAGGCGCAACTCCGCGGCATCGCCGATGAAGGGGCGCAGGTCGGTGGACTGCCCGGTGGCGGCGTCCGTGGCCAGCGGGTGGTACTCGATGTCGTTGGCCAGGATCGAGCCGAAGTCCATCGGCGCGCAGTCGCCGTCCCCGTAGCGGTAGAGCACCTCGTAGAAACTGTGCAGGTCCACGAGCGGGCGTCCGCGCAGCGGATTCGATCGCCGGATCAGTGTCCTGGCGTATTTGGGGACCGCCCAGAAGCGCAGCGACTGCGGGCTGCTGCTCAGCAGCCACGCGCCGGAGGCGGCGCCCGCGGAGGCGCCGTAGACGGCGTCGAAGCTGTTGGTCAGCCCGAGTTCGTGAAGGGCGAGGGCCATTCCGCCGGCGATGATGCCGCGCATCCCGCCGCCCTCGATGGCCAGCGCGACGCGATGCCCGTCGGCGCGTGCGCCGGGCCGGCTGCCCGATCGTGCGCGTTCGGTGAGCAGGTTCCAGACCGGGTGCGGCTCCTCGGGCCCGGGCCCGGGCGTGGCGGCAGGGGGTGTGGGGGTCGTCGTCATCGGGGACAGGGCTCCAGAGGGCTGTTC
>NZ_VJZD01000285.1 GCF_009377175.1 Streptomyces adustus
GGGTGGGGGTGGCCCCCCGGGGCGGCGGAGTCCCCTGCCCTCCCGGATGTCCGGGCGACCGCCGGGGCGCGGCCCGCAGCTGCTCCGGATAACTGGCCTCGGACAGCCGCCCGGTGGGCCGGTCCGCCTCGCCCGTGCGCGGCGCGGGCGGCCGTCCGTCGGACAGGCCCTGGGCCTCACGGGCGGCGATCTCCTTGAGCCGCAACGACAGTTCGAGCGTGCTGGGCCGTTCCTCGGGGTCCTTGGCCAGACAGGCCCGCACCAGCGGGGCCAGCGCGTCGGGCACCCCGTGCAGATGGGCCTCCTCGTGCACCACCCGGTACAGCATCACCTCGGAACTGCCGTGCCCGAAGGGCGAGTCGGCGGTGGAGGCGTACGCGAGGGTGGCGCCCAGCGAGAACACGTCCGTCGCCGGGGTGACGGCGGCCCCGCGCACCTGCTCGGGGGCGAGGAAGCCGGGGGAGCCGACGGCGGTGCCGACGTGGGTGAGCGTGGAGGCGCCGGTCGCCCAGGCGATGCCGAAGTCGATGATCCGTGGTCCCTTGGGGGACAGCAGGATGTTGGACGGCTTCAGGTCCCGGTGCACGACCCCGGCCTCGTGCACCGCGACCAGGCCCTCCGACAGGGCCGCACCGATCGCGGCCGCCTCGGCCGCGCCGAGCGGTCCCTCGTCGGCGACCTTGTCGTGCAGGGACGGGCCGGGCACGTACTGCGTGGCGAACCAGGGACGGTCCGCGTCCAGGTCCGCCGCCACCAGCCGGGCCGTGCACCCGCCACGGATCCGCCGCGCCGCGGACACCTCGCGCGCGAACCGTGAGCGGAACTCCTGATCCTCCGCCAGATCGGGCCGGATCACCTTCAGCGCGACCCGCTGCCCCTTCTTGTCGGAGCCCAGGTAGACGACGCCCATACCGCCCGCGCCGAGCCGTCTGTGAAGCCTGAACGAGCCGACGACGCGCGGGTCCTCGCGCCTCAGGCGCATCATCGCCATGTTCATCCCCGCTGCCCGGTCCGTGTGACGTGCCACAGCTTACGTTTCCACAGCCGCCCGCGCGCAGAGGCCGCGCCCTCTCGGCCGGATGGATTGTCCTTGCCGGGCACGGGATATGAGGAGTGGTCAGGGAGCCAGAGAGCAGAGCGACTTCGGGCCACCGACCTCGTCAACCCCGCGCCACGGAAGGGGTGTTGGTCGTGAAGTGGGTGGCGGGTCCGGGCGTGGCGTGCGCATCGGCGGGAGTACGCGGACGTACCGGACGGCGGCGGTCGGCACGGTCCGCCGGGCGGGGTCCGGGGTGTCCCGAGATGTACGGGAAGTGAGCGAAGTCACCGTCTGCGGGTCTCTCGAACCCCTCCCGTGACCCGGCAGTCCGATTGTCGGCAAGGTCCTCCTTCCGGCGTACCGGAGTGCCTGCCCCGGGCCGGGCGGACGAGGTCCCGCGAGGACAGTCCGGAAATGCGGGGGCACAGCGGACACCCCCTCGGGGATGACCCCGAGTCCTGGAACCTCGTCTCCACCCTGCGGAGTACACCGCAGGTCACGGCTCATCCTCGGGGAGGCCCGTCAATCGGTACGAGGGCATGACGCCCGAGGAGCGCCGCGCCCCTAGATTTGAAGTCAAGCGGCGGGTGCAGCACTCGTCCCCCGAGGTCAGACACCCGCCGCTGTCGACGACAACGCAACACGGTCAGGAGAGGGACCATGGCTCACACGGCACCGCGGACGGCGATCCGCACCCAGGGGCGCGCTACGCGCCCACGCCGCACGGGCCGTCGCCACCCCCTGGTGGCGACACTCATGGCCCTCCCCCTGGCGGCCCTGCTCCTGCTGGTGTTCGACGGCTGGGAGACGGTGGCCACACAAGCGTCGTCCGTGGGTGTGATGCTGGGGCGCTGAGCGGCGACCCCAGGCCCGGAAGAGCGGTCCGGGCGGGGACATCCATCCATGAAACCCCGTGGGGACGGGGGTGCGGCGGACGGCAGATGATGCCGGCGCAGCTGGGGAGCTGCGCCGGCATTGCCGTTTCCCGTCGGCTCCACCCGGGTGCCGTCCTGCTCCCCGGTCCGATCCGATCCGCCTGGGGTCGTCCTGCACCCCGGTCCGGTCCGCCCGGGGTCGTTCCGCGCTCCGGTCCGATCCGGTCCGCCTGGGGTCGTCCTGCGCTCCGATCCGGTTGCGTACGTTCCGCCCGTGCCGTCCGGCGCCCCGATCCGGTGTTCGTGCGCTCCGCCCGGGTGCCGTCCGGCGCCTCGATCCGGTCCGCGTACGCTGCGGCCGGAGCCGTACGACGCTGGGGGACCCTTGACCGCCGACCTGCTGCTGCCCGCACTCGCCGAGAAGGCCCGGACCGCGGCCCATGCGGACGGCGCCCCGTGTCTCTGCGGCACCCCCAGCACCCTCGCCGACCGCCCGGACGCCACCGTCGTCCGGCACGCCTGGACCGTCGCCAAGGCGCACGCCCCGGACACCGTCCGCACCGAACTGGCCCTCCGGCTCCGTGTGGCCACCACCCTCCCGGACGTCCTGCTGCCCCCGCTGGAGCCGAGCCCGGCCTCGGTCGACGGCCGGCTCGTGACCCTCTGGCCGTACGGCAGCCCCGTGGACCCGGACGACCCCGACGCCGCTCCCTGGGAAGCGGCGGGCGCCCTCCTCGCCCGACTGCACCGGACCCCGGCCCCGGTCGCCCCGCACGCACCGCCCCCGATGCGCGGCCCCGCCAAGGCGGCCCGAGCCGTGGCCCTGCTGCGGGCCGCGCCCGGCCCGCATCCGGCCGTCCCGCCGGTCCTGCGCGCCTGGGCCACCCTCCCCGCCTGGGCCCGCGACGCGGCCCCGATGCCCGACCGGACCACCCTCTGCCACGGCGACCTGCACCTCGGGCAGTTCGTACGGCACCCGGCCCCGGACGGCCCCTGGCGGCTGATCGACATCGACGACCTCGGCACCGGCGTCGCGGCCTGGGACCTGGCGCGCCCCGCCGCCTGGTACGCCTGCGGGCTGCTGCCGCCCGGCGAGTGGGCCCGGTTCCTGACCGCCTACCGCGCGGCGGCGGGCCCCGCCGTGCCCGCAGACGGCGATCCCTGGCCCGCCCTGGACGTCCCGGCCCGTGCCCTGACCGTGCAGAGTGCCGCCCGTGCCGTGACCAAGGCGATCGCCGCGGACCGGCCCCTGGACGAAGTGGAACTGTCCCTTGTCGACGCATGTGTCCGAATGGGCGCGATCCCCTTGGAGTTGGGAGGGGACTTCGAGAAGTAGGGTGCAACCGACCGCGACCGGGCGGAGTCTGTCCCGGTGAGACGCGAAGCAGGACCGATCGACGAGGAGTTGGGCCGACCATGCATTGTCCGAAGTGTCATGCGCCGATGCACACCTACAACCGCAACGGTGTCCAGATCGAGCAGTGCAGCGGCTGCCGGGGGATCTTCCTCGACTACGGCGAGCTGGAGGCGCTGACCCGACTGGAGTCCCAGTGGACCCAGCCCGCCCCGCCGCCGCCCGCTCCGCAGGCGTACCCCGCGCCGTCGGCACCCGCCTGGGGCGCCCCGCACGGCGGCGGGCACGGTGGCGGCCACCACGGCGGCGGGCACTACGGCGGCCACCACCGTCACAAGAGCTTCGGCCACATGCTGTTCTCGTCCTGACACGAGGAATCCCCCGGCCGTACGCGACGGCCGGGGGATCCGGTGTGTGGACGATACTGGGATTGAACCAGTGACCTCTTCCGTGTCAGGGAAGCGCTCTCCCGCTGAGCTAATCGTCCTCGGGACCACGATGACTCCAAGGAGTCGATCATGGGCACTGCGTGCGCGATACTGGGATTGAACCAGTGACCTCTTCCGTGTCAGGGAAGCGCTCTCCCGCTGAGCTAATCGCGCGGGGATCCTTGCGGATCAGAGCCCTTTCGGGCCAGTGGACGATACTGGGATTGAACCAGTGACCTCTTCCGTGTCAGGGAAGCGCTCTCCCGCTGAGCTAATCGTCCTTGGAGGTGGAGACGGGATTTGAACCCGTGTAGACGGCTTTGCAGGCCGTTGCCTCGCCTCTCGGCCACTCCACCAGGAGTGTAGGGGATCGGGAAGACCCCTGTTTCCTTCGAGCGGACGACGAGGCTCGAACTCGCGACCTCAACCTTGGCAAGGTTGCGCTCTACCAACTGAGCTACGTCCGCTTGTCGTTTCCGTTCCGCTTGCGCGTCCCGGCGACGTGTTGAACTCTAGCGGATTCCCGGGCCAGCACAAAAACGCGTTTGCGCAGCGTGCTGCCCCGCGTCCCCCCGCGGACCTGCGCAGGCCCCCCGGCCGGACACGGCGAGGCCACCCGAACGTCACCCGCCTAGACTCGACAACGTGCTCGACCTCCCTCCCCTGGCCCGCTTCGGCGACCGTGTCGCCACCGGCCTGCTCGATGTCACCAGCGATCCCACTGCCCTGGACTCGGCCGGGTTCTGGGCCGTCTGCGCCGACTTCGAGGGCCGTCTGACCTGCGCCCGGTTCGCGGACGTACGAAGGGAGCCGGTCCCGGCGCCGGTGCCGGGCGGCTGGCACGGACCTGCGGTCGCCGACTGGACCTCCTCCCTGGACCGCGCCGCCTACACGGCCGGCGTCCGGCGGATCCGCGAGCACATCGCGGCCGGCGAGGTGTACCAGGCGAACCTCTGCCGGGTGCTGTCCGCGCCGGTCGCGCCCGACGCCGATGTGGCCGCCCTCACCGCGCTGCTCGCCCGCGGCAACCCGGCACCGTACGCAGGAACGATTCGGCTGCCCCGGCACGGGGTGGAGATCGCCACCGCCTCGCCCGAACTCTTCCTGCGTCGCGACGGCCGTACGGTCGAGTCCGGCCCGATCAAGGGCACCGGCCGCACCGAGGCGGACCTGCTGGAGAAGGACTACGCCGAGAACGTGATGATCGTGGACCTGGTCCGCAACGACATCGGGCAGGTCTGCGCCACCGGCAGTGTCACCGTCCCCGACCTGTGCGCCGTCGAGAAGCACCCCGGCCTGGTCCACCTCGTCTCCACGGTCCGCGGCGAACTGCGCCCGGGGGTCGGCTGGCCGGAACTGCTCGCCGCCGCCTTCCCGCCCGGCTCGGTCACCGGCGCCCCCAAGTCCAGCGCCCTGCGGATCATCTCCGCCCTGGAGACGGCGCCCCGCGGCCCCTACTGCGGCGGCATCGGCTGGGTCGACGCCGACCGCGGCGAGGGCGAGCTGGCCGTCGGCATCCGTACCTTCTGGATCGACCGCGCCGAAGGCGTCCTGCGTTTCGGCACCGGAGCCGGCATCACCTGGGGGTCGGACCCCGAGGGGGAGTGGCGGGAGACCGAACTGAAGGCGTCCCGGCTGCTCGCGGTAGCGTCGGGAACGTACGGGGCAAGCGCAGATGGAGAGGCACTGACGTGAAGATCTGGCTGGACGGAGGACTGCGGGACGCCGAGTCCGCCCGGGTGTCCGTCTTCGACCACGGGCTGACCGTGGGCGACGGCATCTTCGAGACGGTGAAGACGGTCGAGGGCAGGCCCTTCGCCCTCACCCGGCACCTCGACCGGCTCACCCGGTCCGCGCGCGGCCTTGGCCTGCCCGACCCCGACCTCGACGAGGTCCGCCGTGCCTGCGCCGCCGTCGTCGAGGCCAACCCGGTCCCGCTCGGCCGGCTGCGCATCACCTACACCGGCGGCCACGGTCCGCTGGGCTCCGACCGCGGCGAGGCCGGCCCGACCCTCGTGGTCGCCCTCGGCGGCACCGGCCGTCGCGCCGACTCCACCGCCGTCGTCACGGTCCCCTGGACCCGCAACGAACGCGGCGCGCTCACCGGCCTGAAGACCACCTCGTACGCCGAGAACGTCGTCGCCCTGGCCCGCGCGCACGCGCACGGCGCCACCGAGGCACTCTTCGCCAACACCGTGGGACAGCTCTGCGAGGGCACGGGTTCCAATGTCTTCGTCGTCCTCGACGGCGAGATCCACACCCCGCCGGTCGCCTCCGGCTGTCTGGCGGGCATCACCCGCGCGCTGACGGTCGAGTGGACCGGCGCGAAGGAGACCGAGCTGCCGCTGGACGTCCTGGAGCGGGCGGAGGAGGTCTTCCTGACCTCCACCCTGCGCGACGTCCAGGCCGTGCACCGCGTCGACGAGCGCGAACTCCCGGGCGCGCCGGGCCCCGTGACCGCCAAGGCCATGCGGATCTTCGACGAGCGGTCGGGGCACGACCTCGATCCCTGACCGGGGCAGGTGCGCCGCGTGACACCGGCAGGCCGGGGGTGCGGGCGCACCGGGAAACAATTCGGCTGTCCCGGGGCGCGGTACAGGGTAGAACACCCCTGATGACCACGACCCTGCGGCCGACCGAGCCGCTCCAGCGCACCGCGGACGGACTGCGCTCACGCCACTACCAGGTGTGCGTGAACAGCCGTCCCGTGGGCGCGATCCACCTCGGCACCTCCCCGAGTCTCGGTGAGTCGGTGGCCCGCATCCTGGACCTGCGCATCGAGGAGCCCGACCGTCGGCGCGGCCGGGGCACGGTCGCCGCGCTCGCCGCCGAGGAGGTGGCGCGCGGCTGGGGTTGCCGGCAGATCGAGGCGATCGTCCCCGAGGAAGCCCCGACCGCGTCCCGGCTCGCCACGAACCTGGGCTACGTCCTGCGCAACCGCATCATGGCCAAGCCGCTCTCCGGCGCCGCGCCGGAGCTGCCCGTCGGCAGTCGGGCGCGGCCCATGACGGGGGACGAGTTCGAGACCTGGCGGGCGCACGAGTCACAGGCGTACGCGCAGGAGTGGATCGAGCGCGGTCTGCCCGAGGCCGAGGCGTACGCCAAGTCGCGCCGGGACCACGCGCATCTGCAAGCGGGAGGGGTCGCCACCGCGGGCAACACGTTCAGCGTCCTGGAGCACGAGGGGGACCGGGTGGGTGTCCTGTGGCTGGGATGGCGCGGCGGTGACGCCTTCGTCTACGACGTGGAGGTCGACGCCGACCGTCGCGGCCATGGACACGGCCGCACGCTCATGCTGCTGGCGGAGGTCCGGGCGAGCGCCGGCGGCAGCAGCACCCTCGGCCTCAACGTGTTCGCGGGGAACACCCCGGCCGAGCGGCTGTACGAGTCGCTCGGCTACGAGACCCGGCAGCGTGTCTTCTACAAGCACCTGCTGTAGGAAGGGTCCTGCCGGGCCGGGTCCGAGGGGCCGGCCCGGGTACCGCTATCCGGCCAGGAGCCGGTCCGCGATCTCCTCGATGCGCTCGCGCAGCCCCTCCTGGCTCTTGCCGCCGTCGAGGCGCTCGCCGCCGATGACATAGGTGGGGGTGCCGGTCACACCGATGGCCTTGCCCTCGGCCTGGTCGGCGTCCACGATCAGGATGTGCCGGCCGTCGACGAGCGCCGTGTCGAACTCCTCGGCGTCCAGACCGAGTTCCCCGGCCACCTCGACCAGGAAGCGTTCTCCCCGGCGGTCCAGCTCCTCGACCCGGCCCAGCACCGCCTCGACGTACGGCCACCCCTGCCCCTGCTCCGCGGCCTCCTCGGCGGCCTGCGCCGCGGCGAACGCGTGCTTGTGCTTCTCCAGCGGGAAGTGGCGCAGCCGCAGCTCCAGCCGGTCGCCGTACCGCTCGCGCAGGGCGCGCAGGTCGTCGAGGGCGCCACGGCAGTCCGGGCACTGGAGTTCGCACCACACGTCGAGTACGGCGGTGGGGGCGGCGGGGCGTGCGGGGGAGGAGTCGCTCATGCCCCCAGTCTCCCAGCCCCGCGCGGCCGTCCCAACCGGGACCGTCGCGGTCGGCGGGACGGCCGAGCCGGCGGGACCGTCACGGTCGGCGGCGGCCGCGACCGGCACCTGCGGAGGAGCCGACCCCGGAGATGTCCCTGATGTGGGGCCGGACGATGGCCCGACGGGGTCCGGGCGGTGCAGGATGGAGGGGACGAAGTGTCCCTGGCCCGACAAACCCCTGCCTGGAGGACCGGATGATTGCCGAGACCGTCTGTTCCGCCGTCTCCGTGGCAGGCCTGGGCATCGCGGCGGTCACCGCCTACCGCAGGCGCTTCCTCAAGGCCGCCCGTATCGCCGCCTACTCCCTCATTCCGATCGGTCTGGTGATGACGGGTGTCGTCGGCTGGGCCGCCGACACCGCCTTCAGCCCCACGGCCTGGGCCGGATTCGGCGCGCTCGCCGCGTCCTGGGCGCTGTTCGCGACCACGCGCGCCGTGGAACGTCGCGGCGGCGGCAGCCGCAAGCAGCGCAAGGAGGCCCGTTCGGCACCGCGCGAGGCGGCGGAGCCCGCGGCCTCGGCCCGTGCGCTGGGACCCGGCGCCGGCCCGGCCGCCCGGCCCGCGACCAAGCCGGGGCAGTCTTCCGCGGACGACTTCAGTGACATCGAGGCCATCCTCAAGAAGCACGGGATCTGACCGGGATCCGACGTCGGGGGAGCCCCGGCGGCGACCGGCCCGACCCGGGCTGAAACGACACAGAAGGTCCGGGTCGGTCAGGAAATGATCAAGCCTTGCCCGATGTGTGATCATGCTCCGCTCCGTGCATCACGGAATCCGGCGAACTCCCGCTCTTTACGGGCGTGTTGATCGCGTGCGCGGGGTCGGCTGCGTCATCATCGCCGCGAGATGCTGGACACGAAACAGAGCGATGCCGCGCCGCAGCAGGACGAGCCGCGCGGATGTCTATTCGCCCTTTCCCAGCCACCGCTGATGATCTTCCTTGCGGTGATCGGGTGTCTGCTCCTCATGGCCTCTTTGCATGACCTGCTGATGCTGTGAGCCGTACCCGCGTTCCCCGGCGTCACCCGCCGGGGAGCGCGTCGCATCCCACCCGGCCCGACCCGGCCGGACCCCCGCCCGCTCCGACGGGCCGCTTGCGTCGACGACCCGCCTGCTCCGGCGGCGTACCTGCTTCGGCGGGCCCGCCGGCTTGGACGGCGCACAGGCTTCGGTGCCCCGCCGACCCGGTCGCGCGCTTCGGCGGCACGCCCGACTCCACCGCGCCCCCGCTTCGGCGGTACGCCCGACTCCACCGCGTGCCCGCTTCGGGAGCGTGTCCCACTCGACCGCGCGCACGGCACGGCACGCCTCGGCTGGGCATCGCGTGCCGCGCGGAGCGTGCCGCGTGCCGCGCGACCGGACGGCCTCAGCCCGTGGCTTCCTTGCGGCGCGCCCGGTACGCGGCCACATGCAGACGGTTGCCGCAGGTCCGGCTGTCGCAGTACCGCCGGGAGCGGTTGCGGGAGAGGTCGACGAAGGCGCGCCGGCAGTCCGGTGCCTCGCAGCGCCGCAGCCGCTCCTCCTCCCCGGCCACCACGAAGAACGCCAGCGCCATCCCGCAGTCGGCCGCCAGGTGGTCGGCGATGGAGGCACCCGGGGCGAAGTAGTGCACATGCCAGTCGTAGCCGTCGTGGTCCGTGAGCCGGGGCGTGGTGCCCGCGGCCGCGACCAGCTCGTTGATCATTCCGGCGGCCGTCCGGGCGTCCCGGGCCGCGAAGATCCCGGCGAACCGCCCCCGGATCCGGCGCACCGCCGACAGGTCGAACTCCGACAGCACCCCGACATCACTGACCTCGTGTTTCCGTACGAAGTCCGTGAGGGCACGCAGGTCCGCCAGCCCGTCCGGGGCCGTCTCGTGCTCCGGTGCGGTGTTGACCAGATCCACCACGGCGTCCAATGCACGCCGGGTGTCGTGGGTGATCAGCACATTTCGCTCCCTGGCCTGGGGGGTGGGCGGGCGCCCGCCGATGCTGGCCGATGGTAGTGGTTCCCGCGACCATGGCGACGGCGGTGCGCGGACCACACCTGCCAGTGGAACGGCCCCGGCCCCGCGGGCGTTCCCGGACCGCTCCGCCCGGGGAACCCGCGCGGGTGGCGGCGGTTACTCTCTGTCGCCATCCAGGGGCTTTCCGTGTGACCGCGACGATCCGTCGCCACCGTCACCGCCCGCCTTCCCACTGGGAGCGAAGACATGCCGGTCGCGCGGGCACGCCGACGCCGTCATCGTGGGGCCCCACGATGACGGCGTCGGCGCATACCGTATGCGGTTGTCTTGGCCCGAGCCGTCTCCCCGAGTGGACGGCGCCGGGCGGCTCTGTGGCGGCCTCGGCCTAGCTCTCCGCCAGGATGTGTGAAAGTTCCTGATCCAGATCGAAGTGCCGGTGTTCGGTGCCGGGCGGCACCGCGGCATCGGTCCGCTTCAGGAACGACTCCAGGGCCCGCGCCGGGGCCTCGAGCAGAGCCTCACCCTCCGGAGAGCTCAGGGCGATGCACACGACGCCCTGACCATGGCTCCGTGACGGCCATACACGGACGTCGCCGGTACCGGTGGGACGATGAAGTCCCTCAGCCAGGAGGTCGCGGGCGAACACCCACTCGACGGTTTCCTCGGCTCCGGTGTGGAAGGTGGCGTGCACGGCATAGGGGTCGGCCGTGTCGTACCGCAGGCCTGCGGGGACAGGCAGGGAGGACTCGCTCGACACAACGAGGCGCAGGTGCAGCTCGCAGCTGACCGTGGTGTTCATAAGCGCCAGGGCCTTTCCGCTCAGTGTGCGCTCGGGGATTCGCACGTCGGCGAAATCGACATGCCACCTACGGTGCCGTTGTAAACCCCTCTGAGTGTTTTGCGTGCCTTTATGTAACTCTTTCGGCCGAGGATCCGTTCGGGTGCTACGACCATTTCGGTGACCGGTTTGTCTCGGGTAGTGTTCATGCGTATGAACACGGGGAGTGACGAGCCGGGCGAGGTCGCCGTGACGTCGGACGAGACCGGACCGGCCGGGAAACCGGACGAGGCGGGGCCGGACGGGCCGGACCGGGCGGGCGCGAGCGAGAACGGGCTCGGCTCCAAGGCGCCGGAGTTCGTCAAGGCTCGCCGGATGTTGCACCTGAGCTGGCAGGTGGGCGTCTTCGTGGTGGGTCTGGCGGTCGTGGTCGCCGGCGTGATCATGCTGCCGCTGCCCGGACCGGGCTGGGTCGTGATCTTCGGTGGCATGGCGATCTGGGCGACCGAGTTCGTGTGGGCCCAGCTGGTGCTGCGCTGGACCAAACGCAAGGTCACCGAGGCCGCGCAGAAGGCACTCGATCCCAAGGTGCGGCGACGCAACATCACCCTGACGGTGATCGGCCTGGTGATCGTGGCGGTCCTCGTCGGGATCTACGTCTCCAGGTTCGGCGTCGTGATGCCCTGGAAGATCAAGGACCAGTGATCCGGGGCCGGGCGCGGAGACCGGTCGGCGCCACCCGCAGCCGGTCACAGGCACCCCCTGACATGGGGTAATCTTCTTCCTGTGCCCGGGCGATTAGCTCAGTGGGAGAGCGCTTCGTTCACACCGAAGAGGTCACTGGTTCGAACCCAGTATCGCCCACCCGGACACAGCGGCCCATCTGCGAATGCGCAGGTGGGCCGCTGTTCGTTGGATGCCGGCGCGCCGTCCGCCCGTCGGCCGAGGGTGCGCCGCGGTCGTACCCGGGTTGCGCCCGCGCCGCACCCGGGCCACCCTCTCCGCCACTCTCCCCGCCGCCGTCTCCGGGACTCCGGCTACCTCCGGTATCCCGGCCGCCTCCGGTATCCCGGCCGCCTCCGGGAC
>NZ_VJZD01000286.1 GCF_009377175.1 Streptomyces adustus
GCGGGGGGCGGTGGGGTGCGGGGCGCGTCGGTCACGGGCTGGTTCCTTCCGAACAGTCGGCGAGGGCGCCGGCGCACGTCGTGCAGCGGCCGTCGCCGTCGGGGTGGGCTCGCTTGCGGGTCGGGCCGGGGCAGGTGCGGCACAGCGGCCAGCCGAGGCAGGCCGGGCAGAGGTCTTCGCCGGGGGCAGTGGCGGGCACGCCGCAGCCGACGCACTCGACGAGGGCACGGTAGGCGAGGGCCTGGGTCACGGAGCGGGACCGCTCCCTGGTCGCCTCCGCGAACAGTTCGTCCGACGAGGCCGCGTCATGGCGGGCGACGGCAGTAACAGGCGGCGGGTAGGCCTGGGCGGCGCGGAGCCGGGCGGCAAGGATCGCGCCAACGGAGGTGCGCACCGGGGTGGGCAACGGTCGGCCGGTGATGACGTGGCGCAGCTGCTCGGGACTCCAGCCGGATTCCAGCATCACGGTCGCCACGCGGCCCTGATCGGTCAGCGCCGGCCCGGTCAGCAGCAGTTCGGGACGGCTCGCCCCGATCTGAAGCAGCAGCTGGATGCCCGCGTGCATCTCGTCGGCCGCAGGCGGCAGCTTCGGTGACGTTGTCGGCTGCAAGGGGGCCGTCCGTGCGTTGCGCGTGGCGTCGCCGTGGTCGCACGGACGGAGGGGGTTGGTCTTCTGCTTGGTGGTCTTCTTAACGATGGTGTTCTTAGATGTCATCTCATTTGGTGAGTCTGCGGTAGCAGATGAGGGTGCAGGCGATGCTGGTGAAGGCCAGGAAGTGCTCGGCTTTGCGCTCGTAGCGGCGGTGCAGTCTGCGGCATCCGGCGAGCCAGGACATCGTGCGTTCGATGGTCCAGCGGTGGCGGCCCAGCCGGGCCGAGGACTCGATGCCTTTGCGGGCGATGCGATGGCGGATGCCTCGGCTGCGTAACCATCGCCGCAGGTGGTCGTAGTCGTATCCCTTGTCGGCGTGGAGCTTGGCTGGTCTGCGCCTGCGGGGTCCGCGCCGGGAGCGGATCGGCGGTATCCCCTTGACCAGCGGGATCAGCGCCTGGCTGTCGTGGAGGTTCGCTCCCGAGATCCCCACAGACAGGGGCAGACCGGTCCGCTCGGTGATCAGGTGGATCTTCGAGCCGTACTTGCCTCGATCGACAGGATTCGGGCCTGTCAGCTCCCCTTTTTCAGAGCCCGCATGTTCACCGAGTCAATCGCGCAGCGGGACCAGTCCAGCTCGCCGCGGGAGCCGAGCTCGTCCAGGACCAGGCGGTGGAGTTTCGCCCACACCCGGGCCTTCGACCATTCGGTGAACCGTCGGTGGGCAGTCGCCCCCGAGGGGCCGAACGATGCGGACGGCAGCTGCTGCCACGTGCAGCCCGAGGTCGCCACGAAGACGATCGCAGCCAGCACTTCCCGGTCGCCGTGCCGACGCCGGCCACCACCCTGAGGCCGCGACGGCGCCTCCGGCACCACTCGCTGGAACAGCTCCCACAACTCGTCCGGCACCAGCCGCTCAACGATCCCCACCACAACCGACAGCTTACCCAGCCAAATGAGATGACGTCTTAGTGGGGCGATTGACCGACGTCGGGTTATCCACCGGTGGAAAATCCGACATTGGTTGCGACCTGCTGTTTTGCAAGCTGGGCAGATCGGTGATGAAGTACGCAGCCGCGCCGAAGGTGCCGTCGGAGCGGCGCTCGCGTTCCCGGAGCAGGAAGCCGTGCTGCTCCAGCTCCTTGAGGCCGCTCTTGACGGCCGCCTCGCCGTCACGACTGCGGCGCGCCAGGTCCGTGACGCTCATCCGCCAGCCGTCCCGGTGCGTGCTGATGAGCCCGAAGATTCCCTTCGCTTTGAGGAAGAGCCTTGGGTCGCGGAAGAGGCCGTTCGCGATCTGGGTGAACTGGTCCGCCGCCATCACCCCACGACGGACCCCCGCCCCGAAGCCGAAGGGCACCTCACCCGTCGGTGCCGAGGCGAACGTCGGACCAGCCGCCGCGGCAAGGTCGACGGGAGCGGGGCGGTCCGTGATCGAGTACACGATCTCGCCGAGCGTCCCGTCGTCGTGCCGGAGTTGCTCGCGGATGAGGTAGCCGTGCCGCTGCAGTTCGCTCAGGCTGCCGCGTACGGCGTCACGTCCGTCGGGTCCGGCGCGCACGAGGTCGGCAACCGTCACCCGCCAGCCGGCGCGGTGGGTGCTGATGTGGCCGAAGACTCCCTTCGCCCTGAAGGACAGCCTTGGGTCGCGGAAGAGGCCGTTGGCGATCTGGGTGAACTCATCCCCCGCCATCACCCCACGGCGGATCCCCGCCCCGAAGCGGCTCATCGTGCTTCCTCGCATGCCATGAGCGCGCGGCCACCGATGCCCTGGAGCAGACGTGCGAGAGCGGTGTGACCGCGGTGGCTGTGTGAGGTGACGTGAGCGAGATCCATTGCGCCAGCTCACCCGGAGCCCCCGACCAGGCCGACGGCCACAACCCCCGACCACCAGTCACGATCCGGCAACATGCGCACTGGGTTAGCGTGGTCGGGCTCATGGCCGGGCCGACCACGGCCCCTTTGACACGAGGATCAGCCGCCTCGGGCGAAAGCGCGCCATCCCCATCAGGTCGGCCCGCGCGATGTACTGGGACCCAGGTGAGGATGAGAACGGCCAACGCGTGATCGTCAGGGGCCATGTGGACTCCTGAAGACCGCGCGATGGCCACGGGCGCAGCGAGAAGGCATCCGCCGGGGTGGGCGGCCATCGACCAGCGCCGCATGAGCGGTGAGTCCGACCAGGAGCAGTACCGTGCCGGTATGGCCAGCAACCGGCAGCCGTACTGGCGCACTCTCGGGACACCGACACACCTCGTCCTGTACCGCACTCCAGACAGATGGCGGTACGCCGTCTACTTCACCGGACCAGTCGGCATCGCTGATGGCGCGCTCGCCGGTCCTCCGTCCTCGTCCGAGCCGGACATCGCGCAGACGGCCCTCCTTCAGAAGGCAGAGGAACTCACCCGCCGCCGGCTTGAGGTCCTCTGGCACACATCCGATCAACCGGACTGTTGGACCGGCACCGTTGCCAGCGCAGGACCGCTTCCACCTGCCTGACCCGCCCCACCGCCGAGCCGCATGGGCATACCGGTCAGCAGGGTGCCGACATCGATCGTGTCCTGGGAGTCGAGGACGGTGAACCCGTGGCGCTGGTAGTAGGGGCCGAGGGCGCGGAAGGTTTCGAACTCGCCGAACAGCAGCATGTAGTCCAGTTGCCAGTAGATCTGGACGCACCGCTTCAGCGCACTGGCGTACCAACCTCCAGCCTCGCCATAGACTGCGCCATGAACGACGACTGGTTCGAGGCTGACGAGGGCGAGCTGAGCCTCCAGCACACCATCCTGGTGGATATCGTCCGCGAGTCTGCCCGCACATGGCCCGAATGCCCGCCCGCCGCCACTGCCGTGCTCGTCTTTCCCCCCGACGAAGACGAGGACCTGCGCGCCTCTCGTGACGCCTACGACGCCGCGTGGGACGAGGCGTTTACAGCCGGGCAGGCGGTGCTCACGCTGATCGTGGACCTCAAGCACCGGGACCGGAAGCTGGTCGTCATGACCCTGGGCGCGACCGTGGCCGGCGACCGCCTCTTGTGCAGCGAGCGGAACAGCAGCACGTACCACCCCGAGTCGATCACTGACGTCGAGCCGCTGGAGGTGACCGGATCGCCCGAAGAACTGGGCAGGATCGTCGCGGACTGGTTCGCGGAGATCGTCAGCCGTTCCATGATCGAGTCCGACCGCAAGCCCTGGCCCCGCTCCTTTGTTCCCAAAGGTACCCCCCTCCCCCACGGCCACCGCTGGGTACGGAACCCATGACGCCGCGGGCGGTGCTCCTCGGAGAAGGAGGCGCCGTTCTATGAGGACCTGACCTGCCAAGATCGCTTCGGCTGGACTGACGAGCGAGAGCGACCCGGACCAAGGGGGGTCCGTAGTGGGCGATCGGCGGATACCGGACGCGCTGTCCGTTGAGCGATGGGAAATCCGCCGGCATTCAGAGACGATGACGACAGCTCGGCCGCGAACAGCGTCTCATCAAGTGTGTCCTGCGTCCCGCCGCCCTGTAACCGCACTTTCGACGGGGGAATCAGCGGCTTTGCGATCTCCCACAGCCCGTCCGAAACAATCCAACTCCACGTACCCCGCCCCATGAGAAGACCAACAACACCTCACCACATAGGAACAGGGTCGAAACAGCGGAACGAAATGCCCTCTCAGTGATTGCGCAGCCGACTGCGCAGCTGTGGACGGGCTTTGCGCCATCGGGCTGCGCAACCGGTCGAGGATCCTGCGCAGTCGAGATTGTGCTGGGGCCGCCGCGCAGTCCAGCCGGGCTTCCTGGTCTTTTCTTGCGCAGGTCCGTCTGGCGCACTGCGCAGGTGTCTGTCGCGGCCCGGCCGGCTTGCGTCTGCGCATCGGTGTCCGGGCCCTGTGA
This sequence comes from Streptomyces adustus, assembly GCF_009377175.1. Classification (GTDB taxonomy): domain Bacteria; phylum Actinomycetota; class Actinomycetes; order Streptomycetales; family Streptomycetaceae; genus Streptomyces; species Streptomyces adustus. Next base: position 4,466 of record NZ_VJZD01000286.1, read on the forward strand.
CCGGGCGGCAGGTGATCGCACAACGGCCGCCGCTGTGGAAAGCAGTGCCCGACGCGATGGCCTGCCGCCGACTCCCGGCCGGCCCCATGGTCGGGCCTTCGTGGTCGGTGGTCGGGTCGGGGTCGCCGGGTTTTCTCGAGGTCAGCAACATCCGTTCTGACCTGGGAGTTTGACCATGCCTCCTGGCAAGCAGGCCTCACAGAGCGAGGCCGCTGCTGTGATGGCGACCGGCGTCCGGCTGGAGGCAATGCGCCGCCGCGTACGCCTCTCACGGGTAGCGGTCTGGGCCGTCATCGCGGCCGGCCCCATCGCCCTGTGTATCGCCGTCACCTCCGCCCCGACCACGGTCGCGGCGGCCGCCGCGACAAGGCCCGCCGCCGTGCGCACTGCGACGGCCGCCACCGACCCGGGCGGCTATGCGCAGGTGTTCATCGGCGCGTGGTTGCGCAGCAGTGCAGCCGACGAGACGAGTGCGCAGGCGCGGCTTGCGCAGTCGATGGCTCCGGACGTCGGCCTGCCCGATACGGCCGTCGGTGCGCAATCGGCGCCGCAGTTGGTGACGGCGGTGCGCAGTGCGCAGCGGGCGGACGGTGCGTGGTCGGTGACGGTGGCTGCGCAGTACGCCGACGGATCGGTGCGCTACTACACCGTGCCGGTGGTCTGCGACAGCCAGGGCTCCTCGTTCACGGTGACCGGCGCGCCCGGCGTGGTGGCCGGCCCGGCCCGGGCCGAGGTGGCGAAGTCGTCGTACGGCGTAACCGTCCCGGAGGGTGATCTGTCCTCCGCGGTCGCAGAGTTCCTCACCGCCTATCTGACGGGTGCCGGCGAGGTGAGCCGCTACCTCGCGCCCGGTGTGCAGCTCGCCGCCATCTCCCCCGCCCCGTACGCGGCTGTTGCCGTCCAGCAGGTGTTGGCCGTCGAGGAGGCCGCGGCAGCCGGGCAGGTGCCGGCGGACAGTACGAAGGTGCGCCTCCTCGCCTCGGTGGAGGCCCGGGATGCGACCGGCCGGTGGCCGCTGGCGTACGAGCTCGACCTCAAGGCCCGCTCGGGCCGGTGGGAAGTCGCCGCGCTGGAGTCCGAGTCTGTCCAGGACGGGGGTGCCCGATGAACAGTGTGCACGGCCTGATGCTCGCCGGGCAGCTGGACGACCTCGGCAATTCGTGGATCAACATGTTCAAGGAGTGGGCGACGAAGGGGCTGCAGGCCGGTCTGATCTGCCTCGTCGTCGTCATCATGATCCAGAAGTTCAGCCTCAAAGCGGGCATCGGTGCCCTGCTGCTGATGGTGATTGCGCTCGGTCTGTACAACGCGCGCAACGACCTGGCGGACATGTTCACCGACGAGGTGAAGAACCCGTCCACGGGCGCGCCGGCGGTTCCTGGACTCGTCCGGTCCGAACTACCGGCCTTTCGTGACCGCTTGCCGGGCGTCGGGGGCTGGCTGTGAGCGCCGCGTCCGTGGCACGGGTGGGCCGCTTCTACACCGCCGCCCGCCGCCATCCCTGGGTTTTGGGCAGGGTCGCGGACTGGAAGATCCCGCTCGGCCCGTACACCCCGGCGCAGATCGCCCTCGCCGTCGGCGGCGGCTTCGTTCTGGTCAAGACGATCAGCTGGTGGTCGTGGATGGGACCGGTCCCCCTCGTGGGGTGGGGCCTGGTCATCTGGATGGTGCGCCGGCCGAAGGTCCGGGGCCGTGCGCCGATGCAGGCCGCGTTGGGCTGGGTGCTGCTCGGCCGGCAGCCCCGCGGTGGGCGGATCGGCGGGCGGGCCGCCCGCGACCCCGCCCCGCACCCGCTGCTCGCAGGTTTCACCATCGAGGACACGCCCGACACCGGCCCCGCTGTGCAGGGCGCACCCTCCCGTGCGCAGCGCAATCCAGACCGGGCGCCACACCCGAGCTCGGCCGCAGATCGCTCGTCCGCAGCCCGCAGCACACAGCCGGCTGCTCCCGCGGTGGCCGCGGGGCCGGTGTCGGGTGTTCAGCAGTTGCTCGCGCTCACCGGGCAAGGGGGTGCGCGGTGAGGGTTACGATCCGTCACATCGCCGGGCATCTGGTGTGGTCGACGCAGGGCAGCGTGTGGGCCCTGTACCGCCTGCACCCGGGCCCTGACGCCCAGGGCCGCCGCGAGGACACCGTCCAGGGCACCTACGTTCCCGCCCCCGTCCGCGACGAACAACTCGCCAAGATCACCCACCTGGTGCGGTCGCTGTCCGGGGCGCCGCGGTTGTTCGGGCTGTGCGCGCAGGTCGACCCGGGCGAGATCGCCCTCAGGATGATCGAGGGCATCGAGCCGGCCGAGCAGACACCCGGTGCGGGCCGGCATCCGTGGGTGGAGAACGTCGAGGCCGCCCTCGACCTGCTCGACGACCAGGAGATGCACCGCCGCACCCTGTGGCTGGCCGTGCCCCTGCAGACCGAGACCGGCAGCCTGCAGCTCTCCGCGCAACTCGGTGCGGCGTGGGCCGAAATTGCGCCGATGCTGGCGATACGCCCGGCACCGGTGGCACGGCGCGAGGTGACCGCGTACCGCGAGCAGGCCTCCCGCGTGGAGGCCGCCCTCGCCGGCGGCATCGCCTTCCGCCCCGCCCGCCCGGCGGAGATCGTGTGGATGATCCAGCACGCCCTGCACCGCGGCCTTGCCGAGCCGCTGCTGGCCGATGCCGAAAGCAGCCAGCTGTATGGCGGAGAGCTCCAAGGCGGTGTGCTGCGCTCCCCCAGCTACGCCGACCTGGGCCAGGTCCGCCTGCAGGAAGGCGGCATCGACCCCGAACCCGACGACACCGGCGAACTGAGGAGCGCGGGCCGGCTCACCCGGTCGGGCCGCAAGGCCTGGTGGCAGCTGCACACAGGCTCGCCGCTGGGGCGGCGGTGGCTGCAGGTCGAGTCCGACACCGGGGTGGGCTACCAGGCGCAGCTGGCGCTGGCCGAGTGCCCGCCCGTGGTCAGCCAGGACGCCGCCGATCTGTTCGCCCAGCTGGAGCTGCTCGACTTCCCCGTCGACTACACCGTCGACTTGACCCTCGTGCCAGCGGAGAAGGCCCGCGAGCAGGTGCGGCGCAAGAAGAACGAACTCATCGACCAGGCCGACCAGTACGACGCCCGGCCCACCGGCATGCCCGCCTCGCTCACCGAGGCCGCCCGCGACCTGGGCGAGCTGGATGCCCGCCTCTCTCGCACCAGCGTGGAGGTCGAGGTGCAGTCGGTGACCGTGCTGACGGTGTGGGGGCCGACGGCGGCCGTCTGCGACGCGAGGGCCCGCGCCCTGGCCGCGCTGCTCGGCGGCGCCGACTACCGGGCGGTGCGCCCGGCCGGCCTGCAGGAGGCCCTCTTCGCTCTCGGTTTGCCCGGCACGGTACGGCCCGGTGTGGTGCGGGAGTTCACCCAGCACCAGATCAGCGAGGACTGGGCGCTGGGCGGGGCCTTCACCGCTGCGGAGGTCGGTGACCCAAACGGGATGTTCCTCGGGATCGACCTGGACTGCGGCACCACCCGCCCCGTCATGATCAACGTGGCGGACGCGCCCAAGGTCGACGCCTCCGCCTCGATGGGCATCGTCGGCGATCTCGGCGCGGGCAAGAGCGTCCTGCAGAAGCTGATTGCGGAGGCGGTGTGGGCGCGTGGTGGCTGCGCGATCTGCATCGACCGTACCCCCGTGCGCGAGTGGGCGACCTTCGCGCGCACTGCCGCCAAGGGCCGTGTGCAGATCATCGACGCCGCCCAGGCCGAAGTGTCCATCGACCCACTGCGCATGTTCGACGGCCCGGAGGGACGGCACTACGCCCTGTCCTACCTGACCCTGCAGCTCGGCATCGGCCCGATGAGCACCAGCGGCGAGGTCCTGCACCACGCAGTGGAGCAGGCCGCCGCCGGCCCGGAGCCGTCCATGCACCGTGTCCTTGAGGTCCTCGAGGCGATGGCCACGAGCGAAGCGGGCAGACGGCAGGACGCAGCCGCCACCCTCGCCGGCCTCATCCGCGTCGTCGCCACCAACTCGCTGGCCCGGATGGTGTTCGACCCTGCTCTGCCGCCAGTGCGGCTAGACGCCTCCAGCAGCTCCGACATGATCGTGATCACCACCACCGGGTTGAAGCTGCCGCCGAAGGCCGCGTTCACCAACCCCGAGATCCTGCACCAGCAGCCGCTGGAGGCGCTGATCGGCCGGGCGGTGCTCTACCTGATCGCCGCGATCGCCCGGCAGACGGCTTTCGAGGACCCCACCAGGTTCACCGCGGTGGTCCTGGACGAGCTGTACTGGCTCACCTCGTCCGCCGAAGGCACCGCGCTGGTCCACGAGATCCTCCACGACGGCCGCAAACACGGCGCAGGCCTGCTCGCCGGCTCGCACGACGCCGCAGAACTCGGCCCCGACCGCGGCCTGATGGCCTACCGGGCACTCGCCCGCACCGCCGACCGCGAACGTGCCCGCCGCGGACTGGAGTTCGTCGGCCTCGACCCCGGCGACGGCGAGCTGCTGCGGCTGGTGACCACCGGTCTGTCCCCCGTCGGCCACAAGGGCCGCGAGGGCGAGTTCCTGCTCACCTGCCCGCGGCAGAACACCGGCCGCATCAAGGCCGTCATCCCCCGCATCCAGCGCATCACCACCTCCATCACCACCACGCCAGGACGCCGCACTTGCCCTGTCCCGCCACCCGCGCCTGGTGGTGGTGAGGCCATGGGTGCCCGTCCGAAGGAGCACCCCTGATGACCACTTCCTCCTGGGACCGTTCTGAGCGTATCGCCGCGGCCGTGAGCATCTTCACCGTGATCGCCGTCGTCGCCGGCGCGGTCATCCTCGCTCTCGGGGTGTGCCTGCCGAAAGCGTGGTGGCCCCACACCGGGCAGGCGTTCGCCGCCGTCCCCGCCCCCGCTAACGGCCGTCAGGATCCCTGCGCCCGGATCGTGGGCCCGGCCAAGAAGTACTGCGAGCGTGGCGCCACGACCACCGCTTCCGACCGGCAGGACGTGGGCGGTGGGGCGTGGGGGCTGCTGCCTGCCGGTGCGGGTGTGGGGGCTCTCGTGGTGTGGCGGCGGAGCAGTTCTGCTGGGCGAAGGCGGCGCTGACGTGCTGCGTCCAGAGCGTGCCAGTCTGCGTGCAGCCGGCTTCGTTGTCCTGCTCACTGGTGTGTTCCTTCTGGTGAACACGCAGGTCGTGTACGCGGCCGGCAGCAGCAGCGGTGAGAGCGGTGACCTGCTGGCTCCGCTGAACATCTACTCGTCCGAGGGTGTGCCGATCGATGGCTACGATCTGGGCGCCGACGGCGGATCCATCGTCGCTTTCAGGAGCCAGGCCCTGGCCTTCGCTCTGTCGGGGCTGTTCACCCTGATCCGGTTGCTGGTGGGGCTGGCGGGGTGGGCGATTGAGGTGGCCTTCCGCTTCCCGCTGCTGAAGATCCTCGCCCGCCCGGCCCAGAAGGTCGCCGATACGTACGACAGCGTGGTGGTCGACACGCTCGGGCTGAAGGGGCTGTTGCTGGCGTGGGCGTTTGTTTTCGCCGGATTCATGATCGTGCGCGGGCGGGTCGGCCGCGGGCTGGGCGAGATCTTCCTGACCCTGCTCATCGGGGCGATCGCTGCTTCTGCTCTCGTCCGTCCCGACACCCTGCTCTCGCAGGACGGGCCGCTGGGCCAGTCCCAGCAGGTGGCCGCGGAGGTCGCCCAGCAGAGCGTCGACTCCTACGACTGGGGCGGCAAGCTCGCCAGCTACGACCCGTGCGCGGGCATGGCCGGCAATGCCGAACTCAAGTGCGAGGAGCGCGAAAGTGAAGGACCGGTCTCTGCGACAGCGGTAGCCCGGCCTCTGCAGGACTCGATCACCAACGCCCTGATCGTCAAGCCCTACATGCTGCTTGAGTACGGGCGCATCCTCGACCCCGCCGAGCCTGCCGACCTCAAGGCCTACGCCGTCCACCTGAAGTGGATCACCGGCGGATACAAGGTGGGCGCCAAAGTCTCCGACAAGGGAAAAGCCGTCTGCAGCAAGATCCGTGGCCCGGCGAAGAAGTACTGCGAGCGCGGGTTCATCGAAGGCGTGCCCGCGAGCGACGGCGGCAACGGCCTGCCGGAGCTCACCCCCGGCGGCGAACTGCTGGATTCCTCCAACGCGATCGTGACGGACGAGGACCGTGAGTTCGCCGCGTTCCTCGAGGACATGAAGCGGGCCGGTTCCGTCGGCAAGTCGTGTGCCGCCTACGCGGAGAAGCCGACCTGGTGGCGGGTCGGTGGCGCGGGACTGCTGCTGGTCGCGGCGCTGTTCATCTGCGGCATGCTCCTGTCTTCGGCAATCGTGCTGCTGGGCACCCAGGGTGTCTGTGTTGCCGCGGCCGCGGCCGGCGGTGTCACCTTCGTCGCCGGGATGCTGCCCGGGCCCGCGCGGCAGTCGGTGTGGAAGTGGCTGTCGCTGTGGGGGATCGCGGTGATGGCTGTGGTGGGGATCTGCGCGTTCATCCCGTTCTTCGGGATCGCCGTCGACGCCACCGTCACCAATGGGCCCGACCTGGCCGTGGAACGGATCCTGCTGATCGATGTCCTGGCCATCGCCGGCGCAGCCGGGCACCGCAGGCTCCTGTCGGGTATCACCTCCTTCGGCCGACGGATGGCCATGCGGATGCGCTACGCAAAGGTCGGCGGCACCCACCTGCCCGGCGACACCTCCGAGCTCGGCGCCGCGCTCGCGATGAACTCCCCCGCCGCCATGGGCGGATACGGCGGCGGCCTGCGCGCCTTCACCAGCGGCGCAGGCGGGGGCCGGTTCGGGCTGCTCGGCACCCGACAGCGGCTGATGGGCGCCCTCGCCTCGCTGTCCGACGGCACGGGCATGCCGGTGGACACCGGTGGAATCCTCGCCGATGCCACGGCCGAGGCAAGGCGCGGTCTGGCCCCGCTGACCGCGGCCGCGGCCGTGGGCGGGCTGGGCGCACGGCTCGGCGCCAAGAGCGCGTACTGGCTGCTCATCGGCCGCCGGCCGGACAAGGAGCAGCTGGCCAAGTGGCGCAAGCCCACCGCCGACAGCGACCCGGGCGGGGGCTGTCTCTTATACACA
>NZ_VJZD01000287.1 GCF_009377175.1 Streptomyces adustus
CCCGTAGCCCGCCCCCGCGCTCCCCGTCAGGAGACCCGATGACCGACACCACCCCGGCCACCGCACCTCGCGCGACGACCTTCACCACGTACTCCCCCGCGACCGGCGAGCCGATCGCGGCCCACCCCGTGAACGGGCCGGAGGAGGTCTCCGGTGCCGTGGCCCGGGCCCGGACCGTCCAGGCCGGCTGGGCGGCGCTGCCCGCGTCCCGGCGCCGTGAGCACCTGCTGCGCTGGAAGAAGGCCCTCGCCGCCGACCTGGACACCGTGGCCCGCACCATCGCCGAGGAGACCGGCAAACCCGCCGGTGACGCCGCGCTGGAGGTCGTCCTCACGCTGGAGCACCTGGGCTGGGCCGCTCGCAACGCCGCCCGCGTGCTGCGCAGGCGGAAGGTGGGCACCGGACTGTTCACCGTCCACCAGCGGGCCTCGCTGGTGCACCGGCCGCTGGGCGTGGTCGGCGTGATAGGTCCCTGGAACTACCCCCTGTACACCCCGATGGGTTCGATCGGTTACGCCCTGGCCGCGGGCAACGCCGTGGTCTTCAAGCCGTCGGAGCTGACCCCGGGCACCGGGGTCCTGCTGGCCGAGGCCTTCGACGCCGCCGTGCCCGGGCATGCCGGGCTGCTCACCACCGTCACCGGCGCGGCGTCCACCGGGGACGCCCTGGCCAGGTCCGGGGTCGACAAGCTGGCGTTCACCGGTTCGCCGGGGACGGCCCGCAAGGTGATGGCGGTGTGCGCCGAGACGCTGACCCCGTTCCTCGCCGAGTGCGGCGGGAAGGACGCGGTGATCGTCACCGCGGACGCGGACCTGGCGGCGGCCGCCGACGCGATCGTCTGGGGCGCGCTGAGCAACGCGGGACAGACCTGCGCCGGGGTGGAGCGCGTCTACGCGGTGCGCGACATCCACGCGGCGCTGTGCGAACGGGTGGTCGAGCGCGCCGAGGCACTGCGTCCGGGCGCCGAGGCGGGCGCCCCCTACGGCCCGATGACCCTGCCGGGCCAGGTCGCGGTCGTCGAGCGGCATGTGACCGGTGCGGTCTCGGCGGGAGCGCGGGCCCTGCTGGGCGGGCCCGAGTCGGTGCGCGCCCCGTATGTCGCGCCGGTCGTGCTGACCGGCGTTCCGGAGGACGCGGCGGCGATGACGGAGGAGACCTTCGGGCCGGTCGTGGCGATCAACACGGTGGCCGACGTGGACGAGGCGGTGGAGCGGGCCAACGCCTCGCGTTACGCCCTGGGGGCCGCGGTGTTCTGCCGGAGCGGGCGCGCCGGTGCGGCGATCGCGGCGCGGCTGCGCGCGGGGGCCGTGTCGGTGAACTCGGTGCTGGGCTTCGCGGCGGTGCCGGCGCTGCCGTTCGGCGGTTCGCAGGACTCCGGCTTCGGGCGGATCCACGGCGCGGAGGGGCTGCGGGCCTTCACCTCCGTGCAGTCGACCACGGTGCAGCGGTTCACCCCGCCGATCGCGCTGACCTCGTTCGCCGTGCCGGCCGCCACGCGGGAGCGCGCGGTGCGGCTGGCGCAGGCACTGCACCGGCGCCGCTGAACGACCGCGCGGCGCCCCGGTCGCCGGGCCGGACCCGCCAGGACAGACGGGTCCGGGCGAACGGGTCCGGCCGGTCAGGCGTCGAGCAGCGGGGCCAGGTAGCGGCGGGCGAAGGCCCGGGCCTGGTCCTCGTCCTCCATCTCGATGCAGCTGGCGGGGTTGAGCAGGAAGGACACGGCGACCCGCACCATCAGCTCGGCGACCGGACGCGGGTCGTCGTCGGGACGGCCCTCGACCTGTTGCGCGCGGCGCAGATGCACCGTCAGGTACTCGACGGTGGCGGAGAGCGAGGAGCTGCCCTGCACGGTCAGATAGGGCAGCACCACCTCGGGTTCGAGGCGCAGCAGACCGCCGAAGAGCGGATGGGCGCGGGTGTGCCGCAGGGCGACCACGAAGCCCTCGACGACCCGCTCCTTCATGGTCGGCAGCGCCGCCACCGCCGCGTCCAGCCGCTGGAAGAACCGGCCGAGCTCGCGCAGCAGGGTGTCCTCGACCAGCTTGTCCTTCGTCTGGAAACGCCGGTAGACGGTCACCCGGGAGACTCCGGCCCGCTTGGCGACGTCGTCGACGGAGGAGCGGCGCAGCCCCAGGAGGGTGAACTGCTCCAGTGCCGCGTCGAGGATCCGGCGCTCCGTACGGTCCTCCGGCTCCGGCCGGTCGAGAGCCCGGGCGAGCCAGGAGTCGTTCGTGTCAGTTCTCATGGTGCTCATCACGATACCGGCAGACGATTCCCCGAGAGTCTGTGAAACAAGTAGCATATCTTTGTAACTCACCTGCTCGCCCGACCCTGACCGCACCGCCGACCGGCACCCGGATCCCGGAGGACCTGATGGGCAGTCGACTCACCGAGGAACAGGCCGCGTTCGCCGCGGCCGTGCGCGACTTCGCCAAGCGCGAGTGCGGCAGCCGGGAGCAGCGTGACGCGCTGACCGGGGGCGGCCGCGAGGCCCACGACCCCGGGTTGTACGGACGGCTCGCCGACCTGGGCTGGCTGGGGGTGTGTCTGCCCGAGGAGTACGGCGGCTCCGGCGGCGGGCTCGCCGACGCCTGTCTCTTCCTGGAGGAGACGTCGTACGGAATGGTGCCGTGCGGTGGTTTCGTCACCACCGTCATCACCGCGAAGGCGTACGAACGCTTCGGCACCGAACCGCAGAGGCGGCAGGTGCTGTCCGGGGCCGTGCGCGGCGATGTGCTGGCCATCGCGATGTCGGAACCGGGGGCCGGGTCGGACGTCGGCGCGCTGCGCTGCCGCGCCCGGCGGGAGGGGGGCGGCACCTGGGTGATCGACGGTCAGAAGACCTGGATCTCCAACGCGCACTGCGCGCGGAGCATCCTCCTGGTGGCCCGCACCGGCGAGGACAAGCACGGCGGTCTGACCATGTTCCATCTGCCCGCCGACACCCCCGGCGTGGAGATACGGGGCATCGAGACCATGCGCGGCCGGGAGGTCAACGACGTCTTCCTCACCGACGTGCGACTGCCCGCGGACGCCGTGGTCGGTCAGGTGGACGACGGCTGGCGGCAGTTGATGGCCGGCCTGAACCACGAGCGGCTCTTCCTGGCCGCCAACATGCTGGGCCTGGCGCGCCGCGCCTTCGACGACACCGTCGCCTACGTCCGCGGACGCGAGCAGTTCGGTCGGCCCGTCGGCTCCTTCCAGGCCCTGCGGCACCGGATCGCCGATCTCGCCACCGAGATCGAGTGCACCCGGCTGCTGGTGCGCGAGGTGGCGCTGGACTGCGACGCGCAGCCGGACCGGCTGTTCCCGCGCGAGGCGTCCATGGCCAAGCTGAAGGCGACCGAACTCGCCAAGCGGGCCGCCCTGGAGGGCATGCAGATGATGGGCGGCTACGGCTACACCACGGAGTTCGACATGGAGCGCCATCTGCGGGCCGCGGTCGTCTCCACGGTCTACGGCGGGACCAGCGAGATCCAGCGGGACGTCATCGGCAAGACCTACGGCCTGTAGAACGGCCCACGCGAGAGGCGGCCGCCCGCCCCGGGGACGGGGACGGGCGGCCGCCTGTCGGGTGCGGGAGGTGCCCCGGGTCAGTCCTCGTACAGCCCGGACAGCTCGTCGGCGTACTTGTCCCGGATGACCCGGCGCCGCATCTTCAGCGAGGGCGTCAGCTCGCCGGTCGCCGGACCCCACTCCTCGGCCAGCAGCTCGTACCGCTTGACCTGCTCGGTGCGGTTGAGCCGGGAGTTGGCGGCGGCCACCGCGCGGTCCACCTCCGCCCGGACGGCGGGGTGTCCGGCAAGTCCGGCGAGTCCCCCCTCCGCCGCGACGCCGTGGGCCGCGGCCCAGGCGGGGGCGGACTCCGCGTCGAGCACCAGCAGGGCGACCAGGTAGGAGCGGTTGTCGCCGTGCACCATCGCCTGGCCGATCAGCGGGTGTTCCTTGAGCGCGTTCTCCACCAGGGCGGGCGAGACGTTCTTGCCGGTGGAGGTGATGATCATCTCCTTCTTCCGGTCGGTGAGCCAGAGATAGCCGTCCTCGTCGATCCGGCCGATGTCGCCGGTGGCCAGCCAGCCCTCGGCGTCCAGGGCGGACCGTACCGAGCCGTCGGGTCGGAGGTAGCCGGAGAAGACGGACGTGCCCCGCACCAGTATCTCGCCGTCGTCGGCGATGCGGAGCTCCACGGACTCCACCGGGCGTCCCACCGAGCCGAGCCGGAAGCCGGTCCTCGGGCTGTTGCTCGTGGCCACCCCGGTGGTCTCGGTCAGCCCCCAGGCGTCCATGACGACGATGCCGAAACCGGCCCAGAACCGCACCACGTCGACCGGCATCGGCGCCGACGCGCTGGCCGCCCAGGTCACCCGGTCCAGACCGCCCGCGGCCAGCATGGGCAGCAGCACGTCCGCGCGGGCGCGGGTGTAGCGCTCCGCCAGCTCGGCGGGCGGTGTCTCACCGCGCTCGCGGTACGCGACGTGCTCGCGGGCGACCTCGAACGCCCGGTCCATGACGTCCCGTTGCTCGGCCGGCATCAGCGAGAGGACGGCCCGCACGGCGGCGGACAGTTTCTCCCAGACCCTCGGCACGCCGAAGAACTGCGCGGGGCGCGCCTTGCGCACCACCTCGCCGACGCGTGCCGGGTCGGCGCAGAGCCGGACGTGCGAGGCCCGGTGGCAGGGCAGGTAGATGCCCAGCATCCGCTCGGCGATATGGGCGAAGGGCAGGTAGCAGATGTGCTCGACGTGCGGGGGCAGCTCCACCACGGCGTCCAGGGCCAGGGCGTTGGACATCACCTGACGGTGGGTCAGGACGACGCCCTTGGGCTCGCCGGTGGTGCCGGAAGTGTAGACGACGGTCAGCGGGTCCTCGGGGCGGGCGGTGTCCAGTTCCTTGTCGAACTGCGCCGGCACCGGTTCGTGCAGCAGCGCGGCGTACGGGAGGTGGCCGCCCCGCGGATCCGCCTCGACCACCAGCAGACGCTCCAGCGGGGTGTCCGCGTCGGCCAGCGTCGGCTCCCACGCCGTCGCCTGGGCCGCCCCCTCCACCACCGCGAGGCGGGCCCGGCAGTTGCGGGCGATGTGGGTGATCTGCTCGGGGGCGGCGGTGCCGTAGACACTGACCGGGACCGCGCCGAGGCGGACCAGCGCCAGGTCCGACAGCCAGTGTTCGGGCCGGTTGGCCATCATCAGCAGGACGTGGTCGCCGCGGCCGACGCCGAGCGCCCGGTAGCCGGCGGCCAGGCACCGGGTGTGCTCGTGGATCTCCGCCCAGCTGTACGTCGTCCAGTCGCCGTCCTGGTCCGCCGGCTGCCAGGACAGGCCCGGGAGCCCGGGGTGCTCGCGGGCGTTGCGGGCCAGCAGCTGGGGCAGGGTCCGGTCGGCCGGGTCGTCGGGCAGGTCGCCGGTGGTGCGGGGTGCCGATGTCATCGGGGCCTCCTTGCGGGTCGGAAGGGAGACGTCTGGGGAGACCGGGGCGATGGGAGGCCCCCGCAGGCGTGCCCGGTGGAGCCGGGGTACCAGGTGGTGCACGAGGTGGCGTACGAGGTGGGGTGGGCGGTCCGGGCCGGGGGCGCCGCGGGTCCGGGCGGCCGATCAGGAGTCGGTGAAGGTCTCGCCCCGCTCGGCCTTGCGCAGCAACAGCTCCGGCGGGGCGAAACGCTCGCCGTGCCGCGCGGCCAGCTCGCGTGCGCGGGCCACGAAGCCGGGCAGCCCGCTGCCGCCCCCCGCGCCGCCCTCGTAGCCGTTGATGTACTGGAGCACACCGCCCGTCCACGGCGGGAAGCCGATGCCGAGCAGCGAGCCGACGTTGGCGTCCGCCACCGAGACCAGCACACCCTCCTCCAGGCAGCGCACCGAGTCCAGCGCCTCGACGAAGAGCATCCGTTCCATCAGCTCGGTCAGGTCCGCGGGACGCTGCGCGGGATCGGTGAAGTGCTCGCGCAGCCCCGGCCAGAGCCCGGCGCGCCTGCCGTCGACGTAGTCGTAGAAGCCGGCGCCGGCGGACCGGCCGGTCCGGCCGAACTCGTCGATCATGCGGTCCACGACCGCGTCCGCGGGGTGCGGCTGCCAATCGCGGCCCGCCGCCTCGGCCGCGCGCCGGTTCTCCTCGCGGATCCGGCGCGGGAGGGTGAGGGTGAGCTCGTCCATCAGCCCGAGGACCTTGGCCGGGTAGCCGGCCTGGGCGGCGGCCTGTTCGACGGAGGCCGGTTCGACGCCCTCGCCGACCATGGCGACGCCCTCGTCGATGAAGCGGCCGATGACCCGGGAGGTGAAGAAGCCGCGCGAGTCGTTGACCACGATCGGTGTCTTGCCGAGCCGGCGCACCAGGTCGAAGGCGCGCGCCAGCGCCTCCTCCCCCGTCTTCCCGCCCTTGACGATCTCCACCAGCGGCATCCTGTCGACCGGTGAGAAGAAGTGCAGGCCGATGAAGTCCTGCGGCCGCCGCACCCCCTCGGCGAGAGCGGTGATCGGCAGCGTGGAGGTGTTCGAGCACAGCAGGGCGTCCGGGGCGACGACCTCCTGGAGCTCCTGGAACACCTGGTGCTTGACGCCCGGGTCCTCGAAGACGGCCTCGATCACCACGTCGCAGCCGGCCAGGTCTCCGACGTCGGCGGTCGCGGTGATGCGGGTGAGCAGGGCGTCCGCCTCCGCCCGCGTCGCGTCCCCGCGCGCGACGGCCTTGTCGCACAGCTTCTCGGAGTGGGCCCTGCCCCGCGCCGCCGCCTGCGCGGTGACGTCCTTCAGTACGACGTCGATGCCCGCCTTCGCGCAGGAGTGGGCGATCCCGGCGCCCATCATGCCCGCGCCCAGCACGGCCACCCTGGTCGCCTCGCGCGGCTCGACGCCCCTCGGGCGGCCGGCGCCGGAGTCGACCGCCTGGAGGTCGAAGAAGTACGCCTGGATCATGTTCTTGGTGATCTGCCCGGTGACCAGTTCCGTCAGGTACCGGGCTTCCACCAGGAAGGCGGTGTCCACGTCGACCTGGGAGCTCTCCACGGCCGCCGCGAGGATGTTGCGCGGCGCCGGGTACGGGGCACCGCCGGTCCTCTTCTTCAACAGCGCGGTGAACGCCGGGAGTTGCGCGGCCAGCTCCGGGTCGGCGGGGGTACCGCCGGGGATGCGGTACCCGGGAGCGTCCCAGGGCTGGGCGGAGTGCGGATGGGCGTCGACGAACGCCCGTGCTCTGGCGAGGAGTTCGTCCGGGTCGGCGGCGATCTCGTCGACCAGGCCGGCCTCCAGGGCGCGCGCCGGTCCGTACTGCCGCCCCTCCAGGAGAACCTTCCGCAGGGCTTGCGCGACCCCGAACATACGGACCGTGCGGGTCACTCCACCGCCGCCGGGCAGCAGGCCCAGGGTGACCTCGGGAGACCCGACGCGGACGGCCGGGCTGTCCAGCACCACCCGGTGGTGGCAGGCCAGCGCGATCTCGTAACCGCCGCCCAGCGCGGCGCCGTTGATCGCCGCGACGACCGGCCTGCCCAGCGTCTCCAGGACCCGCAGCGCGCGCTTGACGCGCATCCCGGCCTCGAAGGAGGCGCCGGCGGTCCCGGGGGTGACGGCGATCAGGTCGCGCAGGTCGCCGCCGGCGAAGAAGCTCTTCTTGGCGGAGGTGACGACGACACCCCGGACGGTGTCGCGGCGTTGCGCCAGCCGTGCCGCGACGGCGTCCAGCGAGTCGATGAACGCGGCGTTCATGGTGTTGACGGACTGGCCCGGGTCGTCGAGGACGAGGGTGACGACGTGGTCGTCGGACTCTTCCCAGCGGATGGTGGCGGGACGTGCGGTGGTGTCCATGGCTGAGGTCTCCCGTGAAGGCGAACGGCCGCGGGGGCCGGTGACTGCGGAGGCGGACGGCCGGTCAGAGGCGTTCGACGACGGTGGCGATGCCCATGCCGCCGCCGACGCACAGGGTCGCCAGCCCGTACCGCAGGTCGCGGCGCTCCAGTTCGTCCACGAGGGTGCCGAGGATCATCGCGCCGGTGGCGCCGAGCGGGTGGCCCATGGCGATGGCGCCGCCGTTGACGTTGACCTTGTCCAGGCCCAGTCCCAGGTCCTTGACGTAGCGCAGGACGACGGCGGCGAAGGCCTCGTTGATCTCGACGAGGTCGATGTCGTCGACGGTCAGTCCGGCCTTGCCGAGCGCCTTGCGGGAGGCGGGCGCGGGCCCGGTCAGCATGATGGTGGGCTCGGCCCCGGACACGGCGGCGGAGACGATCCGGGCCCGCGGGGTCAGGCCGTACCGCCGACCGGCCGCCGCGGAGCCGATGGCGACCAGGGCGGCGCCGTCGACGATGCCGGAGGAGTTGCCCGCGTGGTGGACATGGTCGATGGTCTCCACCCAGTGGTACTTCTGGAGCGCCACCGCGTCGAAGCCGGCCAGTTCTCCGGCCCGGGCGAAGGAGGGCTTGAGCGCGGCCAGGCTCTCGGCGGTGGTGCCGGGCCTGAGGTGCTCGTCCCGGTCCAGGACCAGGAGCCCGTTGCGGTCCCGCACGGGGACGACGGAGCGGTCGAAGCGCCCGTCCTTCCACGCGGCGGCGGCCCGCTCCTGGGAGAGGGCCGCGTAGGAGTCCACGTCGTGCCGGGAGAAGCCCTCCAGCGTGGCGATCAGGTCGGCGCCGATGCCCTGCGGGACGAATCCGGTGTCGTGGCTGGTCCTCGGGTCCAGCGCCCAGGCACCGCCGTCGCTGCCCATCGGAACCCGCGACATGGACTCCGCGCCGCCCGCCAGGACCAGTTCCTCCCAGCCCGAACGGACCTTCGCCGCAGCCAGGTTGACGGCTTCCAGACCGGACGCACAGAAGCGGTTCTGCTGTACGCCCGCCACCGTCTCCGGCAGCCCGGCGAGGAGCGCGGCGGTGCGGGCGATGTCCGCGCCCTGGTCGCCCAGCGGGCCGACCACACCGAGCACGATGTCGTCGATGGCCGCCGGGTCGAGGTCGGGGAAGCGGCCGAGGAGCTCGTGGATCAGACCGACGACCAGGTCGATCGGCTTGGTGCCGTGCAGGGCCCCGTCGGCCTTGCCGCGACCGCGCGGGGTGCGGATCGCGTCGTACAGATACGCTTCGGTGCTCACCTCGGGTGCCTTCCGTGTCGGGTCCGGACGAAGCCGCGGGCAACGCGGGTGCCATGGAGGGGAGTCGGCCGGGGCTCAGTCGAGCAGGGAGCGGCCGATGATCTCCTTCATGATCTCGGTGGTGCCTCCGTAGATGGTCTGGACCCGGCTGTCGAGGAACGCCCGGGCCACCCGGAACTCGCTCATGTAGCCGTAGCCGCCGTGGAGTTGCAGACAGCGGTCGACGATCCGCTTCTGTAGTTCGGTGGCCCACCACTTGGCCATCGAGGCGTGCACGGGGTCGAGCCGGCCCTGGCCGTGCTCGGTGACGCAGCGGTCCAGGAAGGTCCGGGTGACCGCGGTCTCGGTGGCCATCTCGGCGGCCTCGAAGCGGATGTGCTGGAGTCTGGCCAGCGGTCTGCCGAACGCCTCGCGCTCCTTCACGTACCGCAGGGTGACGTCCAGGATCTCCTCGGCCGCGGCGGCTGCGCCGATCGCGATGGCCAGCCGCTCCTGGGCCAGGTTGCCCATGAGGTACGCGAAGGCCTGGTTCGCCTCGCCCAGCAGGTTCTCCTTGGGCACGCGCACGTCGTCGAAGAACAACTCGGCGGTGTCCTGGGCCTTCTGGCCGATCTTCTCTAGGTTGCGGCCGCGTTCGAAGCCCGCCATGCCGCGCTCGACGACCAGCAGGCTCTGTCCGCCGCTGCCGCCCTCGGGGGTGGTGCGGGCGACCACCACGACGAGGTCGGCGAGGATGCCGTTGGAGATGAAGGTCTTCGCGCCGTTGAGCAGATAGTGGTCGCCCCGGTCGACGGCGGTGGTGCGGATGCCCTGGAGGTCGGAACCGGCGCCGGGTTCCGTCATGGCGACGGCGGTGACGAGGTCGCCGGAGGTGAACCCGGGCAGCCAGCGGCGTCTCTGCTCCTCGTCGGCGAGCCGGGTCAGGTACGGGCCGACGATGTCGTTGTGCAGGCTCAGGGCCAGCCCGGAGACGCCCGCGCGGGCGAACTCCTCGATGAGGACGGCGCTGTAGCGGAAGTCGCTGTTCCCGCCGCCGCCGTACTCCTCGTCGACGGCCATGCCCAGCAGGCCCTGGCGGCCCGCCGAGCGCCACGCCTCGCGGTCGACGACGCCGTTGCGCTCCCAGCGTTCGTGGTGCGGGACCACCTCCTTGGCCAGGAAGGCCCGTACCGTCTCGCGGAACGCCTCGTGGTCGGGGCCGTAGAGATCGCGTTCCAGTGTCACCGGCAACTCCTCACATGTGTCACAGCCAACTCCGCACGCGCTCGATCAGCCGGGCGGGATCGGGACCGACGGGGGTGACGTCGAGCATGGTCACGCCCGCCTCGCGGAAGACCTCGACGCGGTCGCGGACGTGTCCCTCGGGACCGGCCAGGCAGAGCTGTTCGAGGAGTTCCGCCGGTACGGCGGCCTCCGCCTCCTTCTTGCGTCCCGCGAGGTAGTGCTCCTGGATGGCGGCCGCGGCGGACTCGTGGCCGTAGGCGCGGACCAGGTCGTGGTAGAAGTTGCGGCCGGGCGCGCCCATGCCGCCGACGTAGAGGGCGACGGTGGGACGCATCAGGTCGTGGACGGCCTCGGCGTCGTCGGTGATGGCCAGCGGGCCGCCCGCGACGATCGAGAGCGGGCCGAGCGCGGGGTCGCGTTTCGCGCGGCCCTCGGCCAGGGACCGGCCCCAGACCTCGGCGGCGTGCTCGGGGACGTACAGGAACGGCAGCCAGCCGTCGGCGATCTCGGCGGCCAGCCGGACGTTGGCCGGGCCCAGCGCCGCGAGGTGGACCGGGACGGTGGCGCGGACGGGGTGGTTCAGCAGCTTCAGCGGTCTGCCGAGGGTGCCGCCCTTCTCCGGTGGCAGCGGCAGATCGGTGATGCCGTGGTGTTCGATCAGCTCGCGCCGCCAGATCCGCCGGGCCAGTTCGACCACCTCGCGGGTGCGGCCCAGCGGGCGGTCGTAGCGGCGGCCGTGCCAGCCCTCGACGACCTGGGGTCCGGAGGCGCCGACGCCGAGGATGGCTCGGCCGCCGCTGAGGGCGTCGAGTCCGGCCGCGGTCTGGGCGATCAGCGCGGGACTGCGCGAGTAGACGTTGAGGATGGCCGAGCCGATCCGCATCCGCTCGGTCCTCGCGGCGAGGTATCCCAGGATCGTCGGGGAGTCGAAGCCGTAGGCCTCGGCCACCCAGACGGCGTCGAGGCCCGCGGATTCCAGGGCGGCGGCCCGGTCCGCGGCGGTCCGCGGATCACCGGCGTACGCCAGGGGCATGGACAGTTCCATCAGCGGTGGCCCTTCGGTGGTTCCGTCGGCAGTGCCATCAGCAGTGGTCCTTCAGCAGTTCGGGCAGGTCCCAGTCGCGGGCCACGTCGGGGGTGTGTGCGCCGGGGACGGCCGGGGGCAGCCGGAGCGTGCCGGGGGTGTGCGAGAAAC
>NZ_VJZD01000288.1 GCF_009377175.1 Streptomyces adustus
CCGCCACCCCGACCCCCTCGGTGAGCGCCTCGACCGGTAACGGCCATGGCCACGGCCACGGCCACGGCGGCGGGTGGGGCTGACCGCCTCGCCGATGATGCCCCGTCGGTAGCGCCCCGCCGGCGCCGCCAGGCCCGGATCCGGCCGTCCCGGCCGAAAAGGACTCGTTGTTCACGCGCCCCTCTGTCATCACAATGTGCCTGCCGCCGCAATGTGCATGACAAAACAGTGGTGGCCGGAAGATCTCCGGTCGCCTCCGTCGCAAGAGGGGACCCCCACATGAGAAAGCCTCTCGTCGCCGCGCTCTTCGCCCTGGTGATCGCCGGGGCGGGCGCGGCACCCGCGGTCGCCGCCCCCGCACCCGAGGCGCCCGCGTCCGTCAGCAGCGCCGCCGCCTCGACACGGACCGCCGCAGCCCCCACGCTCCAGGCCGTCACGTTCGCAGGCACCGTCTCGCTGAGCAACTGTTCCGGTTCGGTCATCCGCTTCCCGAACTCCGCGTCCACCGACCCGGCGCTGGTACTCACCAACGGCCACTGCCTGGAGACCGGCTTCCCGGAGCCCGGCGAGGTGATCGTCGGCCAGTCGTCCAGCCGCACCTTCGGCCTGCTCAACTCCGCGGGCACCAGGGTGGCGACCCTGCGGGCCAGCAAGGTCGCGTACTCGACGATGACGGACACCGACATCACGATCTACCAGCTCACCAGCACCTACGCGACGATCCTGAGCAACTACGGCATCAGCCCGCTCACCCTCGCCGACACCCACCCGGTCGCCGGCACCGCCATCACCGTCGCCTCCGGGTACTGGAAGCGGTACTACAGCTGCAACATCGACGGGTTCGTGTACCGCCTGAAGGAGGGCGACTGGACCTGGAAGGACTCGGTCCGCTACACCTCCGCCTGCCAGACGATCGGCGGCACCTCCGGCTCCCCGGTCATCGACCAGTCCACCAACAAGGTGGTCGCGGTCAACAACACGGGCAACGAGGACGGCGCGACCTGCACGGAGAACAACCCCTGCGAGGTCGACGCGAGCGGCAACGTGACCGTCCGCAAGGGCATCAACTACGCGCAGGAGACCTACCAGATCCCGGCCTGCTTCACGACCGGCAACCAGCTCAACCTGAGCGCGAGCGCGTGCACCCTGCCCAAGCCGTAGCCGCGGCCGGCTGAGCGGCGGGCGGTCACCGGGGAGTCCTGCGGACCGCCCGCCCCGCCAGTACGTCCGTCCGGCGCCCGTCCTCGATCACGAAGCGGCCGTCG
This sequence comes from Streptomyces adustus, assembly GCF_009377175.1. GTDB lineage: Bacteria > Actinomycetota > Actinomycetes > Streptomycetales > Streptomycetaceae > Streptomyces > Streptomyces adustus. The sequence goes on from NZ_VJZD01000288.1 coordinate 1,266, forward strand.
ACCAGGACGTACGGGATGCCCGTCGGCGGCGTGCGCGGCGCGTCGTACGTCGCGCCCGCCGCGACGGTCGCCGGGTCGAACAGCACCAGGTCGGCCCGGTACCCCTCGCGGACCAGCCCGCGGTCCGGCAGCCGCAGCCGGGCCGCCGGGCGCCCGGTGAGGTGGGCGACGCACTCCTCCAGCGACAGCACCCCCAGCTCCCGTGCGTAGTGCCCGAGATAGCGCGGGAAGGTGCCGTACGCCCGCGGGTGCGGCCTGGCACCCGTCAGGATGCCGTCCGAGCCGCCGGTGTGGACGCGGTGCCGCATGATCGCCCGGACGTTCTCCTCGTGCCCCACGTGCTGGAGGATCGTCGGCCCCAGCCGGTCCGCGAGGAGCAGCCGGCGGGCGGTGGCCCAGGGGTCCTCCCCGCGCAGCCGCGCCGACGCCAGGACCGTACGGCCGACGAAGTCGCCCAGCGCCGGGTCGGCGACCCCCGAGATCTCGACCGTGTCCCAGTCGACGGGCACGCCGTGGCAGCCGTCCGCGCCGGTCACCTCCAGGTCGTGCCGGATCCGCTCGGCGCTCGCGTCGTCCGCCAGCCGCCGCAGCAGCTCCTCGGGGCCGCCCTCGCCCGCCCAGCTCGGCAGCAGCGCCGCCAGGGTCGTGCAGCCGGGGGTGTAGGGGTAGCTGTCGAGGGTGAGGTCGGCGCCGCAGGCCAGCGCCTCGTCCAGCAGCGCCAGCAGCTCGGGCGCCCGCCCCTCGTTCACGCCGAAGTTCATGGTGGCGTGGGTGAGATGCAGCGCGCAGCCGGCCTCCCGGGCCAGGTCCACCATCTCCGCGTACGCCTCCAGCGCCCCGGCCCCGTAGGAGCGGTGGTGCGGGGCGTAGTAGCCGCCGTAGCGCGCCACCACCCGGCACAGCTCGGCCAGTTCGGCGTTCCCGGCGTACAGGCCGGGGGTGTAGGTGAGCCCGGAGGAGAGACCGACCGCGCCCTGCTCCAGGCCCTCGGCGACCAGCCGTCGCATCCGCTCCAGCTCACCGGGCGTGGCCGGGCGGTCCTCCCAGCCGACGACGAGCGCGCGGACCGTGCCCTGGGGCACGAGATAGGCCGCGTTCACGGCGATGCCCCGGTCCAGCCGGTCGAGGTACTCGCCCACCGACCGCCAGTCGAGGTCGAGGTCGTCGCCGTAGCCGTTCCAGCCGGTGATCGCCCGGCGCACCTCGTCGAGCGTGCGGTCGTCGACGGGGGCGTACGACAGGCCGTCCTGGCCGATCACCTCCAGCGTGACGCCCTGCGCGGCCTTCGCCGAGTGGTCGGGGTCGCGCAGCAGCGCCAGGTCGCTGTGGGCGTGCATGTCGATGAAGCCGGGGGACAGCACGAGCCCCTCGGCGTCCAGCTCCCGGCGCGCCCGGGGGCGCTGGCAGCCCGCCGCTGCGGCCTCCTTCACGATCGAGACGATCCTGCCGTCGTCCACGACCACATCGGCGCGGTAGGCGTCCGCGCCGGTGCCGTCCACGACGTCCGCGTCCCGGATGACGAGGTTCTCCACGCAGTCCCTCCCGGGGAGAAGTCGGTCACGAACCTGCTCAGAAGAACGTGCGGACGCAGTCGACGACCGTGCCGTCCGCCTCGGCGACCGGGATCAGCGGCCACTTGTCGAAGGACGTGCACGGGTGGGACAGCCCCAGGCCGACCCAGTCGCCGACCTCCAGATCCGCCTCGGGGCCCGTGCGCAGCCAGGCGTGCTGGTCGGACAGCGCGGTGACCTCGATGCCGGTGGCGGGCCGCTCGACGCCGTCCCTGCGCACCACCTGGGCGACGGGCAGGTCGAGGTCGTAGGCCGCGTCGCGCTTGCCCGCGTTGACGAAGGCCTGCTCGGCGGACGGACGCGAGACCACCTGGGTCCACAGCCGGAACGCGGGCTCCAGGGCGCCCTCCTCGGGGATCCGGTTGAAGGGGGTCAGCCTGCGGTAGTGACCGTCGTCGTGCGAGATGTAGGCGCCCGAGCGCAGCAACTTCAGCACGGGCGAGGAGAGCTCGGGGATCTCGGCGAACACCTCGGCGACCGCGTCGAACCAGGCGCTGCCGCCCGCGCTGACGACGATCTCGTCCACGCCGCCGAAGTGCCCCGCCTTGTCGAGGTCGACGGCCAGTGCCACCAGCCGGCGCAGCCAGGCGTGCACCCGCTCCGGGGTCGCCTGCGGCACCTCGCCCTCGTAGCCCGCCACCCCGGCCAGCCGCAGCTCCGGTACGGCCGCCACCGCGTCGGCGACCGCCGCGCACTCCGCCTCCGTACGGACGCCGGTACGCGCGCCCTCGCCGGCCGCCAGCTCCACCACCACGTCCACCGGCCGCGCCGCCCCCGCCAGCGCCGCGCCCATCAGCTCCACCCCGCGCACGGAGTCGACGTAGCAGAGCAGCCGGAAGGCGGGGTCGGCGGCCAGTTCCGCGGCGATCCAGCGCAGCGCGGCCGCGTCCACCAGCTCGTTGGCGAGGAAGACCCGCTCGACGCCGAACGCCCGCGCCACCCGCACCTGGTGCGGCACGGCCAGGGTGATGCCCCAGGCGCCGTGCTCGATCTGCCGCTGGAAGAGCTGGGGCGCCATGGTGGTCTTGCCGTGCGGGGCGAAGGCCAGCCCGTGCCGGGTCGCGTACGTCTCCATCAGCTTCAGGTTGTGCTCCAGCCGCTCGGCCGACAGGGCCAGGACCGGGGTGGCGAATCCGCCGGTGAACAGGTTGCGGCGCTGGGCGGCCAGCTCGCCGACGGTCAGCCCGTCCGCGTCGGGCGGGAAGCCCTTGAAACGGTGGTCGACGCGTTCCTCGGCCAGGCGGGCGAGCGCCTCGGTGCCCATGGAGCCTCCTGATCTGGTGCGTTGCACATTTTGCAACGATCGTTGCGTATATCGCTCACTGCTGTCTAACATCTCGGCCGACACGGGGTCAACGAAGCCGTCGTACCCCAGGGAGCGAGGAGTTACGACGATCGTGGCCGCCGCCGGACCCCGCAATGCCCCCGACGTGGTGGACGTCGTGGCGCTCGGCGAGTCCATGGTCACGTTCCTGCCCTCCCGGCCCGGCCGCCTCGCCGACGTCCCCTCCTTCGACCGCGCCATCGGCGGCGCCGAGTCGAACGTGGTCTGCGCGCTGGCGGCCGCGGGCCACTCCGCGCGCTGGGTCGGCCGGGTCGGCGCCGACGGGTTCGGCGACCATCTGGTCGAGGCGATCGGCTCCCACGGCGTCGACGTCACCTCCGTACGGCGCGACCCGGCGCGTCCCACCGGCGTCTACTTCCGCACGGCTCAGGACCGGGCGACCGACGCGCACGAGGTGGCCTACTACCGGGCCGGTTCCGCCGCCTCGGCGATGTCCGCGCACAACGTCGACCTGCGCGCGGTACGCGCCGCACGGGTGCTGCACCTGACCGGGATCACCGCGGCCCTCTCCGGCGACTGCCGCGGTCTGCTGCGCGAGCTGACCGCCCGCCGGCCTGCGGCGGACCCGGGCCCGCTGGTCTCCTTCGACGTCAACCACCGGCCCGTACTGTGGCGGGACGCCGACGGGCCGCGGGTGCTGCGGGAACTGGCCCAGGACGCCGACATCGTGTTCGTCGGGGAGGACGAGGCACGGGAGCTGTGGGGCCTGGAGGGCCCCGAGGCCGTCCGCGCCGCGTTCCCCGGCCCCGCCGTCCTCGTCGTCAAACAGGGCGACCGGGGGGCCACCGCCTTCGCCGAGGACGCGGGCGCGCCGGGCGACGGGAACGACCGCGAGAGGACCGGCCGGGGCGCCGGGCTGTTCGTTCCCGCGCCGCGGGTCGACGTCGTGGCCGCGGTCGGCGCCGGTGACGCCTTCGCCGCCGGATTCCTTTCCGCCACCCTGCGCGCACTGCCCGTCCGCGACCGGCTCCGCCACGGCCACCTCATGGCCGCCGCCGCCCTCACCGCCCCGGGCGACCTCGCCGTCCCCCCGACCCGCGACCACGCCGACCGCCTCGCCGCCCTCGACGACACCGGGTGGGGGAGACTTCGACTCGGACCCGGCTGGACCACCCAGGACGCACCCCGGGCGCCGGAGGAGGCACGCACCCCATGAGCCAGACCGTCGACCGCGCGCTGAGCATCCTGCCGCTGCTCGCGGAGGGCCCCGCCGACCTCGGACAGGTCGCCGACCGGCTCGGCGTCCACAAGTCCACCGCCCTGCGCCTGCTGCGCACCCTGCACGAGCACGGGCTCGTCTATCGCCAGTCCGACCAGCGCTACCGCCTCGGCGCCCGCCTCTTCGCGCTCGCCCAGGAGGCGATGGAGAACCTCGACATCCGCGAGATCGCCCACCCCCACCTGGTCCGGCTGAACGAGGACTGCGGGCACACCGTCCACCTCGCCGTGTACGAGGACGACGAGGTCCTCTACATCGACAAGGTGGAGAGCCGCTACCCCGTGCGCATGTACTCACGGATCGGCAAGCCGGTGGCGCCGACCGTCGCCGCGGTGGCGAAACTGCTGCTGGCCGACCTGCCCGAGGCCGAGCGCCGCGCCCTCGCGGAGAGGCTCGACTACCCCCAGTACACGGCCCGTTCGACCCTCAACGCCACCGCGTTCCTGCGGGAGCTGGAGCAGGCGCGCGAACGGGGCTGGGCCACCGACCTCGGCGGCCACGAGGAGTCCATCAACTGCGTCGCGGCGCCCATCCGCGGCGCCGACGGCCGCGTGGTCGCCGCGATGTCGATCTCCGCGCCCAACGTCGTCGTCACCGCCGAAGAACTCCTCACCCTGCTCCCGCTGGTGCGCCGTACGGCCGACGAGATCAGCGGCGAGTACTCCGGCAGAGCGCCCGTGCCGCACCCATCCGTATGACCGACCGCCCCCCTGTGACGAAGGACCGTTGATGACGGACAAGATCGCCCTCACCCCGAAGACCCACAGCACCCCGCCCGCGCGTTTCTCGCACGGTGTCAGGAAGGGCAACATCCTCCAGGTCGCCGGCCAGGTCGGCTTCCTCCCCGCCGAGGAGGGCAAGCCGCCCACGCCCGCCGGACCCACGCTGCGCGAACAGACCCTCCAGACCCTCGCCAACGTCCAGGCGGTCCTTCAGGAGGGCGGCGCGAGCTGGGAGGACGCGATGATGATCCGGGTCTATCTGACGGACGTCGACCACTTCGCCGAGATGAACCAGATCTACAACACGTACTTCGAGGAGCAGGGCCTCACCCGGCCGCCCGCGGCCCGTACGACGGTCTACGTCGGTCTGCCGGCCGGCCTGCTCGTCGAGATCGACGCCCTCGCCGTGCTCGACTGAGCGCCGGGGACCCCCAGAGCATCTTCGTATAACGAAGTTGGGGGCTGACTGTGTCCGGCACAGGATCGTCGACCATACTGCCCGCGTGGAGCAGCGCATAGGTTCGAGCAGCCAGCCCCTGGAGGGCGAGCCGTTGAAGGGCGCCGGATTCGACCCGGCCTTCATCCCCGGGCTCACGTCACCCCTGTCCACTCAGCCGGGCGTCACCGGTTCGAAGGACACCGGACCGCGGGACGCCGAGCCGGAGGACGAGCCGGCGGACACCGCGCCCGAGGAGAGCGCGCCCGAGGAGAGCGCGCCCGAGGAGAGCGCGCCGGAGGAGGCCGCGGACGTCACGGACGTCGAGGCGGAGGCCTCTTCGGACGCGACCGGGGCCCCCGAGGAGGAACCGGCCGTCGACGGCCCGGTCTTCGAGGCGGCCGACCGACGCGCGCGGATCGTCGCCGACGCCCAGGGCATCCGCCTGAGCCTCGACGACCAGGCGTGCGAGTTCCGTTGGGACGAGATCGGGGCGGTGGAGACCGAGACCGCGCGCTTCGGCAAGCGGTTCACCGTCACGGTCCACACGCCCGACCGCCGCTGGTTCCCGATCGAGATCGAGGCGAAGGCCAGGGCGAGTTTCAAGGAGTGGGAGACCGAGCTGGACGCGGTCCTCGACGCCTACTTCGAGGACGGCGACCCCGAGAAGGCCGACGCGGTCGAGGCGGCCGAGGAAGCCGAAGCGGTGTCCGAGTCCGAGTCCGAGTCCGCCAAGGACAAGGCCGACGAGGGCAAGACCGAAGCCGACAAGACCGAAGCCGACAAGGCCGAAGCCGACAAGGTCGAGGACACCGACGGCGACGACGTCAAGAAGGACGAGTCCGCCGCGACGAAGTCCTGAAGTCCCGAAGTCCCGAAGTCCTGAGCGGATCCGGTGAGGTCCGGTCCGGTGTCGTACCGGACCGGACCCCGCGGAGCGCTCAGCCGCAGTACTGCGCTTCCTTCCCGATCGACCGGTACATACAGTCCGCGTTCTCCAGCAGTTGGAGCACCGCGTCCCGGTTGCGCGAGGTCTCCCGCTCGATCACCTCGTCGGGCGGGTAGAAGCCGCCGGCGGAGCTCGACGTCGGGTACATCTCGAAGGTGAAGTCGAAGATCTTCTGGGTGCCCCAGAGATAGTCGTCGATCGTGCCGTCGGTGATGTACAGATCACTGGACTGCTCGGCGGTGTAGCCGTTGCTGGCGGCCATCTTCTGCCCGACGGCCTTGAACGCGGCTGCGTCGTCCGCGCTCATCCCGGTGGCCGTGTCGTTGTACGTGTACCCGAACGGCCACAGCACCAGCTCGCTGTACGTGTGGAAGTCGATCCCGGCGGTGATCTGCTGCTTCCCGCCGACGATCCGGCTGCGTACGAAGTCGGCGACGACCTTCACCTCGGGCGCGGACTCGCCCGACGCGCCGCGGTAGGTCTCCGAGGAGGCCGACCCCGAAGAGCCGCCGCAGCAGCCCCACTTGTAGTTCCAGTTGCGGTTGAGGTCCGTACCGACGTACGAGGAACCGGAGTTGGGCTGACGGTTCTTGCGCCAGGAGCGGTAGGAGCCGGACGCGATGTCGTACTCGCCGCCGTCCGGGTTGAGGTCCGGCACGATCCAGATCTCGCGGTTGTTCACCATGTTGGTGATGCGGGAGTCGGAGCCGTAGCCCGCGCCGAGTTCACGCAGCAGGTACAGGGCCATCTCCACCGTGAGGTGTTCGCGGGCGTGCTGGTGGAAGGTGAGGAGCACCTCCGGCTCGGACTCGTCGGTGGCCACGTTGTCGCTGACCTTGATGGCGACGATGTCGCGGCCCTGGTACGACTTCCCGATCACGCGCTTGCTCATGATGTTCGGGTAGGCGGCCAGGCGCTGGTCGATCTCCGCCGTCATCTCGGCGTAGTTGTGGTACTTCGAGTCGGCGGTGGGGAAGTCGTAGAGCCGGAGGTTGCCGGCCGAGGAGCGGTCGGGTGCCGAGCCCAGCGGGGAGACGTCGTAGCCCTGCCGCCTCAGTTTGCCGATCTGGTCCGCGCGGCCGGAGACGACGACGCTCTCCGCGTCGGCCTCGTCGATGCTCACGCCGGCCGCGGCGATGGCGGTGCGCACGGCCGGGGTGCTGTGCCCGACGTGCACCTCGTACTGGCGGATGTCGTCGGGGGAGGGGGCCGTGGTGCGGGCGCTGTCGGCGGTGGCGGAGGTGGTCGTGGCCGCCACCGGCGCGGCGAGCGCGAGGGCCATCAGGGCGGCGAGCGCGGCGCCGTGCCTGCCGCTCCGGGCGCCCGGGCCGCGTAGGCGAAGTCGCATGAGATCTCCTTGTTTCTCCAGGTGTTCCGGGGTCGCCGGAAGTGGGGGTGGAGCCAGGGGGGTGGTCAGTGCGACGTGCTGGTGCGGGTGTGCCGCCATCGTCGGCTCATGTCATGACCGGGTCAAGAGTGGGCCAAGAATCGAGGGCGTGAACCAGCCGGGAGGAAGCCGCGCAGTGTACGCGGGACCGGGTCCTGTGACGCGGTCCCCGGCAAAGTGCACCCGAGGGTGTGATCGGCACGTGCATAGGTGTGGGGCGCGCGGCGAGAGTGGGACGTCCGCGCAAGGGGAGTCCAGCACGGGGGACCCATGAGCCGTACCCGACCCGCCGCCCCGGGGCCGTTCGACCACCGTATGGCGGTCTTCGGCTCGGACGACGACTTCGTCGCCGCCGCCCGTCCCTTCCTCGCCGAGGGCCTGTGCGCCCCGGGCGAACCGCCGCCCGTGGTGATCGCCGCCCCGGACAACCTGGAGGTGCTGCGCGACACCCTCGGCGGCGACGCGCGCGAGGTCGGCTTCATCGAGCACACCGACTGGTACACCGGCTCCGCGGCCAACGCCGTCGCGCAGAGCGCCGGTTACCTCGCCTCCCACGCCGGGCCGGGCGGCCGTGTCCACCTGCTGATGGAGCCGGTGTGGGGCGGCCGGGCCGGGCGCTCGGTGCGCGAGAGCGCCGAGTGGATCCGCTACGAGGCGCTCACCAACCTCGTCTTCGCGCCGATGGCGACGACCGTCCTGTGCGCCTACGACACCCGTACCGCCGGATCCGCCGTGATCGCCGCGGCCCGGCGCGCCCACCCCGACACCGAGGTCTACGTGGACCCCGTACGGCTGGCCGCCGAGCTCGACGCCGTACCGCTGCCGCCGCCCTCGCCGGACGCGCGGCGGCTGCGCGGAGGCGTGGCCAAGGGCGCCGTACGCGCCTGGGCCAGCGGCCGCGGACTGCCGCACGTGGACGCGGAGCTGTTCGCCGAGGCCGTCACCGAGGCCGCCGCCCTGGGGCCGGTCACCGGCGCCCTGCTGTGGGGCGAGGCGCCCGTCTGTGTCGCCGAACTGAGCCTGGCCCGCCGGGTCGACGACCCGCTGGCCGGCTTCGTACCGCCCTCCGCCACCGGACTCGAACCCGGCCAGGGGCTGTGGTTCGCCCGGCAGGTGTGCGCCTACGTCGACGTCCGCGACGACGGCACGGGCGCGACCGTACGACTCCAGTACGCCTGAGGCCCACCGGAGCCGTCGAGAGGCCGTCCGGTCAGCCCAGCTTGCGCCACTTCGGGCTGAGGGCGATGTTCCGGAGCTGCTTCATCGTCAGGGCGGGGGTCGCCCGGGTGGCGGCGGTCCGCTGGCTGGCGGAGTTGAAGCCGCTGATCACCACCCGCAGGCCGTCGGTCCGCAGGGTGTCCACCGTCCACATCACGACCCCCGAGCCGCCCTTCTCGCCCGGCCCCTGACGGGAGGTGACGAGCGTGCCGTCGGACAGGGTCTCCGCGCCCCCGAACAGCTCTCCGGCGAGGTCCGACATGCCGGGCTGCACATTGATCTGGACGTAGCTGCGGCCCTTGCCGTCGTCGAGGACGAGGTAGGCGAACTCGGTGTTGTCCGCGCTCTTCGTGACCACCTTCATCCCCTTGGGAAGCAGCCCGGTGAGGGTGCGGACGATCGCCTTGCCGTCAGCCTCCGGAGTGCCGGGATCGGCCGGCTCCTGCGGAACGGGCTGGGTGTCGGCGATCTCGCGCCACTCCTTCGCGGCCGCCAGCTCCGTCAGCCGGGCCACGGAGAGCGCGGGCTCCGGGCGGGTGACGGGGGAGCCCTTCTCGGCCGCCGCGTTCCACTCCTGCACGGAGACGTGCTGCCCCGACGGGGTGATCAGGTCCGCGGACCACATCTTCGTGTCCTCGCGCTTGTCGGGGTACTCGTACCCCTTCAGGACCATGAGGACGGAGTCGTCCGCGAGGTGCGTCGTCGTGCAGGCGTCGAACGGGGTGAAGACCTTGTCCGGGCACTGGGTCGCCTGCCGCGCCTGCTGGCCGCCCGGCCGCACCCGGTCCACCCCGACGGAGATGGCCGAGGCGCCCTTGCCGTCGTCGAAGACGACCTGCGCGGACGGCGGATACGGGCTGTCCGTACCGCGCCCGTCCTGCCCGCTGAACGTGCCCCCGGGGAGCAGCTTCTCCAGCGTGCGGATCATGTCGTCGCGGGAGAAGGCCGCGGACGGGGACCCGGACGCGGACCTGGACGTGGACGTGGACTTGGACTCGGCCGGACGGGGCTGGGAGGCCACCGCCGCCGGCTCGGCGGCGGGGCCGCCGCCCCACGGCCCCAGCAGCGCGCCGCCCACACCCACCAGCGCGACCGCGGCCGCGCCGCCCACCACGGCGGTCCTGCGCAGCAGCTGCCGCCGCCGGCCGCGGGCCGCGCCACCGGCCGCGAGCGCGGCCCGGTCGGTGTCGAAGGTGCTGCCGGTCTGCTGGAGGGCGGCGGAGAGCCGGTCCTCGAAGGGGTCGCCGACGGGAACGCCGGACCGGTCGTCGTACGGGTCCACGGGCATGACGAACCACCTATTCCGCGAGGTCTGGGGTGAAGTGGGAGATGACGGTCGGAGCAGTCGGGGAAGCGGGGGCGGTGGGGGGAGGGAG
>NZ_VJZD01000289.1 GCF_009377175.1 Streptomyces adustus
GCCACCGACCCCTCCGCCGCCTCTCCGGCCTCCTCACCGGCGGCCGCGGACGCGTCCGCACCCGATCAACGACCCAAGGAGCGCACCTCGTGAACACCACGGGACGCACAGCACTCGCCACGACCCTCGCCGTCCTGCTGCTGGCCGGTGTCGGATGCAGCACCAAGGCCGGAACCTCGGACGGGAAGGCCGCCGCGGACGGGGTGAAGACCGGCCCCGGCGTCACCGACGACACCATCGCGCTCGGCGCGCTCACCGACCTGAGCGGCCCCTACGCCACCCTCGGCAAGAGCATCGTCCAGGCCCAGCAGATGTGGGCGGACGAGACCAACGCGAGCGGCGGGATCTGCGGCCGCAAGATCAAGATCGTCGTCCGGGACCACGGATACGACGTCCAGAAGGCCGTCGCCGCCTACACCGAGATCTCCCCGAACGTCCTGGCGCTGCCCCAGGTCATCGGCTCGCCGGTGGTCGCCGCCCTGCTCGACGACATCGAACGCGACCGCCTCCTGACCTTCCCGCAGGCCTGGGCCGCCTCGCTGCTCGGCAAGGACGCCGTCCAGGTGCTCGGCACCACCTACGACCTGGACATGGTGCGCGCCGTCGACTTCCTCACCCGCACCCAGGGAGTGAAGAAGGGCGACCGGATCGGCCATGTGTACTTCGAGGGCGACTACGGCGGCAACGCCCTGGAGGGCTCCACCTGGGCGGCGGGCAAGGCGGGCCTGACGATCGTCGGACAGAAGATCAAGGCCACCGACACCGACCTCTCGGCGCAGGTCACCGCGTTGCGCAAGGCCGGGGTCAAGGCGATCCTGATCAGCGCCGGACCCGGCCAGACCGCCTCGCTGGTGGGCGTGGCCGCCGCGAGCGGACTGAAGGTCCCGGTCGTCACCAGCGCGCCCGGCTACGCCCCGCAGCTCCTCAAGACACCGGCGGCGCCCGCGCTGCTCGCCATGCTGCACATCGTCACCGCCGCCCCGCCGGTCAGCTCCGACCTGCCGGCCGTCACCAAGATGGTCGCGGCGTACCAGAAGAAGTACCCGGGCGAGCTGGTCGACGCAGGCACCCTGTCGGGCTACAACGCGGCCGAGCTGATGGGCCTGGACCTCAAGGCCGCCTGCGCGGCGAAGGACCTCAGCCGGGAGGGGCTGGTCAAGGCGCACCGCGCGCAGAAGTCGGTGGACAACGGGCTGGGCACCCCGGAGGACTTCTCCGACGCCTCGCGCCCGGCGGGCACGGCCGTCTACGTCACCAAGCCGGACGCGAAGGCCACCGGCGGCACCGTGCTGGTCGAGGACGCCCGCACCCTGCCCGCCGAACAGGAGTACCTGGACTCGCGCAAGCAGTGAGTCCCGGCAGGCCCCGGGTCCGGATCCGACCGGACCCGGGCCCCGCCCGGATCGCGGGCCCCGTGCCTCAGAGGCCCAGCGCCCTGGACTCGTGCAGCTGGGCGATCGCTGCCTTCTCGCCCTCCAGTTCCACCGCGGCCGCACTCTGCCGCCCGTACGCGAACAGCAGCAGTTCCGACGGTTCGCCGGTCACCGTCACGACCGGTGTGCCCTTGTGCGCCACCACCGTCCGGCCGTCCGGGCGGCGCAGCACCAGACCGGTCGGCGCCCGGCGGCCCACCAGCCGGGCCGACCGCTCCAGCCGGGACCACAGCGAGTCCTGGAACACCGAGTCCAGCTCGCGCGGCGCCCAGTCCGGCTGCGCCCGGCGGACGTCCTCCGTGTGGACGTAGAACTCCACCGTGTTCGACGCCTCGTCGACCTGCTTGAGCTGGAACGGCGAGAAGCGCGGCGGCCCGGTGCGGATCAGCTGGATGAGCTCCTCGTACGGCTTGGCCGCGAACTCCTCCATCACCTTCTCCAGGCGGGACGCGAGCTGCTTGACCAGGATGCCGCCGGCGGCGTCGGGGCGGCGCTCGCGCACCACCACGTGCGCGGCGAGGTCACGGGTCTGCCAGCCCTCGCACAAGGTGGGGGCCTGCGGACCGGTGACCTCCAAGAGGTCGGCGAGAAGGAGCCGTTCACGCTTGGCGAAGGTCGACATGCCGTCAGCCTACGACCGCGCGCCGGGTCCGCCCAGTGGACACCACGCCCGGAACGCCCGGATCGCGCGGCACAATGGCAGCCATGACCAGCACGCCCCCGCCCAGCAGCCTGAACCCCGAGATCGCCGCCCGGCTCAAGCGCAGCGCCGACGGCCTCGTGCCCGCCATCGCCCAGCAGTACGACACCGGCGAGGTGCTCATGCTCGGCTGGATGGACGACGAGGCGCTGCATCGCACCCTGACCACCGGCCGCTGCACGTACTGGTCCCGCAGCCGCCGGGAGTACTGGGTCAAGGGCGACACCTCCGGTCACTTCCAGTGGGTCCGGTCCGTCGCCCTCGACTGCGACGGCGACACGCTGCTGGTCAAGGTCGACCAGGTCGGCGCCGCCTGCCACACCGGGGCGCGCACCTGCTTCGACGAGGACGTACTGCTCACGGACGCCGCCGATTCCGGCGTACCCGCCGACGATCAGTAAGGTCAGCCGCCATGGACCTCGAGACGTTCCGCAAGCTGGCCACCGACCGCCGCGTCATTCCGGTCACCCGCAAGCTCCTCGCCGACGGCGACACCCCGGTCGCGCTCTACCGCAAGCTCGCCGCCGAGCGCCCCGGCACCTTCCTGCTGGAGTCCGCGGAGAACGGACGGTCCTGGTCCCGCTACTCCTTCGTCGGGGTCCGCAGCTCCGCCACGCTCACCACGCGTGACGGCCAGGCCCACTGGCTCGGTGCCCCGCCCGTCGGCGTCCCCGTCGACGGCGACCCGCTCGCCGCGCTGCGCGCCACCATCGAGACCCTCCACACCCCCGGCCAGGACGACCTGCCACCCTTCACCGGCGGCATGGTCGGCTACCTCGGCTACGACATCGTGCGCCGGCTGGAGAAGATCGGCCCCGGCGAGCGCGACGACCTCCGGCTGCCCGAGCTGACCATGCTCCTCACCAGCGACCTGGCCGTCATGGACCACTGGGAGGGCTCCGTCCTGCTGATCGCCAACGCGATCAACCACAACGACCTCGACACCGGCGTCGACGACGCCTATACCGACGCCGTGGCCCGGCTGGACGCGATGGAGGCCGACCTCTCCCGCGCGGTCGCCCAGCCGCCCGCCGTGCTCCCGCCCTCCGAACTCCCCGAGTACAGCGCCCTGTGGGGCGGCGCGGACTTCCAGCGGGCCGTGGAGGACGTCAAGGAGCGCATCAGGGCGGGCGAGGCGTTCCAGGTCGTCCCCTCGCAGCGCTTCGAGACGCCGTGCACGGCGAGCGCGCTGGACGTCTACCGGGTGCTGCGGGCCACCAACCCGTCCCCGTACATGTACCTCTTCCGCTTCGAGGGCTTCGACGTCGTCGGCTCGTCCCCGGAGGCGCTGGTCAAGGTCGAGGACGGGCGGGCGATGGTCCACCCGATCGCCGGCACCCGGCACCGCGGGGCGACCCCGCAGGAGGACCAGGCCCTGGCCGACGAACTGCTCGCCGACCCCAAGGAGCGCGCCGAGCACCTCATGCTCGTCGACCTCGGGCGCAACGACCTGGGACGGGTCTGCGAGCCGGGCTCGGTCGAGGTGGTCGACTTCATGTCCGTCGAGCGGTACTCGCACGTGATGCACATCGTCTCGACGGTCACCGGGCGGGTCGCGGCGGGCCGCACCGCCTTCGACGTCCTGACCGCCTGCTTCCCGGCGGGCACCCTGTCCGGCGCGCCCAAGCCGCGCGCGATGCAGATCATCGACGAACTCGAACCGTCCCGGCGCGGGCTGTACGGCGGCTGCGTCGGCTATCTCGACTTCGCCGGCGACTCCGACACCGCCATCGCCATCCGTACGGCCCTGCTGCGCGACGGCACCGCCTACGTCCAGGCCGGGGCGGGCATCGTCGCCGACTCCGACCCGGTCGCCGAGGACACCGAGTGCCGCAACAAGGCGGCGGCGGTGCTGCGCGCCGTACACACCGCGAACCGGCTGGGCGGGTAAGTAGGGCGCGTCTCACGTCGCCCCGGGTGCCGGTTCGCCCGGGGTTCAGGCGATAGTGGGGTACGTGACTGCTGTTCCTCACCCCCGATCCCAAGCCGCCGCCCCGGTCCGGTCCGGCCGCCGGAGCCTCGCCGTCGCCCTGCCCAGCGGGGCGCTGGGCGCCGCCGTGGCCCTGCTGGCCACCCGCCAGCGCTGGTCGCAGGGCACCGCGACGGTCGCCGGCGGTGACTTCCCCCTGACCGCCAAGGGCAGCGACGTCACCGGCGTCCCCGCGGCCCTGGCGATAGTGGGTCTCGCCGCGCTGGTCGCCGTCTTCGCGGTCCGCCGGACCGGCCGCCAGCTGGTCTCCGCGCTGCTCGCGCTCTCCGGTGCCGGGATCGTCGCCGCCGCGCTGGTCGGCGCCTCCGACAGCTCCGCGCTCGACGAGAAGGCCGCGCAGGCCTCCGGCGACACCTCGGCCGTCGTGGCCGCCTTCACCCACACCGCGTGGCCGTACGTGGCCGCCGCGGGCGGCGTCCTGATCCTGCTGGCCGGGCTGCTGGCCCTGCGCTACGGCCCGCTGTGGCCGGTGATGTCGGGCCGCTACGAGCGCAACGGCAAGCCCAGGACGCGCCGCGCGGCGCCGGCCGTCGACCCCGACCGGCCGGAGGACATCTGGAAGGCCCTGGATCGCGGAGAGGACCCGACGGGCACCGACCCCGACCCCGCCTAGGGCCTGTCTGACAATTCGCGTCGTCGCCCGAAGGGCGGCCTGGCGGCGTCAGGTGCGTGCTCTCGGCGTGCCGGCCCCAGGCCTGCGTACTGGATGTACTCGGGTCTGGGGCCGGTGCGGCGAGAGGGCGTGCATGGCGTCGCCGGGCAGACGGGAATTGTCAGACAGGCCCTGGGGCCTGCCGTTCGGATCAGCCCGGCGTCGCGGGGTGTGGTGCAGGTCGGGCGACGCGCCGGGCCCCTGAGTCCGGCCGCCGCCCCGGTCGCGGTCCGGCGCACCACCCCGCGGCCTGCCGTACGCGCGAGGGAAGCACCCCCGATCACGCGACGCGTCCGCGTACGGGACAATGGACGGTGAGCGTCCGGCTCAGACACGTACACACGTACACAGCAATGAGGAGCAAGTCATGGCGGGCAGCAGCCACGGTCACACCCCGGCCGCCTGGACCGGTGTCATCATCGCCTTCATCGGTTTCTGCGTCGCGGGCGCTTTCATGGTGATGGCGCAGCCCCTGGGCTTCTGGGGCGGCATGGTGATCGTCGCCCTCGGTGGTGTCGTCGGCTGGGCGATGAGCGCCGCGGGTCTGGGCCAGCCGAAGCAGGCCCCCCTCGTCGTGCAGTCCACCGCGGGCCGCGAGCCGGCCGGCGTCGAGGGCTGACACCCGCGTCACCGCGTACCCGGCAGGGGGCGGACCCGCGCCGTCGCGCGCGGGTGCGCCCCCTGCCGCGCGCTCACGGCCCGCACGGGGCAGAATGCGGGGCGTGAACGCCGACAGCCAGGGGACCCGGGACATGCCCGCGGGGACCGTCGCGGGGCGGCTGGCCGTGCCCGCCGGACTGCTCGCGGCCGTCGTGGGGGCCTTCGCCTACGTCGGCGCCGTGGACCCCAACGAGCCGGGCCACTATCCCGTCTGCCCGCTGCTGCGACTGACCGGCATCTACTGCCCCGGCTGCGGCGGCCTGCGCAGTGCGCACGCCTTCGTCCACGGCGACCTGGTGACGGCCCTCCACGACAACGCGGCGGCCGTGCTCGGCTATCTGGGGTTCGCGGTGCTGTGGACCGTCTGGGTGGTCCGTGCGGTGCGCGGACGGCCGCTGCGGATCGACCTCGGGCCGGTGCACTTGTGGACGCTGGGCGTGTCGCTGCTGGTCTTCGCGGTGGTCCGGAACCTGCCGTTCGGCGGCTGGCTGCATCCTTGACCGGGGACAGAACGTCCAGGTAGTGGGACCGGCGTCAACCGGATGCGAGGCCTACGCCTTCCTCCGGATACCATCGCAGTGGCCGTGAATCGCGCCCACCGGCAGTGCCCGAGCGGCAGCCCCGGGGCGCAGGCCCGATCGCTTGAAGAGTCAACCGTCTGGAAGGGGGCCGCTCGCGTGAGTGTGCTCGACGAGATCATCGACGGAGTCCGTGCCGACCTCGCGGAACGGCAGGCGCGCGTCAGCCTCGACGAGCTCAAGGAGCGCGCGGCCAAGGCACGTGCCGCCAAGGACGGGGTGGCCGCGCTGCGCGGCGAGGGCGTCAAGGTGATCTGCGAGGTCAAGCGCTCCAGCCCGTCCAAGGGCGCGCTGGCCGCGATCGCCGACCCGGCGGCCCTGGCCGCCGACTACGAGGCGGGCGGCGCCGCCGTCATCTCCGTGCTGACCGAACAGCGCCGCTTCGGCGGCTCGCTGGCGGACCTCGAAGCGGTCCGCGCCCGCGTGGACATCCCCGTGCTGCGCAAGGACTTCATCGTCACCGCCTACCAGCTGTGGGAGGCGCGCGCGTACGGCGCCGACCTCGCGCTGCTGATCGTCGCGGCCCTTGAGCAGCCCGCCCTGGAGTCCCTCATCGAGCGCGCCGAGTCCATCGGGCTCACGCCGCTGGTCGAGGTGCACGACGAGGACGAGGTCGAGCGCGCGGTGGACGCGGGCGCCAAGGTCATCGGCGTCAACGCGCGCAACCTGAAGACCCTGGAGGTCGACCGCTCGACGTTCGAGCGGGTCGCCCCCGAGATCCCGGCCCACATCGTCAAGATCGCCGAGTCCGGCGTCCGCGGGCCGCACGACCTCATCGCCTACGCCAACGCCGGCGCCGACGCGGTCCTCGTGGGCGAGTCCCTGGTCACCGGCCGCGACCCGAAGGCCGCGGTGTCCGACCTGGTGGCGGCGGGCGAGCACCCGGCGCTGCGGCACGGGCGCGACTGACACTCCGCTAGGGTTGATCCCGATGACGCCCACGACACTCTCGACGACCGTGGACCGGTACGCCCGCCTCGCGCGCGGCTGCCGGCCCCGCGGCTGCCGTGCCCCCGCGCGCCGGGTGCACGGCCGTCGAGTGCGTTACGTCATCGGTGACGAGCCCGGTCAGGTCAACGGCAGGCGATGGCAGCGCCCCTCCAGGGGCGCGGGGCAGCACCGAATGCGCGGCCACCGTCGCGCGAGCGCGACCAGCCACTGACGGCTCACAGCCATCGAACAAACCCCCCGCCCCACGGCGAACAGTGTCTTTCCCGAACACTCACCGTGAGGTTTTCGCATGCCCAGCGATTTCTTCTTCCCTGACCCCACCGGTCAGGTGCCCAGCGCCGAGGGCTACTTCGGCGCGTTCGGTGGCAAGTTCATCCCGGAGGCGCTCGTCGCCGCCGTGGACGAGGTCGCCGTCGAGTACGACAAGGCGAAGTCCGACCCCGAGTTCGCCCGCGAGCTCGACGACCTGCTGGTCAACTACACCGGTCGGCCCAGCGCCCTCACCGAGGTGCCCCGGTTCGCCGAGCACGCCGGTGGCGCCCGGGTGTTCCTCAAGCGCGAGGACCTGAACCACACCGGCTCCCACAAGATCAACAACGTGCTCGGCCAGGCCCTGCTCACCAAGCGGATGGGCAAGACCCGGGTCATCGCCGAGACCGGCGCCGGCCAGCACGGCGTCGCGACGGCCACCGCCTGCGCGCTGTTCGGCCTCGAATGCACCATCTACATGGGCGAGATCGACACCCAGCGCCAGGCCCTCAACGTGGCCCGGATGCGCATGCTCGGCGCCGAGGTCGTCGCCGTGAAGTCCGGCAGCCGGACCCTGAAGGACGCCATCAACGAGGCCTTCCGGGACTGGGTCGCCAACGTCGACCGCACCCACTACCTGTTCGGCACCGTCGCCGGACCGCACCCCTTCCCCGCCATGGTCCGCGACTTCCACCGGGTCATCGGCGTCGAGGCCCGGCGCCAGATCCTGGAGCGCGCGGGCCGGCTGCCCGACGCGGCCGTCGCCTGCGTCGGCGGCGGCTCCAACGCCATCGGCCTCTTCCACGCCTTCATCCCGGACACCGGCGTCCGCCTGATCGGCTGCGAGCCGGCCGGGCACGGCGTGGAGACCGGCGAGCACGCGGCCACCCTGACCGCGGGCGAGCCCGGCATCCTGCACGGCTCCCGGTCCTACGTCCTCCAGGACGACGAGGGTCAGATCACCGAGCCGTACTCGATCTCGGCCGGCCTGGACTACCCGGGCATCGGCCCCGAGCACTCCTACCTCAAGGACAGCGGCCGCGCCGAGTATCGCGCGGTCACCGACGACGCGGCCATGCAGGCCCTGCGCCTGCTGTCGCGCACCGAGGGCGTCATCCCGGCCATCGAGAGCGCCCACGCCCTCGCCGGTGCCCTGGAGGTCGGCCGTGAGCTCGGCCCCGACGGTCTGATCGTGATCAACCTTTCGGGCCGCGGCGACAAGGACATGGACACCGCCGCGCGCTACTTCGGCCTGTACGACACCGACGCCGAGGTCGCCGCCGACGCGGCCGACATCGCCGAGATCGAGGGGGACGCCAAGTGAGCGGGACTGCATCGACCGGCGGGAACGGCCGGCTGCTGTCGGACACCCTCGCCGCCGCGAAGGCCGAGGGCCGCTCCGCCCTCATCGCCTACCTCCCGGCCGGATTCCCGACCGTGGACGGCGGCATCGAGGCGATCAAGGCCGCCTTCGACGGCGGCGCCGACGTCGTCGAGGTGGGCCTGCCGCACAGCGACCCGGTCCTGGACGGCCCCGTCATCCAGACCGCCGACGACATCGCCCTGCGCGGCGGCGTCCGGATCGCCGACGTGATGCGCACGGTGCGCGAGGCGCACGAGGCGACCGGCAAGCCCGTCCTCGTCATGACGTACTGGAACCCGATCGACCGCTACGGCGTCGAGCGCTTCACCGCCGAGCTCGCCGAGGCCGGCGGGGCCGGGGCGATCCTGCCCGACCTGCCGGTGCAGGAGTCCGCGCTGTGGCGGGAACACGCCGCGAAGCACGACCTCGCGACGGTCTTCGTGGTGGCGCCCAGCAGCAAGGACGAGCGGCTCGCCCAGATCACCGCGGTGGGCAGCGGTTTCGTCTACGCCGCCTCGCTGATGGGGGTCACCGGCACCCGCGCCTCGGTGGGCGCGCAGGCCGAGGACCTGGTCCGGCGCACCCGGGCCACCGGCACCGGCCTGCCGGTCTGCGTCGGCCTCGGCGTGTCGAACGCGGAGCAGGCCGCCGAGGTGGCCGGCTTCGCCGACGGGGTGATCGTCGGCTCGGCCTTCGTCAAGCGGATGCTGGACGCCCCGGACGAGGCGGCGGGCATCGAGGCGGTCCGCGCGCTCGCGGGCGACCTCGCGAAGGGCGTGCGCCGACAGGTGTGACGTAAGGGACATTCCGTACGAGTCACTCGAACGGGTGGACCTGGGGCCGGGGCGGCGCGCTGCGCCTCCCCGGTTCGTTCCTGCGTGTGTGAGCGAGAAGAACCACCATGACGGAAAGCGCGCCGCACGCGAGCGGCTGGCGGTCGAACGTGAGAAGCAGAAGGCCGCGGAGAGGCGTCGGCGGACGCTGATCGTGGGCGCGAGCGTCGTCTGCGTACTGGGGCTGGCGGCGGTGATCGGCGTCGTCGCAGCGAACGCCGGCAAGGAGAAGAGCAGCGGCAGCTCGGGCCCGGTCGCCGCACCCTCGGGGGCGCAGGGCAAGGACAGCCTCGCCATCCCGGTCGGCCAGGAGAGCGCGAAGTCGACGCTCACCGTCTGGGAGGACTTCCGCTGCCCGGCCTGCAAGGCCTTCGAGGCGGCGTACCGCCCGACCATCCACGAGCTGACGGACGCCGGGCAGCTGAAGGTGGAGTACCACCTGGCCACCCTCATCGACGGCAACATGGGCGGCAGCGGCTCCCGCAAGGCCGCCAACGCCGCCGCCTGCGCCCAGGACGCCGGCAAGTTCACCGCGTACCACGACGTGCTCTACGAGAACCAGCCGTCGGAGACCCAGGACGCCTACGCGGACAACGCCAAGCTCATCGAGCTCGCGGGCAAGGTCGACGGTCTCGACACGCCGGAGTTCCGCGCGTGCGTGGAACAGGGCACCCACGACAGTTGGGTCGTGAAGTCGAACGAGGCCTTCAAGGCAGGACAATTCGGCGGCACCCCGACCGTGCTGCTCGACGGCAAGAACATCTACCAGGACCGCACGATGACCCCGCAGAAGCTGAAGGAGATGGTGCAGGAGGCGGCCAAGGGGTGAGTGTTCCCCGTCCGCCTGTTATGGAGCCGTAGCCGGGCTGCCTGCCGTGGGCCCGGTCCGGCACGGTAGCGTCGACCTTGCCATGGAACTTGCCTACATTCCCAGCCCGTCGCGCGGGGTGCTGCACCTCGGTCCCATTCCGCTGCGCGGCTACGCGTTCTGCATCATCATCGGCGTCTTCGTAGCCGTCTGGCTCGGCAACAAACGCTGGATCGCCCGGGGCGGGCGGGCCGGCACGGTGGCCGACATCGCGGTCTGGGCCGTGCCCTTCGGCCTGGTCGGCGGCCGGCTCTACCACGTGATCACGGACTACGAGCTGTACTTCAGCGAGGGCCGTGACTGGGTGGACGCCTTCAAGGTCTGGGAGGGCGGCCTCGGCATCTGGGGCGCCATCGCGCTCGGTGCGGTGGGCGCGTGGATCGGCTGCCGCCGCCGCGGCATCCCGCTGCCCGCCTACGCCGACGCCATCGCCCCCGGCATCGCCCTCGCCCAGGCGATCGGGCGCTGGGGCAACTGGTTCAACCAGGAGCTCTACGGGCGGCCCACCGACCTGCCGTGGGCGCTGAAGATCACGTCCTCGACGGACGGCCGGATCCCGGGCACCTACCACCCGACGTTCCTGTACGAGTCCCTGTGGTGCGTCGGCGTGGCCTTCCTGGTTATCTGGGCCGACCGCCGCTTCACGCTCGGGCACGGCCGGGCGTTCGCGCTGTACGTCGCGGCGTACTGCGTGGGCCGCGGCTGGATCGAGTACATGCGGGTCGACGACGCCCACCACATCCTGGGGCTGCGCCTGAACGACTGGACCGCGCTCGTCGTCTTCCTGCTCGCGGTGGTGTACATCGTGGTGTCGGCGAAGAAGCGGCCCGGCCGGGAGGCCGAGGTCGAGCCCGGCGCCGGCCCCGAGGGCGAGGGCGGCCCCGAGGGCGACGGCGGGACCGAGGCGCAGGCCGACGGCGAGGCCGAGGACAAGGCGGACGGCGAGGCCGGGGACAAGACCGACGCCGACCACGAGGCCGGGGACACGGCCGAGGACACGGCGGCCGGCCGGACCGAGGACACGGCGGCGGCCGAGACCGACACCGAGTCCGACGCCGAGGACGCCTCGGAGGCCTCGGACGCGAAGGCGGCGGACCGGACCGAGTCGGCCGGCAAGAAGAGCTGACGTCGGACCGTACGACGAGAGGGCGCCCCGGGCCGCACGGCCCGGGGCCTGTCTCTTA
>NZ_VJZD01000028.1 GCF_009377175.1 Streptomyces adustus
CAGGCGCATGGGCGGTGCCTTTCTTCGGGGTGGGGGAGTGGTGACGGGCGGTGCTCATACGGGCGTTCCGAGGACCCCGGTGCGGCCGTCCGCTCGTACGGGCGTGCCGTCGACGACGACCTCGATGGCGGCGAGCACCTGCGCACAGCGGGTCCGCGCCTCCTCGGCTGTGACGCCGGAGACGATGACGTGACCGTGGCGGCTCTTGGAGTCGCGGACCGCCGGTACGGTGTCGCCCGGGCTCAGCCGAAGGCTCAGCTCGTCGACGTGGGTGAGCCGGGCGGCTGTCTCCAGGCCGCGGATCTCGTCCACGCGGCCCGGCGGGAAGGTGAAGAACCGCACGATGGCCGTCGCCGTCGGCGCGACGGGCTCGGCGGGCCGGCCCGCCAGGGCGGCGAAGACGGCCTGCTCGATGTCGAGTCCGGTGGCCAGCTCGACCAGGCGCGGGATGCGGTCGCCGCCGAGCCGGGCCTGCGACTCGACGATGCGCGGACCGCGCTCGGTCCAGATCACTTCGGTGTGCGCGGGGCCGAACCGGTAGTCGCACGCAGTGAGGAACCGTGTGGTGAGTTCCTCGACGGCACGCCGACGCTGCGCCGGCAGCGGCGCCGGGTGGACGTGCCCCACCTCCACGAACAGCGGCGGGGGTCCCAGCAGTTTCTCGGTGATGCCGACGATCTGGTGGCGGCCGTCCCTGCTCAGTGTCTCCACGCTGTACTCGGGACCGCGCAGATACTCCTCGACCAGGAACGGGCCGTCGTAGCCGTACTGGTCGACGAGCGCGGTCCAGGCCGTCAGGTCCTGCGGCTGCTGCCACAGGAACACGCCCCGGCTGCCGGCGAGCGCGGACGGTTTGACGACGGCCGGGTAGCCGATGCGCTCGACGGCGTCCGCCACCTCCTGCCGGGTCGGTGCGGCCTCGAAGGCCACCGGTGACAGCCCGCGCCGGGCGAGCAGGTCCCGCATGGCGTGCTTGTCGGCCAGCAGTTGGATCGCCGCGGCCGGGTTGAGTTCGCCGCCCAGGTCCTCGGCCGCCTCGTAGGCGGCGACCATCGTCTCCTCCCGGCCTATGTGGTAGATCAACGTCGCCCGGTGCTCTCGGGCCACCTCGTGCAGCGTGCGGCGCAGCACCCGCGGATCCCGGAAGTCGGCTGTCACGAACAGGTCCGCCCGTGCGCGTACGTCGTCGAGGTACTCCGGTGTCTCCAGGCGGGGGTCCCAGATCGCGCCGACCCAGAATCCCTCGGCCTGTGCCTTGCTCACGAACTGGCGGTAGGGCATCACCATCAGCAGGCGGGGCCGGTCGTCGGCCGGCGCGGGCGTCGTCACCGGGCGCCGCCCTCGGATGCGGATCCGGCCGCGACCGGCTCCGCGACCGGATCCGTCACCGGCTCGGCCTCACGGCCGAGGAGGCTCAGGTAGCGTTCGCCGGTGTCGGGCAGCAGGGTCACGATGCGCCGGCCCCGGTACTCCGGCCGGGAGGCCAGGACGCCGGAGGCGTGCACGACGGCGCCGGCGGACACACCGACCAACAGGCCGATGCGCTGCGCGAGGCGGCGGGTGGCGTCGAGAGCGTCCGCGTCGGAGACCGCGATCACCTCGTCGATGAGGTTGCGTTCCGTGGTCGGGGCGATGAAGCCGCCGTTGAAGCCGGGGATGGTGTGCGTGCCGGGTTCGCCGCCGGACAGCAGGGGCGAGCCCGCCGGTTCCACCGCCACGATCCGGACCGCGGGGTGGCTCTCGCGCAGGTAGCGTCCGGCCCCGCTGAGGGTGCCGCCGGTGCCCACTCCGCACACGAACACGTCGATCCGCCCGTCGGCGTCGCTCCAGATCTCCGGGCCGGTCGTCTCGTAGTGCGCCTGGGTGTTGTCCGGGTTCTCGTGCTGGCAGCAGAACCACGACCCGGGGGTCAGGCTGTGGAGTTCGGCGGCCCTGTCGACGGCTGCCTGGTAGCCACCGGTGTGCGGAGTGCGTACGACCTCGGCGCCGAGCGACCGCAGGATGGCCACTCGCTCCGGGGTGGCGTTGTCGGGGAGCACGATGACGCAGCGGTAGCCGCGGGCGGCGGCGAGGGCGGCCAGCGAGATGCCGGTATTGCCCGAGGTCGCCTCGATCACGGTGCCTTCACCGGGCGTGAGCAGCCCCTGCTTCTCGGCGCCGCGCAGCATCGACAGCGCGGCCCGGTCCTTGCTGCTGGACCAGGGGTTGAACAGCTCCAGCTTCGCCAGTACCTCGGCGTCGGCCGGGGCACCGGCCACGATGCGGTCCACCGGCAGCCGCAGCAGCGGCGTGCCGCCGATCAGTTCGACCAAGGAGTCCGCGACGGGGCGCCGGGTGACCGGCTCGGTGCGGATGCGGATCTCCTGTACGGCGGCCTCCGCGGTCCGTGCCGCGAGTTCGGCGCTCTCGGCCACCACGAGGACATGTCCGGCGCGGTCGCCGTTGCGGCGCAAATCCCGGATCACGGAGCCCGGTTCGGGCTTGACTACGACCTCCTCGACACCGGGCAGGGCGGCGGCCCGCTCGCGGCCGCCGACCGACACGACGCGGCCGGGCTGCGCGGTCAGATAGCGGATGGCCGCGCCGCCGACCGGCCGCTCGGGCAGCACCCGGGCCGGCAGCGGCTGCCCGAGGTACTGCCGGGCCACCAACTCCAGGGACTTGATGCCCAGAGCGCGGTCGACGAGGTGGGTGATCTTGCCGCCGGCGGGCCGGGGATTGATCTCGATGAGCTTGGGCCCGGACTCGGTCACCTTGATCTCGACATGGGCCATGCCCAGGTCGAAGCCGACCGCCCGCAGTGCTTCCACGGCCAGGTCGCCGCAGGCGCGCACCACCGGCTCGGGCAGGCTGGAGGGGAAGGTGTGGGCCAGCTCGACGAAGTAGCCCTGCCCGGTGAGCGACTTGTCGGTCACCCCGAGCACCTCGTACCGGTCCTTGTCGGCCAGCACCTCCACACTGACCTCGGGGCCGCTCAGATACTCCTCGACCAGCAGCTCGTGGTAGCGGGCCTGGCCGCGGGTGTTCTCCACCCGGGACCGGATCAGAGCGACGTGCTCGGCGGCCTGCGCCGAGGTCTCCACCAGCCGTACGTCGGCGCTGCTGGTCTCGTCGGCCGGCTTCACCACACACGGCAGGCCGATCTCCGTCGCGGCCGCCGCCGCCTCGGCCGGGGTCTGCACGGTGCGGAACGCCGGTATGGCGACGCCGAGTTCGGCGCAGCGGCGGCGCATCAGCGCCTTGTTGCGCGCGGTGGCGACGCCGTCGACGCTGACCGTGGGCAGTCCGAGGTGGACGGCCACCTGGGCGGCCACCACCACGTCGTACTCCGCCAGGGTCAGGAAGGCGTCGAAGGGATGCGCGGCCGCGGCCGCGTGCACGTGCGGCAGAAGCTCCTCGTAGATGTTCGTCTCGCAGTGGACGATCTCGTCGACGTAGGTGTCGAAGTAGGCGGGCCCACCCGGTACGGCCAGGTACCGGTCCAGGTCGCGGGTGAAGAAGGTGACGCGGCAGTCGAGTTCCTTGATGATTTGCAGGCCCTCGAAGCCGGAGCCGGAGAGGTTGCTCTCCACGACACCGACGTGAGTCATCTGTGCCTCCGATGGCGTGCCGGTACGGTGGCCGGCTGGAACGAGAACGATGGACGGGCGGCGGGGTGCGGTGAGCGGTCACCAGCAGCCGGAGGTGGCCAGTGCGCGCAGCAGCCGGTCGGCCTCCTCACGGTCCGCGGGTGACAGTGGTCGGTCTGCCTCCTCGCGGTCCGCCGGTGACAGAGGCCGCACGATCTCGGCCGTGGGGGCCATGACGCGGGCGCCGGACGGGACATCGCCCAGGACGAGCGAGCCTGCGCCGACCAGCGCGTCGTCGCCGATGGTGACCGGACCCAGCACGATGGCGTTGGTGCCGAGGACGACCCGGTCGCCGACGACCGGATGCCTGCGGGCACCGGGGTCGCGGTGCCCGTCCCGCCACCAGCCGACGGCGCCCAGGGTGACCTGGTGGAAGATCGTGACGTCCTCGCCGACCCGGGCGGTCTCCCCGATGACCACCGCGGCCCCGTGGTCGATGAACACGCGCCGGCCCAGGGTGGCGCCCGGATGGATCTCGATGCCGCCGGTCACCGCGCGGGCCAGGTAGGCCAGGATCCGGGCGAGCTGGCGGTGTCCGCGGGTGTACAGGGCATGTGCCAGCCGGTGGGTCCACAGCGCGGGCAGCGCGGGATGCAGCAGCGCCTCCGCACGGGTGCGGATCGAGGGGTCCCGCTCGACGATCACGGAGAGGTCTTCCCTCGCCCTGGTGATCACCTTGCGCATGCGGTCCTCCGTGAAGTCATGTCCTGGTCCTTCGTCGGCACGTCGAACTCGGACGCGGCTGTCAGTAGTTCGGGGATTTGACGAGGGTTCCGGCGCTGTTCGTGATCTCGGGTATGTAGACCCGCTCGGTCCAGACGTCCTGGGCCACCGGTTCGAGGGCGATCGACACGGCGCCCTCGTCGACCGAGAACGCGGTCCGTACCGCGCTGGTGATCGCGTCGACGAGGGCCGAGATCTGGTCGGCTTCGAGGACGTTCGGGAAATGCTTGATGCTGACGTGGGGCACTCCGATGGCCTTTCTGGGCAGTCGTGCGGCCTGGATCGCGGCGACGAGTTCGGCGATGCCGTTCGCGCGCAGCAGTTCGTAGTGGTCGGCCTTGAGCCGGTTGACGGTGGGGGGAGTGGCCGACAGCGGGGGCCCGGAGTCGAGGTAGGAGTCCAGGTCACCCTCGGCCCGCAACACCGTGATCGGCGCCGCGACGCTGCGTTCGGCCAGTTCGTGGGGGGCGTACTCGAAGAGGAAGGTCTGGCGCACCACGCCGACGATCCTGCGCACCAGGTCACGCTCCAGGTGCTCGAACCGGCCGCAGACGAACGCGATGAAGGACTCTTCGTCGTGGGTGGCGGCCAGACACGCCTCGACGGCCGACCTCTCGAGGTTTCCGGCGAAGACCGAATAGAGGATCGCGACGAAGGTGCTGTCGGTGAAGCTGACGGCGGCCCCGGCGGGCGTCGCGTCACGGCCTTCGACGGGCGGCTTGCCCGGCGCGATCAGGATCACCTCGTCGACCCGCTCGCCCGCGCGCTCCAGCCGATGGGCCGCCTCGAACGCCACCCGGGCCCCGAAGGAGTACCCCCACAGCGTGTACGGGCCGACCGGCTGGACCTGCCGCAGGAGTTCGATGTCCTTGGCGACCATCTCGTCGAACGTCGGATACGCGCTCTCGCCCGGGTTGATGCCGTACGCCTGCACCCCGAGGAACGGCCGCTCCAGTGCCAGCCGGCCGGCCAGCAACCGCAGGCTCATCGGATAGCCGCCCAGGCCGGGCCAGCAGAAGACCGGCCGCCCGCCGTCCCCGGCCCGCAGGCGCACCAGCCGGGGCAGTTCGGTCGCGGGCTCGCGGTCGACGCGCCGGGCCAGCTCCGCGATGGTCGGCGAGTCGAACAGCACCTGCAACGGCAGGGAACTGCCGAGCTCCCGGTTGATCCGGCCGACCAGGTTGACCGCGGTCAGTGAATGGCCCCCGGCGGCGAAGAAGTTGTCCCTGATCGAGACCCGCTCCTGGCGCAGCACGGTGCGCCACAGCGCGGCGATGGCCTCCTCGGTGGGCGTACGCGGTGGGACGACGGGTGCCTCGCCGTCGTCCACGGCGGCCTTGTCCAGCTCGCGCAGCGCCTGGTGGTCGATCTTGCCGTTCGGCGTGAGCGGGAAGGAGTCCAGCACGGTGACCCGGTTGGGCACCATGTACGGAGGCAGCGCCGCGGCGAGGTGGTCCTTGAGGATCTCGGCCGGCCCGCGCATGTGGACGGAGTCCTCCTTCATGCCTTCGCTGAGCCGCTGTTCGGCGCTGATGCGACCGCCGACGGCGAAGTAGGACGCCGCGTCCCGGCCGTGGCCGGCGATGTCCGCGATGCGCCGGGCGGACGGCAGCGGGTTGCCGGTCTCGGAGCTGTAGCCGGAGGACATCAGCCCCAGGTGGCGGCTGTTCATCTGAAGTCGTTGCAGTTCCCGGCCGAGGTCGACATACCGCTGCCAGGGCTGCGCCGCCCGACCGATGATGCTGACCCCGAAGCTCGCGCGGTCGTACACCTCCTGGTTGATGGCGATGACGTCGCGCTTGCGGACCAACTCAGCCGACACACGCACCAGTTCGCCGTCGTCATAGAGGTACTGGCCGCCCTCCAGGTCGGCGATCCGGTCGGGGTGGGCCTGCACATACAGGTCGACCGGGCTGTCGACGGCAGGGGCGGCAGCCGTCTCCACCTCGTAGGTGGCCAGGTAGTAGTCCTCGTCCGGGCAGCGCAGCACGTCCTTGACCCCGGGCACTCCCGGGCGGGCGTTGATGCGCAGTCCGTACCGGGGCAGGACGTGGTCGAACAGGCCGACCATGTGGCCGGCTTCGAACTGGAGGACTTCCTGGATGTTGTTGCGGTAGACCGGCTCGATGGCCGACCGGCGCCCGATGAAGTGGACGCGCAGCCTCGGCCGGCCGACGGGAGCGGGGCTGATCAGCACGAGTCGGTGGCTGATGGGGTGGTGGTAGTAGTAGCCCGGTTCCAGTCCCGCGATGCCGGACAGCTCCAGGTACAGCTGGGTGGCGTACAGCGAACCGGGGGAGGCGTACCCGTACTTGGCCAGCAGCCGTTCGCTGCTGGGGAACTGCCCGAAGTAGCGCAGCAGGGAGCCGAGTTCGGGCAGCGTCAGGGTGTCCGGGGTCCGGGGCGAGACCGGCGCCCTGTTCGGGCGGGCGAGCAGGTCCAGGACGTCGGTCCGGGTGACCGCGCCGCCTTCGTAGAAGCGGTACGTCTTGCGGGCGAACACCGTGCGTCGCTGCCGGGCCGTCGCCGAACGTCCGGGCAGCTCGACGACGGCTGCCCCCTCCTCGGCACGAACCCCCAGATTCGCCAACTGCGCCTTGAGCTGCACCCTGCTCTGCTTCGACTGGTGGTGGGCGCCGTGGTTGCCCTGGTCCATCAGCGCGGCCCGCTGGGGGTCGAGCTCGATGAAGGCGATGAGGTTGGCGCCGACCCGGGGGTCCTCCCGGACCAGCACGGCGGCGCGCTTGACCCAGTCGTGCTTCTCGACGGACACCTTGATCTCGTCCAGCTCGACCCGGAAACCGCGCAGCTTGACCTGGCTGTCGGTACGGCCGAGGAACTGTACGGTGCCGTCGTCGTTCCACCGGGCCAGATCGCCGGTGCGGTACAGGCGCGCGGAATCGGGATCGGTGGAGAACGGGTTGGCGATGAAGCGTTCGACGGTCAGCTCGGGATTGTTCAGGTACCCGCGGGCGAGTTGGCGTCCCGCGATGTGCAGTTCACCCGATGCGCCGGGCGCGACGGGCCGGCGTGCGGCGTCGAGGATGTGGAAGCTCATCCCGTGCACGGGCCGGCCGATGGAGATGTGGTCGGGGCCGCGGTGGACGGTGGCGCGGTCCACGGTGTGGGCCGACGCGTTGATCGTGCACTCGCTCGGGCCGTACAGGTTGACCAGTTCCAAGTCCGGCAGCGCGTCGAGCAGTTCGATGGCCAGGGTCCTGGTGAGCGCCTCGCCGCCGCTGAAGACGTGGGTGAGCGAAGTACAGTCGGCCAGCCGCCCCGTGTCGACGAGCGCCTGGAGAAGCGTCGGCACCCCCTGAAGGGTGGTGACCTCGTTCGCGACGATCAGGTCGATGAGCCCGCCGGGATCGGCGTAACGGCCCGGTTCGCTCACCACCACGCTGCTGCCGCAGGCCGGAGCGAGGATCTCCCACTGGGCGGCGTCGAAACTCAGCGGCGTCTTCTGCAACACCGTCCTGCGCTCGTCCAGACCCTGCTCGTCGGCCAGCCAGCGCATCTGACTGACGATGCTGCGGTGTTCGATGCCGATGCCTTTGGGCTTGCCCGTGCTCCCCGAGGTGTAGATGACGTAGGCGAGATCGTGGCCCCGCGTGGCCGTGGGGGCGTACGGGGGCCCAAATATCCTGCCTGGTCCGGCTTTTGCCGAGGATTGGGTGAGGGTCTGGGTCTGGGCGACGGTGACGATCCGCGTTCCCGGTGGCGTCATCGCGGCCAGTCGGGAGGCTAAGGACTCCTCCGTCACAATGACCTCGGTCCGCGAATCCGCGATCATGTAGCGGATCCGTTCGTCCGGGTACTCCGGTGACAGCGGCAGGTAGGGGGCACCCGAGTGCAGGACGCCCCAGACGCTCACCACGAGGTCGACGGACGGCTCCACAAAGATGCCGACGGGGACATCTGCCGGCACCCCGAGTCGCCGCAGGTGGCTGGCAACGTTCTCGCTGCGCTCACTGAGCTGCTGAAACGTCAGCCGCTGAGTGCCGCAGGAGACGGCCGTCCGGTCGGGCTGGGCGACGGTGGCCGCGCGCAGCATGTCTGACAGGGAAAATTCCTCGGACCCCGTTAGTTTCGCCATCATCCTTCGAACCTAGAATTCGTCAAGTTGAGTCGACGCGCGTAACTGGCCAGCGAAATCAGGCATGAGAAAAGCGCGATCGATGATGGGCTTCATCAAGGCTGGAAGCAGCCGGAAGACCTGAGTCTTCCGTACGAGCGGCCACCGAAAGACGTGCCGAAACCGTGCGGTTCCAGGCCGGCGCTCAGGGCCTTTCCGGACATCGGAGCCACGGGGTCAGCGCTCGCTCAAAGGACCGTACCGACATGCCTTTTACGCCTCCCCCGAATCCATCCGTACGGCTGCGACGACCCTGCACCTTCCCCCCTGGGAGGTGTTGCTCTGGTCGGAACAAGTCAATCGTCTGCGTGGTGAATCGGAACGTACACGACGGAGATGACCGACGCGACATCGAGAAATGGGTCGCCCTGCCCCCTGTGGGCGCATTTGTCTCCGCCGCACTCTCGGCCATCCCGGCCCGGCTGATGCGTTGCGAGATGCAAATAGGGAGACGGCGCTCCGGTTTTCTGCTACTAACGTGGCGCTGGCGCAGAAGGTAGGGCACTTCATTCCGTCGATATCGCAGCAGCCTGATCCGGGGAGGCCGAAGAGAATCGGCCAGGAGGCTCGGGGGAGCGTGCATGGTTCCGGCCGTCTGCGGCAGTGAATGCGCCGTACAGCTATTTCTGAGTGGCTGTCGGCGGACGACGGCGGGGCCGTAAAAGAGCGTTCACGAAGCTGCAACGGATGGCGCTACCGGATTACTTGGCACCGTTTCATCGGGGGCTTCGGCGTATCCGTGGGACGTCGAGCTCGCGGCTGCGCGGGCTCCAGGCGTACTGGCTGCCGGCGACGGCCGCACTCGCGCCGGTCCTGGCAACCGCGAGGCTGACCGCCGTGCCTGCGCGCCCCTTTCCGCCCTGCCGGCGGCCTCTGAAAATGGGCGTACTGAGCCACGTGATGTCAACGGGACTGTCAGTCAACGGGATTGTCCAGGCCCCCGGCGGTGCACCGCTGCTGTGCGGTTGGCGTACCGTCAACGCATTGCATGTGTAGGCGGGTCGGCTGCGCGAGCCGGGGGAGGACGGTACCGGAGATGACTACGAGCGAGGTCGACTGGACAGCACGGGCAGTGTGCCGCTCCGCCGATCCCGACGAGCTCTTCGTCGAAGGCGCAGCGCAGAACAGGGCGAAGGCGGTCTGCAGCGCTTGCCCGGTACGCACGGAGTGTCTTGCTCACGCCCTGGACAACCGTATCGAGCACGGTGTCTGGGGAGGCATGACGGAACGTGAGAGGCGCAGCCTCCTGCGGCGACGTCCGACCGTGACCTCCTGGCGAGGCCTGCTGGAGGCCGCACGCGCGGAACACAGGCGCAACAGCGGACAGTGCGAAACCGAACACCGGCTCGACGAGACCGGGTAGTCGTCGTCATCCGTGCCGCCGGTCCAGGCGGCGCGGATGGCGTCCACTGGCCTGCGGATCTCCGCCATGCGGCCCTTCGCGGCGGTGGCCGTCGCGCGCCCTTACTTGCAGAAGGCGAGCCCTCCGGCCCGGTCAGGCGGGGGTGAAAGCCTCCTCGGGGGCGTCGTCGAGGACGAATCCGTTGTCGAGGCGGACACGGACCGTGACGCGGAGCATCTGTCGCTGGTAGGCGACCCATGGCTCTTCCAGGGCCTCCACCTGCTCCTCCAATTGCTTTCTGCTCGCCGGCGGCATCTGGTGGCCGAAGTCTTCGAGGAGCGACTTGAGGCGCAGGTACTCACGCACCTCCTGGCTCTGCTGCCGGTGATGCTCGTCCACACGCTCGACAGTGCCCTCGATGCCGGCAGCCAGGGCCACGGAAGCGGCGAAGACACCCGCCTCCTCCGGGAGTTCCCCGGCCGGCGTCACCGACCCGGCCAACCGCAGATCCATCGCCAGCCGCACCCGTTCGCCCACGTTCAGCGTCATCGATCCTTCGTCCTCCTCGTCGGTCACCGGCGATCCGGTACGTGGGGCATGGACAGGCGTACCGGAGAGGGCAAGATCATCCCACCCTCGACGGCACGATCTCCCGGACGGCCCGCGATTTCGCCCCGCAGCCGACGCCTTCACCCGGTTGACCGGCGCCCGGGACCGGGGCCTCGGACGTCGACAAGATCCTCGCCGCAGTTCCGCAGAGGGGGACGGCGGTGGTCTCAGGTCCCTCCTGTCGACGAGAGGGCTGTGTGGTGCCCGGCACGCAGCCGGGTCGGCGTCCGTCGGCCGCGCTCGATCAGCTCGGGATCGCTGTGGGCGGTGCCGTAGGCGATCCCGCTCACCGCGTCGAGGGCCATGTCGATGGTCATCCGGGCCTCCTCGGTTGCGGTCAGACGTCTGCCGTATCCGGACAGGAATGCTTCGAACAGGTCGGGGCGGCCGTCCCAGGCGTCGGAGAGGCGGACCAGATCGCGCACGGCAGGCCCCGGCTCACCGCGTTCGAAGTCGATCACGACCAGGACGTCTTCGGCCCCGTGGCGGTCTCGCGGCGCAGGATCAGATGGACGTCCACCGGCTCGGTGTGCCGCTGTCCGCCGCTCATCGTGCACCGCCCGGACGCCCGGCGAGCAGGACCGTGCACAGGGCCTCCGCTGCCCGCGGTCCGTCGACCGCGGGCGGATCCGGGACGGACGTGGGTGGGCAGGTCACGTGGATGCTCCCTCGTGGAGTGGGCGGGGGAGGGGAAGGTGCCAGGACAGACGACCGCACGCCGATACGGCCCGCTGGCGACCGTCCGGCTCGAAGAGGAGACGGTAGCGGCCGGGACTGCCGGCCGCCCGCCATCGGATGGCCAGGTCCTGGAGTTCCTTCCAGATGTCGCGCGGACCGTGGACGGTGACGTCCCAGCGAGAGCGCCCGACCGGCTCCACCCGGAGCCACGACCCGCAGCCGGGGGCGCCGATGGAGAGGGGCTCGGCGCCGAAGTCGCGCACCAGCCCGCCGAGGAGGTGGTCCGCTGCCAGCCACAGGCCGCGGTCGGTGTCCGCGGGCGGCGCCAGCATGCTTCGCTGGGTCCAGCTGCCCTGCTCGTCGGCGATGCGCTGCCTGAACTCCTCGTCGAGCCGGATCCGTTGCATGCCGTGCCCCGCCCGGTGGGCGAACTCCACAGCCCGCAGCTCCGCCGTGACCTGCCCGTCGGCGGTGCGCTCGACGACGGCGAGGGCGGGCCACGACGGGGACGCGCTGGTGATGTGCGCCAGCAGCCGGCCCCCGGGGGCAAGCTGCTCGACGAGCGCCGCCGGCACGCGCTGCATCGCGTACGACACGAAGATGCGGTCGAACGGCGCCCGCGCCGGACACCCCTCGTCCCCGGACCCGCACACCACGCCCGGCCGCAGGCCCAGGTCGGCCAGCCGGACGGCGGCCGCGTCGGTGAGGTGCCGGTCCCGGTCGAGGGTGACCACCCCCTGGTCACCGCAGATCCGACAGGCCACCGCGGCGGTCACCCCCGCGCCCGTCCCGACGTCCAGCACCCGTTGACCTGCGCGCAGCTCCAACTCCTGCAACAGCGAGGCGGTCAGGCCCACCACCGTCGACATCGACGTGATCGACGCCCCCGACCGCGTCCCGCGCCCCCGGCCAAGCAGCGCCTCCCCGTCGTGCTGGACGAGCACACTGGCCCCGCCGTACAGCAGCCCGAGCAGCTCGGGGCGGTCCTGTGGCACCGACCAGTCCAACAGCTCCCACCGCGGCGGCTCCTCACCCGGGGCGCCGCGTCGTACGTACGCCTGCGGCATCAGCACCTCGCGGGGCAGCGTCAGCAGCGCGTCGCGCACCGGCCCGGGCCGCAGCCCGTCGTTCCGTTCCAGCTCGGCGACCATCGCCGCCCGCGCGGCGGCCGGATCCACCTCGGCGCCCGAAGGCGGGTCGTCGTCGGCCGGCCGTCCCGCTCGGCCCGGTGTCCGGCCGGCCGTGGGCGGACTCGCGTCCAGGGTGCTCATCGCTCGTCCCAGCCCATCTGCGAGTACAGGCGCCCGGCGAGCACCCCGTCGATCGCCTGACGGGTGTAGGGCACGACGGCGGCCGGGAGATCCTTGGGATTCCACCATCGCCACTCCACGCACCGGTCGGGCTCCAGTACGGCCGGGGTGCCGGTCCACGAGCGCGCCCGGAAGACGAGGCTGATACGCGGACGGGCCGTCGGCGAGTCCACGAGGTGGACGAGGTGTACGAGTTCCACGTCGCCCGGGTCGATGATCAGCCCGGCCTCCTCCCGGGCCTCCCTGAGCAGGCAGTTGATCGCCTCCTCCCGCTCGCAGTGCCCGGCCAGGAAGTGCCAAGTGCTGCCCGCGTACGCCGAGTCGGGGTGGCGCAGGCCGAGGAGGATCCGGCCGTGGTTGTCCTCCAGGTAGAGGTGGACCCCGATGATGTGGAGCTCGGTCCCCTCCGGCGCCTCGTCGCGCAGCAGCCGCGTCGTGGCGGGCGGGCCGTCGGCGGGGGCATGCTCGGCCGCGTGCCGGCGGATCAGGTCAGCGAGACCGGGACTGAGGCGCAGTTGCTCCAGTGCGTCCGGGGCGAACCACCGCAGCAGCACCCCCTCTCGTAGATCCACCGTCTCCGGATCACCGTTCCAGCGGCCCTCGAAGACCTGGATCGGCACCGCGAAGCCGTCGGTACTCGTCGCTTCCTCCAGGGCGTACGGCGTCAGGGCGTCGACCTTCAGACCCGGGACCTCTTCGGCGAGCTCCCGCCGCAGGGTCGCCTCCAGACTGGTGTCCTGCATCGTGCGGCCGCCCCCGAGGAGAGCGAACCTGTCGGGGGCCCAGATGCCTGCACGCTGGTCCCGCAGGTGCAGCAGGTATCTGCCGTGGCCGTCGTGGATCAGAGCGGAGGCGTTGACGGGCTCCGGCCGCCCGTCGAGGCCCTGGGCCCGGGCGTCCAGGAGCTTGGCGTGCAAGGTCGGGGACCTGACGTCGGCGAGGTCGAGCCACCGGGCGTCGGTGACCTCCGCGTGCCGCAACCTGAGCTGCGGATGCCGCTCGGGCACGAGGTGGAAGACGAAGCGGAAGTCAAAATGCCGGTGTTCGCCTTCACCTCTGGCGGGGTCGGCGTGGATGTCGTGGACGTCGATGTCGATCGGAGCGCCGAGGAACTGCGGAGTCAGGCACAGGTCGCCCGCCCTGATGCCGGTCTCCTCGCACACTTCGCGCAGGGCCGCGGCCAGGAGGGTCCGGTCGTCCTCGACGTGGCCGCCCGGGGCGAGGAGCAGTCCCGTGACCTTGTGGCCGATGTGCAGGACGCGCTGTTCACGGTCGACGACCGCCGCGCTGCACGTGACGTGGCCGGGGAGCGTGGCACGGTCGGTCGGGTCGGCGGGGCCGTCCAGCAGGGACAGCAGCCCGGCGAGGGACTCCCGCTCGTGCGGATGCCGGGCCAGGTAGGCCTCGGTGGTCGTGCGGATGTGGGAACGGGTGAGCGGCACGTCATCACCTCGGGATTGTGTCGTCAACGCCGTACCTGCTCACGCCGGGCCGCCGTTCGATTCCGGGAGGCTGCTGCAAGGGGGCAGGGGCGAGACGCATGGCGTGTCCTCCGTCTGGGCAGCGGTGTGGCACTGATGCTCTGAAAACGCGGCCCACCAGGTCCCGTCACGGTCCGATCGAAGGGCAATCGATGAACGGGAGTTCTATTCTCGCGGGCAGGGCGCTCGGACTCAGGGCGCTCCGAGGTGGACTTCGCGGCCGAGGCGGTCGCCGGAGGACCGCGCAGCCGCGGTTACCCCGCGCGGCGACCCATGAACTTGGTCGGCGTTGGCGCACTTGGTGTCCCGGCTTGGGAAACTGCGAGCATTCGGGAGGTGGTTCGGATGGACGTCCCTCGGTTCCGCGGTTCTACCTGTAACGCTCGGGGAAGTCGCGGTGGTCCTGGTAAGGGAGCGCGAGGTCGAGCAGATCGTCGCACGGCCAGAGGTCGCCGTCGAACTGGCAGTCATCACGGTTGGCCCAGGGACGCTCGGGGTCGCCTTCGGCGGAACTCAGCGCATGACGGTTCAACACGCGTCGCTTGGCCTCGACTTCGCGCAGCACGCGAGCGGGGTCATGCCGGGCCACGTGCCGCGCGACGGCGGGATGGAAACCTGCGAGGCTGACCTGGCAGAAATCGACGGTGTCCCCAGAGGCGACCCACTCTCCGCAACACCCGGCCCCGTCGCAGCGTCGGGCCAGGTCGGCCTCTTCGTCCAAGCGAGCATTGAGGAACACCACCAGGTCGTTGTCCATGAGGGCATCCTCGACCATCGACCGGGCGCCGGCACTTGGTTTGCGGCGGTCGCTCGCCTTCGGGGCTCGGACCACAGCACTTCCAACTGTCGTAGTGGAGTGGTGGAGCGCGTGCAGGGGAGTTCACCTGCGTTCCCGGCGGCTGCTGATCCCGCACCCTGGCG
Organism: Streptomyces adustus; assembly: GCF_009377175.1. Classification (GTDB taxonomy): domain Bacteria; phylum Actinomycetota; class Actinomycetes; order Streptomycetales; family Streptomycetaceae; genus Streptomyces; species Streptomyces adustus. Next base: position 14,829 of record NZ_VJZD01000028.1, read on the forward strand.
CGGTAGTCGTGCAGAGCTACGGCCACCAGGGGTAGTCAGCCTGGCAGATGCCATTCGTCGAGGCGGATCTTCACCTGGAGGTTGTGGTCCGCGTGCCAGATCACCTCACCGACGACGGTGGCACCCAAGGCAGGCAGTTCCATGGGATGAGGCATAGCGGTGATCTCGGCAAGGCCGACTGCATTCGGCACGCCGTCGAGGAGGAGGAAGACGCCGAACGGTCGTCGGCCGATGACGCGTCCGCTGACGCGAGACCCAAGGGGTAGTGCGGAGACGGTTGCCGGCCAGCTCTGCTCTCTGTCATCCGGGGTCGGCATCAGGGAGCGGTCCGGCCAACTGAACTCGGGCATTGGCCAATCATGGCTGGAGCGGCGGGTGTTGTCGACAGGAGGTCGCCGGTCGTGACGGCGACTACCCGCTTCGGCCCCGTCGTCTGGACGGCCCTGAGCGGCGCCGAATGAGACGGATGCCGGCGTCCGGCCGGTGCGGGTGCGGTCGGCCTACAGGCCGCGAAGTGCGTCGTAAAAGTTCCCGTAGACGCTCCAGCAGGTGACGCTGCCGTCGTCGTTCAGGCTGCCCATGTACCAGTCTTCGTCGTTGACGGCTTTCACCAGACAGAGGTCATGGAATCCCAAGACGATCTCGGGACGGAGCCGCCCGCTTTGTACCGGCCAGCCCGTTACGACGCGAGCCGTGTGGAGGGGACGGGCCTCCCGGTCGCCGGAGACCCTGCGGATCTCCTCCAGGGTCCAACCTGGCGGTAGCTGACTGCTTGCCATCCAAGCATGATGACAGCCGCACTCGACCGGGTGCGGCACTGGGCCTGGTGGAGGCTCTCTGCCATCGTCCGGGGAGGGCTTCGAGCGGTCGCGGTGCCATGCGTCTGGCACGGCCCCGGACGCGACGAAGGGCCGGCCTGGGAGGCTGACCTCCCGAGCCGGCCCTTCGGCCGGTGCCCCCGGCCGGATTCGAACCTGCGGCACTTGCGACACCGGCACGCAGGGGGCCGCTGTCACCACTCGTCGTGGTCGTTGATCACCAGGAAGCTGCCCGCGACACCATCGTCACCGAACATGCTCCCGGGGTCGGTACGGGGCACACTGCCAGAGGTCTCGCCGTGGGGACCCACGATGGCGACCGGAGAGCCGCTACAGCTGAAGCCTCGGAAGACCGCGACGGTCTGCCGGCTGTCATTGAAAATGCTGAAGCCGCCGGAGCTGGCCGCAGTGATGCAGCCATCGGCGAAGGCGGAGTACGTACGTTCGTTGAAGTAGATCCTTCCGCCGTCCTTGCGACCGTGGTCGCGTCCGCCCTCGTCGTGGCCCTCGTTCCTCTCCCCGCCCGTGTTCCTGTCGCCCGAGGGAGCCGAGACTGGAGCGGCTCGGTGCACAGGCTGGGCTGCTCGGTGTACAGGTCGGGACACTCGGTGGACGGACTGGGAGGCCGGGGTGGATGCCACGGTCGGGGCATAGGTGATGCCGGCGGCTACAAGGGCGGTCGCGCCTATTCCGGTGCCGACCACGGCAAAGGTGAGCGGGGGCATGTCATTTCTCTCTGTCGGACGGACGTCGGCCGGGCAACCGAACTGCGATGAACGTACCGACAGCTCTCATGACTGGCATTTCGGACGTATCCCTGGTGTGATGCCATGAGCCCAATCGGGTACCAGCGGTTCAGGAGCCGTTGCATCGCCCAAGGCCACGGACCAAGATCGGACGCGCTCACCGGCGGACGGGGATCTCGTGGACGATCGCGCACAGCGCGGCTGGGACGACGATGTTTGCGGGTTCCACGGGCTGCCCTTTGGACTTGGCCCACGCCGTGCCATCACGAGCGCGAGTAGATCGTCCGATCATTCGGAGCCGCGTCGGCCATGGCCTTCCACCCGGCAGGATGAATGCCATGGACTATCGAAATGCCGTTGCGGCCGATGCTCCGGCCATGGCTGAACTTTTCGCGGCCAATGACTATGACGCGCTTACGGAGCAGGAGCGTGCGAAGCAAGGCTTCGTGCAAGGGGGCCTCGATGCCGACACGCTGCGCTCGATGGCTGAGAACGGGAGCCTGCTCGTCGCGGATGATGACGGGTGCCTGGCCGGCCTGCTCGGGCTGGCCTCCTCGGAGGACATGCCCAGTCCGCCCCCGCCTGTCCAGGCACTGCTGGATGCGCAGGATTCCCTGGAGTGGCAAGGACGACCGCTCCGTTCCGCATCCTTCCTCTTGTACGGGCCCGTGGTGGTCGCCGCCGCCTACCGTGGGAAGGGAGTGGCCCGGGGACTGTTCACTGCGGCACTTCAGGCAGCCTCAGGACGAGCCGATGTGATGGTCGCCTTCATCGAACTGGCCAATCAGGCGTCCTGGAGTGTTCACGTGGACGGTTTCGGCATGGTCCCCCTGGGAGAGTTCACCCTCGGCGATCGTGCCTACGGTGTCGTAGGCGCATCCACCCGACCGGGAGCGACGCCTGGCACCTGAGCAACCCACCACTATCCCCAGCTCCCAACTTCCGCGACGACTTGAGGACGCCGAGGGGTGCAGCGGGCGTCACGTCGAACCTGTACCTTCACGATCTTCGGTACACCGGCAACACCCTGGTGTCGACCGTCGGCGCCGGCACCCGGGAGTTGATGACCCGCATGTTTCAGAGCAGTTCACGCGCCACGCTGTTCCATCAGCGCATGACCGGTGACCGTGACCGGGACATCGCCGGTCGGCTCGGAACCGTGATCCGTCGGGCGGTCGGGAGGGAGATCCTGACCAGGGTCTGTTGTGCAGGTGCAGCTCACGAGCAGCCATTGGGGCAACGCCTGCGCGGGCCGCTCCATTCGCCACCTGCACCGCAAGAGGGGGGGGTGCCATTGGGCTGCCGACGGTTTCAAGGGGTCGGCATCCCGCCCAGGAGCACGACCGCCACCAGGAACACTGGGATAGCCAAGGCCACGGCCAACCCGGCAACGCAGCCCCATACGGTCAGGCGCATGCTGGTTCTCGCGTAGTCATCATTCTTCGGCACGCTCATATCCAACAGTGAGAGACGCCGACTCTGTAGCCGGGGGATGTGTGCTCCGCGTGGGCTCTAGTGGCACGTATGTGGCACGGCCCCGGACGCGACGAAGGGCCGGCTTGGGGGCGAACCCTCATGAGCCGGCCCTTCGGCCTGTGCCCCCGGCAGGATTCGAACCTGCGGCACGCGCTTGAGGAGTTCGATCCCGTCCGCTCCGGCTGCGGTTGGCGACTGGTGCGACAGACGGGCGGAATCGCCACCGGGCGCTCTCGGCGCCTGTCCTTCGTGGTGGACGCGCTCGTGGCGCTGCTGTGGTGCCGAACAGATGGCCTTGATCGCTCTTCCCCGGCACGTCGCGATTTTGTAGGGTCCGATCATTCGAGACTGGGTCTGGGGGCGTGTGGCCGTTCTTGTGGCTCGAAGTCGTGTCCTTCGTGTGCTCCGAGGCGTGGGCTCGTTCCTGAAGGAATCCCTGGTGGAGCTCGTCGGGGAAGTGGTGCTGAAGGTCATTGCCTGCCTTACTGTGGGAGGTCTGGCTCTGGCGTTCGTCTGGGGTTGGGAGCGCAGCCCGCTCGTCACCGGGGGTTTAGGTGGTGCCCTGCTGGCCTTCCTCGGTTACGGAGGCTGGGAGTTGGTTCGTCCCGCCAGGCCAGGGCGGCGCGGACGACTGGCGGGCGTGGCGGCCGCCACGTTTGCCGTGGCAGCCCTCTTGGTCGCCTACGCCTGGTCCTGCAAGTGCTCCTGATGGTCTCAAGCGCGCGGTCGGCTTCCGGGGGTTCCAGCGCGCACCCCTCTTCCATGGGCGTGGGCGGACACAAGCTGTTCAACCGGGATCGGCTCCGGGGCCGGGGTGGAGTCCGGTGCACCACGCTGAATGGGGTGGAAAGCGATACGGGCGCGGCGGCCGTTGTCAGCAGCCTCGCCTAGTCTCCGGCCGTGAGCATGATCGGTGAGTACCTACGTGTCACGGCTGCTGAGCTTGGCCGAGCGATCCAGAACCCCGACTGGGCGTTGGACTTCGTTGAAGAGGTGCAGGACGCCGAGGAGGAGACCAATCCCGCGCCGGCCGAGGCGCGTCACTTCAGCACGTACAAGACCTGGGACATGCTTCGCTTTCTGCTGGCGCGTGCCGAGTTCCCGGTGAACGTGATCCACGGTGAGGAGCCGTTCGCCGAGGACGAGGACTGGGGATACGGGCCCCCGAGATACCTGCGGCCCGAGCGGGTCCGGCTTGCGGGGAAGGCTCTGCGGTCCACCAGTTACACCCGGCTCGTCACGGGGGTGGATCCGGCTGAGCTGACCAGCGCCGAGGTGTACCCCCTTGGATGGGGTGAGCCTGGCGCGCTGGAGTGGGGCCGTCATTGGTACGACGGGCTCACACAGTTCTTCGAGGCTGCCGCCGAAGCGAATGACGCGGTGATCGTCTGGCTGGACTGACGGGCCAGGACAGCGTGAAGACCGGAGCTTGAGGAGCTCAGGTGATCTATCGGTAATGGTGGAGTTGACCTGCGCTACAGCGACCCAGGAGCTTTCCGCCTGCGGAGTTCAGATCCGCTGTTCCCCGTGGTTTCCCGCACGATCTGGCACGCGTCCGGCACGGTCGGGGCGCCTGTGGGCCACGTTAGTCTCCGATCATGGCTTTGCGACCTGATGAGTTCTACGACCACGCACGCGCGGCCGCGGACGGTGAGCTTCGGCTTCCGTTGGCGCGGATGACCAGCTGGGAGATAAGCCCGTTCGAACCTGAAGGACTTCGCGTTGCGCCGCTGCGTCCGCCCGTTCTGCCTGAGCCGGACCGGCACGGCGAGGATCCGGCGAACTGCGACCCGTGCCGCGCCCGAAACGAAGGCATCTGGTTCGACGAACGCTGGCGACTGACCCGGATCATGGGCGTCGGCGTGCCTTTGGTACTGATGCTGTTCTCCCGAGATCACTACGACATGGCGGATCTGCCCGACGACATGGCTGCCGAACTCGGGGTGCTCACCACTCACATCGTCCGCCATGTGCAGGCCATACCGCATGTCTCCCGAGCCCACGTCTACCGGATCGGGGACGGAGCCGCGCACCTGCACATCTGGTTCTTCGCTCGGCCCGAGGGCCAGGCCCAGCTCTATGGGTCATGGATGCCCGTCTGGGACGACCTTCTGCCGGAGTACCCGGCGGATGTGGCCGATGCGGACGCGGTGGCCGTCGCTGACGCATTGGTCACCTCGTACGGAGGTCGTCGCCAGGCCACCGACGACGAGATGCCCGTCTGAGCCTTCCGAACGATCTCATTCGCCGCTGTACTGAACACCGGTCTAGCTGACCCGTGACACCGATGAGGCCCACAGCTCTGACCAGTTCAGATGCTGTGGGCTTCTGTCATTGCAGGTCGGGGGGCCGGGATCACTTGGCAGGCCCTGACCGGTCTCTACGATGATCCGATGCCCCAGCCCGTCGCAGAGCCGTACTGGAACACCAACGTCGCCCGGCACCCGGGCATCCTCCGGGCTGTTCCGGAGGGGTGCGGCGATGCGCTGGACGTGGGCTGTGGGGACGGGCTGCTGGCCCGGAAGCTTGCCGGGCGGGCGAAACACGTCACCGGGATCGACAAGTCGGCGGAGATGATCGCGCGCGCACGCGAGTTGGCTGCCGGACACCTGCAACTCGCTTTCGTCGAGGGTGATTTCCTCACCGCAGAACTTCCCGGTGCGCAGTACGACTTCGTCTGCTCGGTGACCACGGTCCATCACATGGATTTCGAGGCGGCTCTTCTCCGGATGCGAGAGCTGCTGCGGCCCGGTGGCACGCTGGTGGTGGTCGGTCTGGCCCGCGAGGCGACTGTGACGGAGTGGGCGGCGTTGATCGCGGCTGCCCCGATCGTGCGGATCACGAAGGTGCTGCGTCGCGCAGGTGGCCCACAGGGCATGCCGGTCGCCGACCCGCAGATGAGTTACGGGCAGGTGCGGGCCGTTGCCCGGCGGCTGCTGCCCGGCGTGCGCTACCGCAGGCATGTGCTGCGTCGATACTCGCTGACCTGGGAGAAACCCGCCCGCTGATCCGGCGTCGGTGGCGGTCTTCCCAGCTGGAGCCGCACCCTGGCGTCCGAGATGGGCGGATGGCGTCTCAGGCCCCCAAGCCCCCAAGCCCTCAAGCCGTCGAGTGGGCAGGAGAATGCTCGTGTAGCTCTGCTGACTGTTCGATCGGTGTGGCAAGGGAGTTTCGTTGGACGTGGTGCGCGTCATGGAGTCGCTGGCCGAGCAGGGGGTCACGGTGCTCTTCAAAGCGGACGCCGAGCGCATGCGTGAGGGCGTTCGGCCATGGTCGTTCGTCGCGAGCGGCTCCCCGTTCCACGAGGACCTCCTGGTGCGAACGGACGCTGCCTCGGTGGAAGCGTGCTTGGAGGCCGGCCTTCCCCGGTTGCGCGCGTTCGGCCTGGTCATCCCGGAAACCTCGGCATGAGCAGGGATCAAATGGTGATCCAGCTCCCCGAGGGGTCCTGGTGGGACTGGGACGTGGTGGAGTGGAACGCCGGCCTGCTGCGCCTGGGCTCCGGGTATGACATTTCGTACGCCCATCACCTGGAGCTGGTCTTCGCCGACCCGGTCCTGGTCAGATGTCCGTCCTTCTTCCACGATCCGGTCTTCCGCGCACCGACGCCGGTCGAGATGCAGTCGGTTGCCGACCAGGTCGGAGAGACGCCGCCGGTCGTTGTCGCCTTCGACGCGGATGCCGGCGGCCCGGGTCCGGCTCCCTGTCTGATTGCTGCCGGGCGGGTCGACGTCGTCCGGGGCACTGTCTTCCGTTACTGGCGCGAGCCGGCCGCCGGCGAACGTCTCGCTCCTTGGGTGCAGCCTCCCGTCCCTTGATGAGCCGACCTGCACGGGGCCTGACGGCATACAGCGACAGACCCCGCCGCGCGTATCTGCGGCGCCGCAATATTCGCCGTGTAATCGCCTGGGGCGTCAGCTCGGGCTGAGTGGTGTGCTTTCGTCAGTGTCGAGCTGGTGGTCTGCCCAGATGTAGCTTTCGGGAAGCAGGTTGCTGACGGGAATCGTCCGTAGGCCCTCGTTTGTCGCGACGATGACTTTCAGCGCTGGGAAGTAGTCAAGAAGGACCTGGCGGCAGCGGCCGCACGGGGGCACGACGCCTCGGTCGCGGTCACCCACGGCGACGACGGCGTCCAGTTCGTAGACGCCCTGAGCCGCAGCCGTGCCGATCAGGACCAGCTCTGCGCAGGGGCCTCCGGTGAAGTGGTACGCGTTCACCGCGGTGATGATCCGGCCGTCCCGGGCGCGGGCCGCAGCCGCCATGGTGTGGTTGTCGCCCCGGCAGCGGGTGGCCGCGACGTGTGCCGCTGCCCGGATCAGCTCGTGGTCGACACGGTCGGTCTGCATGGCCATCTTCTCTGCCTTCATCCGGTTTCAGGTGACATGAGCCCTGTACACGACGGCGTGCTCTCACCGGCATACCTAGCACAGCGCCTCCCGACCTGCGCAGAGTGCTGTCGCCGGGGCCGTCCTCGGAGTGCATGGTCTGCTTCTCGGCCGCATGCCAGGCAACTGGCTCGACGGGAAGGTGCGCCAGCCAAGACTCTGGGGAGGGGGCGCTCTGCTGGTGATCGTCAGCCTGAACGCGTATTCACCATCGCTCTTCGTCGTGGGAATAGGCCTCGTCCTGCTGGGACATGTTGTGAAGCCCAGGTGATGAACGGAGGTCGTAGGCCTCCACGGCCGGCAGGAGTGGTGCGTTGATAGGTTGGCTGGATGGAGTGTGCGGTGGGCGAGGTGCCGGTGGCCTACGTCGAGTACGGCGAAGGCAGGCCGGTGCTGGTGCTGCATGGAGCGGGGGTCGACCACCGCGAGGCCGTGGCCTGCTTCGAACCGGCTCTGGCGGTGCGTGACGGCTACCGGCGAATCTATCCGGATCTCCCCGGAATGGGGCGCACGCCGGGACCTGCGTCCCTGCGCAGCGCCAACGACGTCCTCGACGTGCTGCTCGGCTTCGCCGATGAGGTCTCAGGGGCCGACGACATCCTTGTCGTCGGCCACTCGGCCGGTGCCTACTATGCCCAAGGGATCGCAGCTCGACGGCCCGACCGGGTCTCTGGTCTGGCCCTGGTGTGTCCACTGTTCACAGCGGCCCGCGAGGTCCCGGCCCATCACGCGGTGGTCGCGGCAGACGATTTGGGCAGTGAGGAGTTCCGCCGCTATTTCGTGGTGCAGTCGGCGGCGATGCTCGACCGGTATGAGCGGTTCGTAGCCCCGGCGATCCCCCTGGTCGACCAGGCCGCCATGGAGCGGATCGGCGAGCGATGGGAACTCGAAGCGACCGAGGGACCGGCGTACCCGGGTCCGACACTCGTCGTGGCCGGAAGGCAGGACTCCGTCGTCGGGTACGTGGCGGCCGCGGACCTGCTCGACCACTACCCGCGGGCCACCCTGGCAGTGCTGGACGGCGCCGGCCACGCGCTTCCCCACGAGCAGCCGGAGGTCCTGGCAGGACTGATGGACGACTGGCTGGCCAGGGCGGCCCTCGCGGCTGCGTAGGAGTGCGAGGACGCCGAACTTCGTCGTTCATCGGGATGAGTGATGGGCCTGCTCCAGGTTCGACTGGTGGGGGCCGGAGAGCCAGTCTTGATCAAGACGCGCGTCGACCGGTTCCGCCGCTCGTCGCAGCGCGTCGACGTACGCATGATCGGCGGCGAGGCGGGCCGCCACCTCGGAACCCTCGGCCACGGCCCCGTGGCCGGGGACCACGACATCCACGTGCCGGGCGGCCTCACCCAGCCGGTCGAGTGCCTTCTCGTAGGCTCCCACCTGATCGTCCTGGCGAAAGTCGAAGAGCGGGATCAGGACGTCGGAGAGCATGTCGCCGGCGAGCAGGACGCCACGGTCTGCGAGGAGCACCGCGGCGTGGCCGACAGCGTGCGCCTGATGCTCGATGACCTCGCCCGGCACCGGTCCGCCGTCCGCGGGCAGCGCGGTGGCGAGCGCGACCAGGTCGAGGGGGACATCCGAGGCGCTCTCCGCGGCCATCGCCTGCGCCCGCTCCCGGGCTCGACCGGCGAGGTGGGCGGCGGCGGGGGTGGCGTAACGCGGCACGTCGCCGAACCGGGGATGCCAGAGCAGATGGTCCCAGTGGGGATGGGTGGAGAACCCGGCGACCACCGGAATGCCGAGCCGCTCCACATCGTCGGCGAGTTGGTTCAATTCGGAGCCATTGATGCCGGGATCGATCAGGATCAAGCCGTCCTCCCCGCGCACCACGATGGAATTGCTCCAGACCCACTCGCTCTGCCGGACCCAGACGCCGTCGGCCACCTGATTCAGCTTGCCCATGTCCACTCCCGTCGGCTGGTTACGGTGCTGAGACTGGGATCCGCAGCCGAATTCATCGGTCTCGGCGCGCGGTGGGCGCGAGGGTGTGGTTGAGGCGAAGCTCCGCGCACGCCGGTTCGCGCTGACGGCAGTGGTGGCATGGGCGGTAAGGGGAGGCGTTCTGACGGTCGGTGGGTGATCGCGTCGGGGACCGGTCTTCGATACGGCGGTCAGCGAGGTCCGAGTCCTGTTCGTCCGTCGAGGAGTTCGCGGACGGTGTCCAGATGGCCGGCGTGACGCGCGGTTTCCTCGATCATGTGCAGGACGATCCCGCGCAGGTCGGTGACTTCGTCCCCCAGCGGACCGGGGTGACGGCCCTGCGGGGGTGCCGACAGTGGCGTACGGGCGATCACGGCGTCGGAGCGTCGGCACTGGTCGTCGTAGAAGGCGAAAACCACCTCCGGCGGTCGGGGTGTCGTCAGCGCGGCATGGTCGTCGGGCCAGTCCAACGGCTCGGCCGCCCCGGTGGCGATCTCCTGGAACCAGTGCCGTTCCGCATACCCCAGGTGTTCTATGAGCCCCAGAGGAGTCCAGCCGGAGGGCAGGACCGACGTGGTCAGGGCTTTCGTGTCGAGGCCATCGACAATGGCCAGCACGCTGGCTCGCTGCGCCGAGAGGAACGCCGACAGCGCCTTCTTCTCCATGTCGTCTGTGTCCATGCGGTCATGGTTCCAGCAGCCACTGACAAGCAGGGTGTGCGCGCCCGTGGGAGGGCGCGGGCGCGGTGCCGGACCTTCTGCGTACGGGCGCAGCACTCCGGCGTCGGCCCTGCGGCGCCCGGCCGCATCGAAGAGGCGGCCGGGCACCCCTGGCTGCCGGGAGTGCGCCTTGGATCAGTAGGCGACGAGGCCCCGGACTTGTGAGGTGTTGAAGACGAGCCAGAACTTGGTGCCGTCCTTCACGTCTGTGGCCGCAAGGCCCCAGGTGTTGGCAGAGACGGTGCGCATGCTGTTGCAGTAATAGCCGCCGCTCGACGGCTCGAAGCAGGTCTGCACCTTCACCGTCGTGGTGATCTTCACGTTGATGTCGTTGCAGTACGACGTCGTGTAGCGGTAGTTGGGGTCACTCGCGGGCCAGTGCCAGTTGTCGTCAGTGCCGGTGATCGTCTTGGCGCTGTCGTAGCAGGATGTGGCCGCGGACGCCGGTGACGCGGGGGCGAGGAGAAGTACCCCGGCCACGGCGGAGGTTGCCGCGCTGATCGCGATCATCTTTCGTCTGTTCATGATTCTCCCCCTGTTGACGAATACACGCGGTGTCTCCGCGCCGGGAAACTGCACGCGCCCAGCGTCGCGGGGCGGAGTGCGGGCCACAACGCTGTCCAATCCTGATGCGAAAGGCCTGCTCACATGGGAGGCGCGGCGGATCGGAGGGTGCCAGGGCGTGTGTCGGGGGTGCTGTTGTGCTCCAGCAGACGCAGTCCCAGGGTGGTTGCGGTGTACAGGGTGCGCGGTCCGTCCGGCACCGAGGTCGCCAGGCCGGCCTCGCAGAGCACGTTCAGGTGATAGCTGGTGATGCTGACCGACTTGCCGACGCGACGGGCCAGTTCGCCGCACGAGTCACCGGCGGCCGCCGCCCGCAGCACGGCTGCCCTGGTGGCGCCCAGCAGGGCAGCGAGGGCGTCGCGGCCGGGGCCCTCCTGCGAAGTGCCCCACCACTGAGGGGTGTGGTGGACCGGGTAGACCACGACAGGGGGCAGCGCCGGGTCGATCCAGGTGACGGGCAGGCGCCAGCAGAACGCGGAGGGGATCAACAGCAGACCGCGGCCGTCGAGATGCACGTCGCGATCCTGCGGATAGTCGGCTTCCAGCACCGGAGCCTGCCAGCGGAGGCAGGGGCGGAGGCTGTCGAGCACGGCGGAGACACCTCCCCGCATGAACGCCCTGGCCCGCAGCGCCTGGTCGGCGGCCACCAGAGCCTCGACGCGCGGCCAGTACGGCCCGAGCACGTGTGTGTAGTAACCGTCCAGGGCCTGGCCGAGCAGGGCCAGGCCCGCACGTTCGCCCCGGACGAGCGGACCCGCCCATCGGGGTAAGGGGCCCAGTGCTGTGAGCTCGCGCGTCAGGCGGTCCCGCGGTGTCGACAGGACGGCCTCCAGGCCTGCCTCGATGCCGTGCTGGCCGGCCAGGGGAGTGAGCAGATCCGGGAAGTCACCCTTCGGGGGTGCAAGGGTGCGGACCACGCCTCCGAGCCAGGGCGGGAGGGTCCGTATCCGAGCGCGGGCATCGACGCGCCATCGGTCGAACACCGCGCGGCCCTCGCGGTTGCCGAGCAGGTTGGCGCTCAGCACCAGTTCCCATAACGGATCCGGATGGGCTGCGACACGGGTCCTGCCGAGGTCGGCGGCAGTGAAGTGAAAGCGCAGCACGCCCACGCGGTTCCCCCTTGATCGAATCGATCGAAATGGCGCGGAGCGTCACTCGTCCACGCCGAGTTCGACCCTCGACCGGTGACGGTGACGGTGACGGTGACGGTGACGGTGGCTTGGCGAGCAGGTGGGCAACGGAGCGAGACGCGCCGTACCCGTGCCGGATCATTTGGTGCACCGGTCCCCGAGACTGTATGCCCCCTGTCTCGCACGCCACTCGGGCGCAGTCAGGACGTGCTGGTAGTCCGCGGTGGCAGGGGCGGCCCGGGGGAGGGGGTGTTGCCGCCAGGGTCCTTGATTCCGAGGCGGTGGAGCCGTTGCGGGAGATGTGCCGCGGGCGCCCTTCGGGGAGGTGAGGGCGTCCGGCCTGTGTTCCGATCGCTACCGGCTACCGGCTACCGGCTACCGGCTACCGGCTACCGGCTACGGCTTCGACGCCGGGGCGTTCGTGGCCTCGACGGCTTCGACCAGTGAGGCGAGCTCCGGGTTCTTCGCCGCCTCGTCGAGTGCCTCCCGCAGGGCCGCGTCGTTGGTCGGCCGGGCCTGTTCGAGCAGTGCCAGGCCGGACGCGGTGACGTCGGTGTAGATGCCGCGGCGGTCGGTGGGGCACAGATACCGGGACAGCAGGCCCCGGTCCTCCAGTCGGGAGACCAGGCGGGTGGTGGCGCTCTGGCTGAGCACGACCGCGTCGGCGACCTGCTTCATCTGGAGGTGTCCGCCCTCGCGGTCGTGCTGACGGCTGAGGACGTCGAGGAGCGAGTACTCGCGGACGCTGAGCTCGTGCCCGGCTTGGAGAGCGCGCTCGATACGTGTCTCGATCTTGCCGTGCAGGAGGGAGAGCGCGCCCCATCCGCTGGCGAGGGCGGTGAGGGCGGGGTCTGTGGCGGTCATCAGTCCGAGTCTCCTTCCGGGGGACAGGATCCAGGATAGGCGCGAAAAAAATTACCGGCCAGGGCTGATAGGGGGCGGACGCAAGTATCCCGCTGCTGTCGCGCCCCTGCTCCGCCGGTGCCGCCGCACCGCTGTCGCCTGTGTCTGTCGCGGTGCTTGTGCGCGGGTTGCGGCCCGCGAGCTCCACCGGCCCGCGAGCTCCACTCCGAGACCACAGTCATACCGCACGAGGGTTAGCCGCGCTTGCACTTATAGCGCGTCTGCAACTATTGTCTGAGCGTCTAAAGAGCTCGCTCAAGCAACTGTTGGAAGGCCGAGTCCATGCCTCTCGCACTCCTAGCCCTGGCCATCGGCGCCTTCGGAATCGGCACCACCGAATTCGTGATCATGGGGCTGCTGCCCGACATCGCCGCCACCTACGGCGTCTCCATCCCCACAGCGGGCCTGCTGGTCACCGGCTACGCGCTCGGCGTCGTGGTCGGCGCGCCGCTGCTGACGGTGCTCGGCAACAAGGTGAGCCGTAAGCGGATGCTCATGCTGCTGATGGGCCTGTTCGTGCTCGGCAACATACTGTCCGCGCTCGCCCCCAGCTTCGGCATGATGCTGGTCGGCCGCGTGATCACCTCGCTCGCCCACGGCTCGTTCTTCGGCCTCGGGTCCGTCGTCGCCGCCGACCTCGTCGCCCCGGACAAGAAGGCCGGCGCCATCGCCACCATGTTCACCGGCCTGACGGTCGCCAACATCGTGGGCGTGCCGCTGGGCACCTTCGTCGGGCAGGCGGTCGGCTGGCGCACCACCTTCGCGATCGTCGCCGCGCTCGGGGTGATCGGACTGCTCGGCATCGTCAAGCTCGTGCCCGCGATGCCGCGCCCGGAGGGCGCCCACCTGCGCCGGGAGCTCACCGCCTTCCGCAACCCGCAGGTCCTGCTCGCCATGGCGATGACCGTGCTCGGTTTCGGCGGTGTCTTCGCAGCGATCACCTACATCGCGCCGATGATGACCCATGTCGCCGGCTACTCCGACGGCGCCGTCACCTGGCTCCTGGTCCTCTTCGGCATCGGCATGTTCCTCGGCAACCTGCTGGGCGGCCGCTTCGCCGACCGGGCCCTGATGCCCATGCTGTACGTCACCCTCGGCGGGCTCGCGGTCGTGCTGGCGCTGTTCACGGTGTTCGCGCACGACAAGATCCTCGCCGCGCTCGCCATCCTGCTCGTCGGCGCGCTCGGCTTCGCCACCGTGCCGCCGCTCCAGAAGCGGGTGCTCGACCAGGCGCATGGCGCCCCCACGCTGGCCTCCGCCGTCAACATCGGCGCCTTCAACCTGGGCAACGCGCTGGCCGCCTGGCTCGGCGGACTCGTGATCGCCGCGGGCTTCGGCTACACGTCCCCGAACTGGGTCGGCGCCGTCCTCGCCGCCGCCGCACTGGGCCTGGCCCTGTGGTCCGCGGCCCTGGAGCGCCGCGCCCCCACGGCTGTACCGGCCGTCGCCGCCGACGGCCCGGCCCGTACCCCCGTACGCCACTGACCTCCCTGACCCCCCTCCCTTCCACCGTCCCGCATCACCGAGGAGCAGCGCCATGAGCACCACCGCCCCCGCCACCGTCACCCCGCTGACGACCACCGACGCCGAAGTCCTGATCACCGCCGCCCGCCGTGCCGCCGAGGCGGCAGGGGTCGCCGTCAGCGTCACCGTCCTGGACGCCGGCGGCCACCTGCTCGCCTTCCGCCGCGACGACCGGGCGGTGCTGATCTCCGGCGAGACCAGCACCCGCAAGGCGTACACAGCGCTCCAGCTCGACGCCCCGACCGCCGACCTGGTCGAGCTGGTCAAGCCCGACGGACCCTTCCACTCCCTGCCGACCGCGCTCGACCGCCCGCTGCTGTTCATCGCCGGCGGCATCCCCGTCCACCGCGACGGCCGGCTCGTCGGCGCCGTCGGCGTGGGCGGCGGCGCGCCCGAGCAGGACCACGCCTTCGCCACCACCGCACTCGAGGAGCTCTCCCGGTGACCCGCACCCCGCAGGAGGTCTTCGCCGACCACGGCACCCGCCTCGGCACCGGCGATCTCGACCTGATCAGCCGCAACTACACCGAGGACGCGGTCTTCGTCACTCCTGACGGCGTGCTGACCGGCCGTCGGGGTGTCCAGGAGGGCATCGGTCGGCTGCTGGCCGACCTCCCCGACGCCGAGTGGCAGCTGACCCCCAGCTTCGCCGCGGACGTCCTGTTCCTGGAGTGGTCCGCGACCAGCGGCACCCACCAGGTCATCGACGGCGTCGACACTTTCGTCTTCCGCGACGGCCTGATCAGCGCCCAGACCGTCCGCTACACCCTCACCCCCCGCACCCCGTGAAGGAAGATCCGCACACCATGGCATCCGCCACCATCCCCACCGTCGCCCTGAACAACGGCGTCGAGATCCCCCAGCTCGGCTTCGGCGTCTTCCAGGTCCCCGACGACGCGACCGCCGCCGCCGTCACCGCCGCCCTCGAAACCGGCTACCGCAGCATCGACACCGCCGCCATCTACGGCAACGAAACCGGCGTCGGCCGTGCGCTGGCCGCCTCCGGGTTGCCCCGCGACGAGCTGTTCGTCACCACGAAGCTGTGGAACGCCGACCAGGGGTACGACGCCACCCTGCGCGCCTTCGACGCGAGCCTCGCCAAGCTCGGCCTCGACCACGTGGACCTCTATCTGATCCATTGGCCGGCGCCCGCCCGCGACCTGTACCGGGACTCCTGGCGCGCCCTGGAGCGGCTCGCCGGGGAGGGGCGCATCCGCGCCGCCGGCGTCTCGAACTTCCAGCCCGGCCACCTGCTGCGGCTGATGAGCGACTCCGCGCTGGTTCCGGCCGTCAACCAGATCGAGCTGCACCCCGGCCTCCAGCAGACCGAGCTGCGCACCTTCCACGCCGAGCACGGAATCGCGACCGAGGCATGGAGCCCGCTGGCCCAGGGTGCCGTCCTCGACGACCGCTCCGTCGGTGACCTGGCCGCCCGCTACGGCAAATCCCCCGCCCAGATCGTCCTGCGCTGGCACCTCCAGCTGGGCAACGTCGTCATCCCCAAGTCGGTGACCCCGGCCCGGATCCGCGAGAACTTCGACGTCTTCGACTTCGCCCTCACGGAAGAGGAGATGGGCGCCGTGGCCGCGCTCGACCGCGGTCTGCGCACCGGCCCGCACCCCGACGAGCTCAACTGAGCCGACGCATCCTCCCCTCCCCGCGGGGCTCCGTTCCGGGCAGACGCCCCGGAGCGGAGCCCCGTTTCTCGTCCGCCCGGCCCTTGGGTCTCCGGGTCCGGATGGCCTCGCCGTGATCGCGGGCGGCGCGGACACACGGGCAGGACCCCATTTGCAATAGCCCGCGTATGCAAGTATTGTTTTCGCATGTAAGGGGCGCATGCATGCAAATGCGGAGCTCGCGCCCACCCTGCACGGCAACACCACCCCCCCACACGTACAAGCAAAGGCACTGTCATGTCGCTCAAGAAGATCCTCCCCGGCCGCCTCGGCTTCGGCACCGCACCGCTCGGCAACATGTTCCGCGCGATCCCCGACGACGAGGCCCGCGCCACCGTCGAAGCGGCCTGGGACCACGGCATCCGCTTCTACGACACCGCCCCCTTCTACGGCGCCGGCCTCGCCGAGACCCGCCTCGGCGAAGTCCTGTCGACCAAGCCCCGCGACTCCTTCGTCCTGTCCACCAAGGTCGGCCGCGTCATCCTCGACGAGCACGAGAGTGCCGCCCGCGACCTCGGCGAGAAGGGCGGCCTGTTCGAGCACGGCAACCCCAACAAGATCGTCCACGAATGGACCGCAGAGGCCACCGAGCGCTCCGTCGAGGACAGCCTCCGGCGCCTGGGCACCGACCGCCTCGACATCGTCTGGGTCCACGACATCGCCCAGGACTTCCACGGCGACCTGTGGCTCAAGAAGTTCGAGGAAGCCCGCACCGGCGCCTTCCGCGTCCTGTCCCGGCTGCGTGACGAGGGCGTCATCAAGGCCTGGGGTCTCGGCGTCAACCGCACCGAGCCCATCGAGCTGACCCTCGCCCTCGACGAGCCCCGCCCCGATGGCTTCCTGCTCGCCGGCCGCTACACCCTCCTCGACCACGAGCACGCCCTCCAGCGCCTGCTGCCCATGGCCCAGGAGCAGGGCGTCGACATGGTCGTCGGCGGCCCCTACAGCTCGGGCATCCTCGCCGGCGGCACGCACTTCGAGTACCAGCAGGCCCCGGCCGAGATCGTCGAGCGGGTCGCCAGGCTGAAGGCCCTGGCCGAGAAGCACGGCGTGAGCATCAAGGCCGCCGCGCTGCAGTTCTCCCTCGCCCACCCGGCGGCCGCCGCCGTCATCCCCGGCGCCACCCGCCCCAGCCGCATCGCCGAGGACACCGCGGCCCTGAACGAGACCGTCCCGGCCGCGTTCTGGACCGAACTGCGCGCCGCCGGCCTGGTCAGCCCCGCCGCCCCGCTCCCGAACAACGCCTGACCCCCACCCCCCCACTCCCCTCCCCAGGAGAGAAGACCATGGCCTCCACCTCCGTCTCCCGCGTCGTCCCCGCCTCCCCCCAGCGGGTCTGGGACCTCATCGGCGGCTTCGACGCCCTCCCCGACTGGCTCCCCTACATCCCCGAGAGCACCGCGCTCGAAGGCGGCCGGGTCCGCCGCCTGGCCAACCCGGACGGCGACGTCATCATCGAGCGTCTCGTCGCCTTCGACGAGGTGGAGCGGCACTACAGCTACGCCATCCTCCAGGCTCCGTTCCCGGTCACGGGGTACCTCTCCACCCTCCGCGTCCACTCGATCGCCGGCCGGGACGACGTCGCCGAGGTCCAGTGGTCCGGCCGCTTCACCCCCGACGGCATCACCGACGCCGAGGCCGAGGACCTGTTCGCGGGCATCTACCGCGACGGCCTCGACGCCCTCCACCAGGCACTGTCCGCCTGACCCAGGGCCGACCCGCGCACAGCCGCGACGCCGACCGCACAGCACGGCCCGGACACGCACGTCGCGTGCCCGGGCCGCGGTTCGTCCGGCGCCCGCTGCGCTGCCGTCGCCGACGGCCAGGCGCGGCTAGGGAGCGACTTTTCGGCGTTCCAGGCAGGGCTGGTTGCTGGTGTTATGACCTGGTGCATCTGAATGGTGACTGAAAATTTGCCAGTTCTTGGCGTCAAGTTATGCCGAAGTGCCGGAATTGCTCACCTTGCCGTGAGTGCGGTGAGTGTTGAGTGCCGCGATCTGCGACAGCACGCCCGTGCAGCAGGAGGCAGAGCGTCGTGCCCAGGGAGACGAGTCCGCCGACGTGGAGAGCACCCAGGGGCGTGGATCCCCGCAGGATCAGCCCATGTACGGCCCGTACCCGGCCCCGGTTGGCGCGGGCCGGGTGAAATGGATCGGTGCGAAGCCCGTCAGGGCCGGCAGGAGGACGGCGGCCGGGAGTTGCGCACGGGCGACGAGCGCAAGGCATTGCTGAGCCTGGTGGGCCCGGTCAGGAGATGGATGCGGGTCGCCGGGCGGGCGTTGCCTCGTCGGCGGCGAGGCAGCCTTCGAGGAACGAGAGGGCGCGCAGGTGGTAGGAGCGGGCGGCCCAGCCGAGGCTGATGTTGTGCCCGGCATCCGGCTGGCGGTCGACGACCAGGCGTGGGGCGGCGGTGAAGTACGCGGCCAGGTCGGTGAGTGTCGTCTCGTCGTGCCGCCACCATGCCTCGTGCTCGGCGAAGGTCAGCCGTACGGGCACCCGGACCCGGGGCGCGGTGGCCCGGAAGAGCTCGGGCCAGCGGTCGAGCTCCGCGCGTTCGTACGCGGGCATGGGCTCCACGAGGGAGCGGCTGGTGGCGAAGGTGTCCGGCGGGTAGAGACGCAGCGGTCCCCAGTTCATCCGGAGCCGGCCACGGGTGTGAGAGCCGGGAGTCTCGTGGGGGCTGAGGGCGTACTCGTGACCGCAGCCCGAGATGTCCAGCCCCAGCAGGTCCGGCAGACCGCTCTGCGCGGCGGTGGTCAGTGCCACCTTGCCGCCGTAGGAGTGGGCGAGCAGGAACAGACCGGCGCCCGTGTCCCATCGGCTGGAGAAGTCGTGCAGAGCGGCGCGCAGTGTTGCGGCCTGGTCCGCCAGGCCCTGCCCGCGCGGGAGTCCGGCGGCTGAATGCCCGTACCCGGGCCGGTCCACGGCCAGGACGGTGTAGCCGAGACGCGCTCCGAGCGTCAGCAGGGACAGCTGGGGGCGGGCCCGGCCGTCGAAGTAGGCCGCGTTCATGCCACCGCCGTGGACGGCGACCACCACGGCACGGGGGGTCGTGCCCTCGGGCTCGCTGAGCAGGGCGGACAGGGTCACCCCCGCGGCCTCCAGGGTGATCCTGCGCACGCCGCGAGAGTCCTCGGGAGCGGGTGTGGGCAACGTCGTACTCCTTCGCGGTGACGGACGGGCTCAGGGGATCGGATGCGACTCGGACACGGGGGCTGTGTCCGCGCCGTACGCCTTCTCGACGCTCGTCAGGAGGTCGGCGGAGGTGACCTTGTAGGTCTGTGTGCCGACCACCTACCCACGCCGGTGGGATCGGCCACCGGGTCCGTGGGCACCGCCTCGACGTGCTGCCAGGATTCTCCCTTTCGTGCGATGTCCGCGCCTGCGGAACCGCGTGTGATCACCCGGGTCCCGGTGCGGTCCAGGAGCTGCTCGCGCGTCCAGCCGGTGTGTTCGGGCAGCAGCGCCGCCTCGTACCCGTCGGTGAAGCGGAAGTGGGCGCCCTCCACCAGATGGCGGACCCGCGCACTGTCGAGCCGGGAGAGCCCCGGGGCGATGTTGTCGGCCACGCCGTGGTCGGCGGCTGAGCGGGGGTTGCGTGCGTCGCGTCGGTGAGCTCGGCCAGGAGGGCTTGGCCGGTCTTTGTCCTGTCAGGCCCGGTGTACCGGTTCCTGGAGTTCGGTCACCCACTCGTCGTGGTTGTCGGGGCATTCCAGGTTGATCTCCCGGGGGTAGCCGGCCGAGCGGTAGCCGTTGGCGTCGATCCAGCGGCCGAGGGTCTGGACGGTGGGCAGCACGGTCTCCATCGAGCCGCGGTGCATGATCGTCGCCGCCTGCTCGACGGGCGGCAGGTCCACGATCCGCAGCCCGTCGTCCTCGCGGAGGGGCGCGGAGACCTCGACGCCCGCGTGGACGAGGATCCCGCCGTCCGGGGCGTCCTCGTAGTAGGCGACCCCTGGCCCGGAGGGGGCGATGCCCGCCGACCCCAGACGCCGGAACAGCTCGTCGTAGAGCGGCTGGATGACCGGACCGATGGTGTCGAAATCCGGTGCGACTCCGGTCAGTTCGGCCAGCCGTACGCTCGGCAGGCTCTTGAGTACGACATCGTTGCTGGGCATCTGCCCCTCGCTCTCGATCGAGCGGAGCCTCGCCTCGACCTGGACCAGCCGGGCCGCCGCGGCCGTCATCGCCGCCTCCAGCTCGGCGCGCCGCAACGTGAGCATGGCGCGCAGCTCCTCGGTGGTCACCTTCTCGTCCAGGATCGCCCGGACCTGCTGGAGGGTGAAGCCGAGGTCCTTGAGCGCGACGACACGGTTGAGACGGGCCATCTGGGCGGCCGTGTAGTGGCGGTAGCCGGTGGCGGGGTCGACGTGGGCCGGGCGCAGCAGGCCGGTCGCGTCGTAGTGACGCAGCATCCGGACCGAGACGCGGCCGTGCCGGGCGAAGTCTCCGATGGTGAACATGATGTCTCCGAGTTGACTGCCTGACACGGTGTGAGGGTCAAGAACGCTGCCCGGACGCCCGGATCCCCGGTAGCTGCCCGGGGAGGGCTTGTGCGGGGTGGACGGTTTGTGGAGGCAGCGGCCGGCTACGGAACGTCCGCGACGCGCTGGTCATTGACGAGTGCGCGAAAGGTTTCGGCGGGGTCGTCGTCCAGTTGCGGGAGGCTGCCGTTGAGCCGGAGAGTGGCGAAGCCGTGGGCCAGCGACCAGGCGGCCAGCGCGGCGCGCCGGCCATCGGGGCCGCGCCTGGCGGCAGGGAGGTCCTCGACGCCCGAGTGCAGCGCGCGGGAGGCGAGCTCCTTGGCGGCGGTGAGTTCCGGGTCGTCGCCGTGGAGCAGCTGGGGCTGGAACATCACCGCGAAGTGGGCTGGGTGACTCAGCGCGAACTCCACGTACCGCACGCCCATTTCGCGCAGCCGGTGCGAGGTGCCGGCCGGCACCGTGGCCAGAGCGGCAGCCAGCAGCTCGAAGCCCTCCGTGGCGATCGCGGTCAGCAGCCCGGCTCTGTCCTTGAAGTGGTGGGCGGGGGCGGCGTGCGAGACCTCGGCGCGGCGGGCGAGGTCGCGGAGGCTGATCGCGCCGACGCCGTCGCTCGCGATGACCTCCAGCGTGGCGGAGAGGATGGCTCGGCGCAGATCTCCGTGGTGGTAAGTGCGTGTTGCGGCCATGGAGGGCAGGTTATCCCATATCTAGTCGACGACAAGTAGTCATTGACAAGATGGCGGGGGCGGAGCAATCTAGTCGACGTCAAGTTCCTGTTGGATGCGCGACAGCGGCAGCGAGGGAAAGCGACATGAAGCACGGCCTGAGCACGGTCCGACAGCTGTGGCAGTTACTGGAGCCGATCCATGCCACGCTCTACTACGCACCGGAGGCCTTCGAGGAGGCCGCGGTGCTCGGCTACGCCACCGACGAGCGCTGGCCGAGCTACTTCGCCTACCGTGCCGCACCGCTCGGCCCGGCCGGTCCGCACCTGGTGAACGCCCTCTTCTACAGCTTCAGGCCGCAGATGGTGCAGCACTACACCACAGAAGCCTGGCGGACCGCCGCGCCCGAGCAGGTCCTGCGGGCCCGCAGGACGGGAGTGGACCGCGCACTGCGCAGGCTCCTCGGCGACCGGATCGGCTTGCCGGAGCTGAGCGAGGTCGCGGACCTGGCCCGTCGCGCCGCCGAGGCCGCGGACACCGCGGGCCGCCCCCTGGCCGCCGCCAACTCCGCGCTGCCCTGGCCCGACGAGCCGCACCTGGCGCTCTGGCAGGCCGCCACCATCCTGCGCGAGCACCGCGGCGACGGCCACATCGCCGCCCTCCAGGCCCACGGCCTCGGTCCCGCAGAGTCCCTGGTCTCGCACGCCGCCGTCGGCGCCGCACCGCGGGAGGTGTTCGGCAGCAGGCAATGGACCGACGAGGAGTGGAGCGCCGCCCGCGAACGCCTCGCCGCCCGCGGCCTGGTGCGAGCCGACGGCACGGCCACCGACGAGGGACTCCGGGTCCGTACCGAGGTCGAGAAGCTCACCGGCGAGCTCGCGGCCGCACCCTGGGACGCGCTCACGCCCGGCGAAACGGCCCGGTTGGCCGAACTGCTCGTGCCGCCGGTGCTGGACATCGTCGGCACCGGGCTCCTCCCGCAGCAGAGCACGCTCGGCATCGGACTGAAGTTCGACTACGAGTGACTGGCGATGCGTGCCGCATCCCGCGCGTCCTCCCGAGTCCTGGCCGGCGTCGTGCCGGCCGGGACGTCGGCCGGGCCGGCGGACGGCACGATCCACGGGGACGCCGGGCGCGTGCGTCCGGTCGACCTGGCTGCGGCCGTGTGGTGTGCAGCCGGCCCGGCGGGTAGTCCAGGAGGCCGGACCACCCGACCGGAGCGCGTGTCGGCGCGTCAGCTGGTGGGGACGGCGGCGTTCATCTCCCACATGAGCACTTCGGCGCCGTCGGGGCCCGCGGTGATGCGCTGGCCCTCCGCGCCGGTGATCCGGACCGTGTCGCCGGTGGTCAGCGCTCCCGCACCCTCCAGTTCGGCACTGCCGCGGGCCACGAAGAGGTGGACGAAGGGTGCGGTGACGAGCTGGAGCGTCTCGTCGGGGCGGATGCGGGCGACGTGCAGGGCGGCGTGCTTCTGACGGATGCCGATCGCGCGCTGGTGGGCGTGCTGCGGCATGCCCGAGGCGAGGGTGGTCCAGTCACCGCGGGCCAGTTCGTCGTTGACGTCGAGCTGCTCGTAGCCGGGCTTGATGCCGGCCTCGTCGGGGATCACCCACATCTGGATGAAGTGGACGGGGTTCTGGTGGGCGGGCTCACCGGTGAGGGTCCAAGAGTCGTTCTTCTCGCTGTGCAGGATGCCGGTCCCGGCGCTCATCCGCTGGGCGAGGCCGGGGTAGATCACCCCGTTGTGGCCTTCGGAGTCCTGGTGGACGAGGCCGCCGTCGAGGACCCAGGTGATGATCTCCATGTCCCGGTGGGGGTGGGTGTCGAAGCCGGTGCCCGGCGCGACGACGTCGTCGTTGGAGACCAGCAGCAGTCCGAAGTGGGTGTTCTTGGGATCCCAGTGGCGGGAGAACGAGAAGGAGTGCCGGGAGTCGAGCCAGCCGGCGCGAGTGTGGAACCGCTCATCGGCGCGTCGGACGTCGAGGAGAGAGGCCATGGGATGTCCTTGCTGTTCGTGCGGCCGGGGAGGCTGCTCTCGGCTTGTAGTTGAAAGTTATACAACATTGCGCCTCCGGTCATTCCCGTCCCGAACGACGGCGGCCTGCACCATGTGGCGATCTCGGTCGATCCGGACCGCCGGCGCCATCTGTGCGACACCCTCGCCCGGGCCGGTGTGGACCACGCGGTGCGCGGCGAGGCGTCGGTGCGCTTCCCGGATCCCGATGGCGCCCGCATCGAACTCGTCGCCGATCCGCTCGATGGGATGTACGGCGACAAGGTGCCGTGATCTGCGTGCTCAAGGCTGTCCTGCCCCCGTGATGCGCGCCTGCTCCGGTCGCCGATCGTCGCGTGAGGGCCGCTTCGCGGCCGCCGGGCAGGGCTGTCGACTGCCGTGGGAATGGGTCGGCGCTCGACGGTGTTAGCGTGGTTGAACATTCAACGAACCGGGTCCCTGTGGCCCGAGTGACCTCCCTGGGAGCAGACACATCATGGGCCTCTTCGGACGTAAGACCAGTGCCGTGAAGACCGCCACCGCCTCGACGGCGGCCACCGCCGCGAACCCCCACCTGGCCGCAGTGACGGGTGAGTACACCATCGACCCGGCGCACTCCACGCTCGGCTTCGTCGCCCGGCACGCCATGGTCACGAACGTCAAGGGCAAGTTCAACGACTTCACCGGCAGCCTGCGTCTGGACGGCCGCAACCCGGCCGCCTCCACCGCGACCATCGACATCACGATGGACAGCATCGACACGGGGTCCGCCGATCGCGACGGTCACCTCAAGAGCGCCGACTTCTTCAAGACCGACGAGTTCCCGGTGATGACCTTCCGCTCCACGAAGGCCGAAGCGCTGGGCGGTGACGACTTCAGGATCACCGGAGACCTGACCATCCTCGGTGTGACCAGGCAGCTGAGCATCGACCTGGAGTTCAGCGGCGCCGCGAAGGACCCGTTCGGCAACGAGCGTGTCGGGTTCGAAGGCAAGGCCGAGATCCTGCGTTCCGAGTGGGGCCTGACCTGGAACGCCGCCCTGGAGACCGGAGGCGTGCTGGTCTCGGACAAGATCAAGCTGCACTTCGACATCTCGGCTATCAAGAACGCCTGACGCATGCCGGGTCCGGTCGCAGGCCTGCGCGGCTTGTTGTCCCTGCGACCGCCCGCCAATATGGTTGAAGCATCAAATAGCGATGCAGTCTTCCGAGGACATGAGGGCCGGGCGCATGGCAGAACCGGTGAGCTTCAGCACGCTGAACCTTCCCGAGGCCCAGCGTGTCGCCCTGTGGGAGCGGCACAATGCCGCAGCGCTGATCGGCCTGCGGTGCCGCTCCCTGGGGGAAGTGCCGCTGGACGCCACGGAGATCAATCTTCAGCTGCCCCGGATCCATGTCGCGCGGGTCATCGGGAGCCCGCACATCGTCGAGCGCCCTTCGGCGGTGATCCGACGTACGCCGTCCGAGGCGATCGCCTGCTACCTGAATCTGGCGGACGAGGCGTTCTTCTATCACGACGACGGGGTCCAACTGCTCCGCGCGGGACAGCTGATCGTCTGTGACGCCGACCGGCCCTTCGTCCGAGGCTTCTCCAGGGGCCTGGAGGAGCTGGCGGTCAAGATCCCCCGTTCGGTGTGGCAGGACATCGGGGGACCGGCGACGCTGGACCGGCCGCTCGTCCTCGACGTGAGCGAAGGCTCCGTCCATGGAAAGACATTTGCGCGGCTGGCCGGCCAGGCACTGCGTCCCGGGGGTGGCGGCGCCGTCGACGAGGACACCATGCTCGAACTGCTCGGCAGTGCCGTGACCGGCCGCTTGCCCGCGCTCGCCTCGGTCCACCTCGCGGTCGCCAAGGTGTACATCGACCGGCATCTGGGGGAGGCCGGCCTGTCCGCGCGGAGCATCGCCCGCGGCGTGGGCATCAGCGAGCGGCATCTGTCACGGGTGTTCTCCGCGAGCGGTACGAGCGTGCCCCAGCACCTGCTGGGCCGTCGGCTCGACCTGGCCCACGCCCTGCTGGCCGGGGGAGAGGAGACGACGGTCGCCGACACCGCGGTCCGCTGCGGCTTCGGCTCGGTCACCCACTTCTCCCACCGGTTCAGGGAGCGCTACGGCGTGCGGGCATCGGATGTCCTGCGCGAGGCTCGTACACAGGCGTGACCCCGGCCCCGCGGAGTGAGCGGGGCCAGGGCTGTTCCTCAGGTGCCGTCCGGTGCCAGCATGATGTCGAAGCGCACCCGGGACCAGGACCGGCCATGGAGATCGCGCCCGTCGGGCGTCGCCGTGCCGGGCGGCTGCGTGTCGAAGCTCTTGACGAGGGATTCCTTCACCCCGAACACGGCGTCGCGGTCCAGCAGCTCGTCACCGTCCACGAAGATATGGGTCACCAGGGTGCGCAGAGCGGGTGCGGTGACCATGAAGTGCAGGTGCGACGCCCGCATGGGCGAGCGGCCCGTGGCCGCGAGCAGTGCTCCGACCGGGCCGTCGTGCGGGATCGGGTACGGCGTCGGGGTCAGCGCCCAGAAGCGGTAGCCGCCGTCGGCGTCGGTGAACAGGTGCGCCCGGGCCGCGAGCCGGTCGTCGCCGTACTGCGTGTCGTAGAAGCCGTCCTCGTCGGCCTCCCACACCTCGATCCGTGCCCCGGCCACGGGTTTTCCGTCGGCGTCGGTGACGGTGCCCTCCACCCAGCAGGGCTCTCCGGCGGCGCCGAAGGAGAGGTCGCCGCCCTGGGCGATCTCGGGGCTGTTGTCGACGAAGAACGGTCCGAAGACGGTGGCCTCGGTGGCGCCGCCGTACGCCTCGTTGTTCACGGCGACGGTCTGCATGGACACCCCGAGGACGTCGGAGAGCAGGATGAACTCCTGACGCCGTTCGTCGGTGATGTGCCCGGCCCGGGTGAGGAAGTCGATCCCCTCGCTCCACTCCGCCTCGGTCAGCCGCACCTCCCGCACGAACGCGTGCAGGTGGTGGACCAGGGACTGCATGACCTGCCGCAGCCTGGGATCGGTGCAGGCCTCGAAGGACCGCAGCACTTGGCGGACGACGTCGGCTTCACGTTCCTGCTGCTGAACCGGGACGGCTGCGTCGGGTGTGTGCGTCATCGGGGGTCGGCTCCTTCCCAGGCGGCCTCGATCAGTGCGGTGACGGCCTGAGGGGTTACGGGCCGCGGGTTGCCCTCCGGAGCGGCGGCGACGACGGCCTCGGCCGCCCGCGCGATGCCGTCCGACGGCATCCCGAGGTCCCGCAGGGAGCGGGGCGCCCGCAGTCGGCCGCGCAGCCGGGCCAGTCCCTCGTCGGCGGTGGGGGCGTCGAGGGCGACGGCGAGGCGCCGCTCGGCCTCCGGGACGAAGGGGGCGTTGAAGGCGAGGACGTGCGGCAGGACGACGGCGTGCGTCTGCGCGTGCGGCAGGTTGAACATGCCGCCCAGGACGTGGCAGATCTTGTGGTGCAGTCCGGACCCGGCGGAGGCGAAGGCAGCGGCCGCCAGATAGGCGCCGTAGAGCGCCTGCTCCCGGCCCTCCAGTCCGTCCGGCCGCGCCACCACCTGCGGCAGCCCGACGCGCAGTGCCCGAGCACCTTCCAGTGCCAGGGCCTGGTCGAGTGGGTCGGTCCGCGGGGCCCACAGCGAGTCCACGCAATGCGCCAGCGCGTTCAGACCGGAGGCGACACTCAGCTCCACGGGCAGGCCGAGCGTCAGCGCCGCGTCGTAGACGATGGCCCGCGGCAGCACCTTCGGGTCGGTGCCGGTGGTCTTGACGGATCCCTCGGTCAGCCCCCACATCGGGGTCGCCTCGGAGCCGGCGTAGGTGGTGGGGACGGCGACGATCGGCAGTGCACTGCTCAGCGCGACCGCCTTGGCGAGCCCGGTCGCGGAGCCGCCGCCGATACTGACCACGACGTCGGCCTCGTGGGCCGCGGCCACGGTCCGCGCCCGTTCCGCGGTGTCGACGGGGACGTGCATGGTGACATCGTCATGGTGGACGGCGACCGGCAGGCCCGCGGTGATGCGCTCGGCGAGGTCCTTCTGCGACGGAGCCGCGATGACCATCACCCGCTCGCCGCCGAGCAGACCGATCTCGGCGGCGAGGCTCTCCGCCGCCGCGCCGGCGGCGAAGCGCACCCGCTGAGGCAGGATGTCGTGGACGAATCGCATCAGTGCTCCTCCCTTCCCAGGACCGACAGCAGCACGCGCCGCAGCTGCGTCTCGGGATCGTCGGGCAGACTCATCGCCCGCCACGCTATGTGCTTGTCGGGCCGCACGAGCAGCACGCCGCTCTCGTCGGTCTCGCGCACCCGGGCCCAGTCGTAATAGAGGTCGCCGACATCGTGGCCCGGGCCGATGACGACCGCGGTGAGGGGAACGCCCAGTTCGTCGCCGACCTTCCGGGCGGCCTGTTCCCACGCCTCGCCGGCGATGCCGGTCAGCAGCGTCCAGCGGCCGTAGGGTGCCAGGTCCATCAGGGCGTGGCGGTGCGTGCTGTCGCCGACCCAGGCGTGCGGCAGGTGCGCGCCGGGGACGGTGGACATCTCGTAGTACAGGTCGGCGTCGCGTGCCGGGGCGGGCAGCTCGCTTCCGTCGGAGACGACGGCCGCGGAGGCGTAGTGCTGGCCGAGTTCGACGCCGTGCGCGTTGAACTCGTAGTTCTTCAGCTCCATCGCGCGCACCAGCGCGGCCCTCTTGGCGGCACCGGCCGGGGTGTTGGCCTTGCGCTCCTCGATCGCGGCCGCCATCTCGGCCTCGGTCCTGGCGTCGAGTACGCCGAGCGCCGCGAAGATGTCGACGAACTCCCGGCTGGACTTGTTGGCCCGCTTCACGATCCGCTCCGCGACCGGTGCGCGTTCGGCGCTGTAGGTGTCCAGGAGCGAGGGGGCCGCGTGCCCCTTGAGGACGGCGGCGATCTTCCAGGCGAGGTTGTAGGAGTCCTGGACGGAGGTGTTGGAGCCCAGGCCGTTGCTCGGCGGGTGGCGGTGCACGGCGTCACCCGCGCAGAACACCCGCCCCTGGTGCAGCCGGGTCGCGTACATCTCGTTGTTGCCCCACAGGCTGGTGCCGGTGATCTCCACCTCCAGATCCGGGACACCGAGCAGGTTGCGCACGATCTGCACGGCGGCGGCCTCGTCGACGACCGGGGGTTCCTCGGCGATGTCGTAGCCCCACACGATCAGCCACTCGTTCCACGGCCGCACCATGCGTACGAGTCCGGCGCCGATGCCGCCGACGTTCGAACCGGGCTGGATGACCCAGTACAGCACCGAGGGCCGGTGGGCCACGAGACGGCCGATGTCGGCCTTGAACGTGATGTTCATCGACCCGGCGATGTCCATGGCGCCCTCGAAGGGCAGTCCGATGTCCGCGGCGACCTTGGAGCGGGCACCGTCCGCGCCGATCAGGTACTTGGCGCGGATGTCGTACTCCTGCCCGGTGAGCCGGTCCAGCACGCGCACGGTGACGCCGTCCGCGTCCTGGCTGTGCGAGAGGTACTCGGTGGAGAACCGGGTCTGGGCGCCGCGCTGTGCCGCGTTGCGGACCAGGATCGGCTCCAGGTACGTCTGCGGGATGTCGACGGTGAGGCAGGGGGAGGCGAGCCGGTAGTCGCCCTCGCGGTCGGGCCGGGTGCCCCAGGTGTGGATCCGGCCGATCTCCTCGCCCGCGATGCTGGTGCAGAACACGGTGTCGCCGACCAGGGAGTGTTCGGTGGCGTCGGCGAGCACCTGCGCCTCTATGCCGAGGTCGCGGAAGACCTCCATCGCGCGCTGGTTGGTGATGTGGGCGCGCGGGGTGTTCGCCGTCCACCGGTACTTGGTGATCATGACGGTGTCGACGCCGAGCGTCGCCAGCAGCAGTGCGGCGCTGGCTCCCGCGGGACCTGAACCGACGACCACGACGTCCGTGGTCACGGTCGAGCCGGCGGGCGGCTCCGTCTCGGGCGTCCCATCGCTGAATGCGGGCATCGTGGTACGGCCTTTCGTGAATCCGGCGGCGTTGTCGGAGAGGCAAGTGTGGAAGCGGACAGGTCCGCGCGGAACAGACCGCTCCGAGGTTGGCGGGTCCGCCAACATGTGGCGGAAATACGAAAGAGGCCGTGGCAGAGGCGGTGCGCCCGCCGCTTCGTCGCTCCGGGGGCGTCGTGGTGTGCCACGGTGAAGATCGGAGGAGGAGCGCGTGGGCCGTTAACCTGTCGGTATGTCAGAGCGTGTCATGCCCGGTTGCACGGACGGCCTGATGCCCCTGGGCGCCGCGGACGCTCTGTGGGCCGATCTGACGGCGGACAGCGCTGTGCCGACGGCTTCCGGGGCATTCACCCGTTCTCCTGCCCATGCCCGGGTGGGGTACGTACTGCTCGGCGCCCATGTGGTGGCGACGGTGAGGGCGGGCGGCGGCCGGTGGAGTGTCGCGGAGGCCGAGGTGCGCCGGGCAGCCGCGGAGCTGAACGCGGTGGGGATGGACCGGCAGGACCTGGTTCGCGTCGGCCCGTTCCGTGGGGCGTCCAGGCAGGAGGGCGGCGAGGGGTCGCCGCTGCGTTGGCGTCGGCGCATCGCGGAGCAACTTCAGGAGTCGGGCGGTCCCGAGCGGGCAGCACGACGTGACGTGGGCCGGCCGTCCCATCTGGCGGGGATCGACTGGCGACGGATACTCGTGGAGCGGACCCACGCCGGGACACAGCGGACGTGGTGGCTGCCGCGCGCCGTGGTCCGGTTGCTCGACGCCGCCGAGCACGCCGAAACCCAGTGGGTGCACGCCGTAGGGACCCGCCGGGCAAGCCCCGCCACCACCGAGTCGGCTTCCCGGCTTCGGCAGCCCTCGGCTGTCGACGGTCGGCAGAAGACCAGCCCCGAACAGCCCACCACCGCACTGCGCCCGTACGACGCGGAGCTGGAAGGCCGGCTCTATTCGGTGCTCAGCAGGCAACCCGGCACCTCCCGCCAGGTGGCCGGGTGGGCGTGCGCCGTCTGCCGCACCGCGCCCGCCGCAGTCCTCGACCACTGCCACGAACACGGCTACGTCCGCGCCCCCCTCTGCCAGTCCTGCAACACCCAGGAACGCCCCGACCACCTCTACAGCAACGACATTCGTGTGGCGAACCGCTACACACGCCTCTTCGACACCGACACCGACGCCTGGCTCGGCCACTGGCACCGCTGCCCCGGCTGCCGCGCCCGCACCACCCTGCCCCTGCCCCACCTCGCGGCATGGACCGCCCACACGGCCTGCCGATCGCTGCGCCCGACCCACCCCGCCGCCCGCGGGCGCAAGCCGTGCGGTGTCCTGCGCGTGTCCTGGACGGGTAGTCAGAACACGCCCCGTTCCTGCCTGCTCACGGTCACCGTCGACTTCTGCCCCTCCGGCGAGCATCGCGTCCTGGCGCAAGTCCCTTACCGTGAAGCCGTCGAACGGTTTCGTGTGTGGTTGGCAGAGACGGCTCCCGCCGTGGCCGCCGCGGCCGGCCCGGACCGCCTGGACGACCTGCCCGCCCAGCCCCGACCGGTCGTCGCGGACACCGACGGCGAGGGCCTGTCACTGTTCTGAGCGGGGACCAGGGTCCCGCGACTCCGGCATCACCTCTCAGTTGACCGGCTGGGCCCGGCGCAAGCCCCGTCCTTCAGGGCGGGGTGAGCCGGAACGGTCCGCAGGGCGAGGCTGTCCTGGCCGGTGTTGTCAGTGCCGGGCAGTAGGTTGATCTCATGCAGCTCCGGTACAACTTCCGTGTGTACCCCGAGCCCGCGCAGCGTGATGCGCTGGCCAGGGCGTTCGGGTGTGCCCGCGTGGTCTTCAACGACGGTCTTCGGGCCCGTCGGGAAGCACATGCGGCGGGGCTGCCGTATATCAAGGACACCGACCTTCAAAAGCAGGTCATCACTGCGGCCAAGCGCACCGGGGAGCGTGTGTGGCTGTCCGAGGTGTCGTCGGTGGTGCTGGTGCAGTCCCTGCGGGACCTGCATACCGCCTACCGTAGCTTCTTCTCCAGTGTCACCGGCAGGCGCAAGGGCCCGAGGGTTGCGCCGCCCCGGTTCAAGTCCAAGCGGGACAGCCGGCAGTCGATCCGGCTCACCGCCAACGGGTTCTGTCTGCGCGGCAACGGCCGCCTGTACGTGGCGAAGGTCGGGGACCTGCGGGTGCGCTGGTCGCGCCGGCTTCCGGCCGTGCCTACCTCGGTGACGGTCACGATGGACGCGGCCGGCCGGTACTGGGCATCGTTCGTCGTGGACACCGATCCGGAGTTCCTGCCCGAGACCCACGCCGAGACCGGTGTCGATCTCGGCCTGTCCGCGTTCGCGGTCCTCTCCGACGGACAGAAGATCGCTTCCCCTCGCTTCCTGCGCCGCGCCGAGAAGAAGCTCAAGCGGTTGCAGAAGGACTTGAGCCGTAAGGCGAAGGGGTCGAAGAACCGGGCCAAGGCCCGCGTCAGGGTCGCGCGTCAGCACGCCCGTGCGGCGGACCGGCGCCGGGACTGGCACCACAAGACATCCACGAAGATCATCCGTGAGACCCAAGCGGTGTATGTGGAGGACCTTGCGGTGTCCGGTCTCGCGCGCACCCGGCTCGCCAAGTCCGTGCACGACGCTGGATGGTCCGCGTTCGTGAACATGCTGGAGTACAAGGCCGCCAGGCACGGCCGGCACTTCGGCAGGATCGGACGCTTCGAGCCCACCTCTCAGGTGTGCTCGGCCTGCGGGATCAAGGACGGCCCCAAGCCCCTGCACGTGCGCGAGTGGACCTGTCAGGAGTGCGGGACCGTCCACGACCGCGACGTCAACGCCGCACGCAACATCCTGGCCGCCGGACGGGCGGACAGGCTAAACGCCTGTGGAGCGCCGGTAAGACGGGCACACGTGCCCGCACAGCGCGGTGAAGCAGGAAGCCACCAGAAGGGCCAGACGGCCCAGGCTGGAATCCCCGTCCTTTAGGGCGGGGAGCACGTCAAGGCCTCCGATACGGTCACCCCCGTATCAACGGCGCCGCTGGTCGGCGCGCAGCTCGAAGTCGCCGTAGCTGTTGTCGGCAGGGTTGACGGTCACCCCGGGGGCCACGATCTCGTCGATGCGGTCGAGTACGTCGGCCGAGAGCGTGACCTCGGCGGCGGGAAGGAACGCTTCGAGCTGTTCCATGGTCCGTGGCCCGATGATCGCCGAGGTGACGCCGGGGTGGTTGATCACGAAGGCGACGGCCAGCTCGATCAGGGAGAGCCCCGCCTTCTCGGCGAGCAGCGCGAGCTGTTCGACCGCGTCGAGCTTGCGCTGATTGGCCGGGCTGCTCATGTCGAAGCGGGCCTGCGGGCGTGCCGCGGAGGCCGGCCCGGCGGAGGCGTCCCTGCGGTAGCGGCCCGAGAGCCAGCCACCGGCGAGAGGGCTGTAGGTCAGCGTGCCCATGCCGTGGCGGCGCACGGTGGGCAGGACGTCCTCCTCGATCCCGCGTACCAGGATCGAGTACGGCGGCTGCTCGGTCACGAACCGCTCCAGGTGGCGCTCGCGCGAGACCCACTGGGCTTCGACGATCTGGGCGCCGGAGTAGGACGAGGAGCCGATGTAACGGATCTTGCCCTGGTGCACCAGGTCGGAGAGGGCTCCGAGGGTTTCGGCGACGTCGGTGTCCGGGCTCGGGCGGTGGACCTGGTAGAGGTCGATGTAGTCCGTGTCCAGGCGCCTGAGTGAGTTCTCCACCTCGCGGATGATCCAGCGCCGCGAGCCTCCCCGGGCGTTGGGGTCGTTCTGGCTCATCGGCATGAAGAACTTGGTCGCCAGCACCACGTCCTCGCGTCGGTCCTTGAGCGCCTTGCCGACGATGTCCTCCGAGACCCCGCCGGAGTACACGTCCGCGGTGTCGAGGAAGTTGATGCCTGCGTCGAGGGCGCGGTGGATGATCCGTACCGAGTCGGCTTCGTCCTCGTTGCCCCAGGGGCCGAACATCATCGCGCCGAGACAGAGCGGGCTGACCTGGACGCCGGTGCGTCCGAGCGGTCGGTACTGCATGAAGGGGTTCTCCTTGTCGCGTGGCAGTCGTTGCGAATCAGGCGTCGTGCCAGGGGAGTTGCGTGTCAGTCGTGGTGCGAGGGGACGACCGTGCCGGTGCCGGCCCAACTGGCGAGGAGGCCGAGGGCCTGCCGTTCCGGCGAGTCGGGTTCGGGGGTGTAGAAGTTCAGGCGCAGGCCGGGATCGGCCGGCAGCTCCATCGCCTCGTAGGGCAGCGCGAGATCGCCGACCAGCGGGTGGTGGAGGCGCTTCACCCCGGAGCGATGGATCTTCACGTCGTGGTGGGCCCAACGGCGTGCGAACTCCTCGCTCTTGGTCGTGAGCTCTCCGATCAGGTCGGTCAGCGCCTTGTCATGAGGTGCTCGGCCCGTCTCGGAGCGCAGGAAGGCGACGCTGTCGTCGGCGCCCTTGTCCCAGTCGGCCCAGAAATCCCGACCGGCGGGGTCCAGGAACAGGAAGCGCGCGGTGTTGACCGGCCCGCGCTGGGCGAACAGCGGGGAGTCGAAGACCGGTGCGTACAGCGCCCGGCCCAGCGCGTTGGCGGCGAGGACGTCGAACCGTGCGTTGCGTACGTACGCCGGCACGTCGGTCATCGAATCGAGCAGCCGCAGGATCGTCGGCCGCACCCGGGAGGCGGTCACCTTGGGACGCCGGCCTGCCGGAGTCGACGCACGGGCCAGGTCGTAGAGGTGAGCGCGCTCCGCCTCGTCGAGTTGCAGTGCGTGGGCGAGAGCGTCGAGCACGGAGTCCGACGCGCCGCTGAGATTTCCGCGTTCGAGCCGGACGTAGTAGTCCACGCTCATTCCCGCGAGCAGGGCCACCTCCTCGCGCCGCAGGCCCGGGACGCGACGGTTTCCGCCGTAGACCGGCAGCCCGGCCTGCTGCGGGGTGATGCGCGCCCGCCGGGTGCTCAGGAACTCGCGAACCTCCGCGCCCAGGTTCGTCCTGCCGAAGTCAGCCATGATCAGGCACGGGTACGGCGTTCCCGTTGTGTCGTCGGGCTGCTGAGGTGCGGAAATCCGGTGGCACGGGTGACTCCTCGTGATCGGCGTGAATCTTGTGCCGGCTCCTTCACGGTAGATCGGCCGGCCAGGGCCTGCGAGGTACTGCCATTACCTGGAAGAGGAGTGACTCCCACCTGCCTACCGGGGCGCGGTCTGCTGGAGGAGGCCCGGGAACGGCAGTCCGGACCCGGGCCCGAAAACCTCTTCCGACCTGAAGGAACACCGTGCGCGCAGCACTCATGTACGCAGCCGGCGACGTCCGCGTCGGGCACGTCGCCGACCCCGTCGTCAAGGAACCCACCGACGCGCTGGTCCGCATCACCGCGGCCTGCATCTGCGGCAGCGACCTGCATCCCTATCACTCCATGTCCGCCTCCGGCGGCCCGGTCCGCATGGGGCACGAGTTCATCGGAGTCGTCGAGGAAACCGGCAACCAGGTCGCCTCGGTGAAGAAGGGCGACCTGGTCGTCGCCCCGTTCGCGTACTCGGACGGCACGTGCGAGTACTGCCGGGCCGGACTTCAGACCTCGTGTGTGCACGGCGGCTTCTGGGCGAGGAACGGCATCGACGGCGGCCAGGGAGAGGCGGCCCGCGTGCCGCTGGCCGACGGCACCCTCGTCAAGCTCCCCGTCGGCGCCGACGACGCGCTCATCCCCTCCCTGCTCACCCTCTCCGACGTGCTGGGCACCGGCCACCACGCGGCCGTCCGCGGCGGCGTGCGACAGGGCAGCACGGTCACCGTGATCGGGGACGGCGCGGTCGGCCTGCTCGCCGTCCTCGCATCGAAGCGGCTGGGAGCCGAGCAGATCGTCCTCATGGGCCGGCACACCGCCCGCACCGACCTCGGCCGCGCCTTCGGCGCCACCGACGTGGTCGCCGAACGTGAGGCGGACGGCATCGAGAAGGTGCGCGAGCTCACCGGCGGCGGCAGCCCGATCGTCATCGAAGCGGTCGGGCACCGGCCCGCCTACGAGCAGGCCTACGGAGTGGTCCGCCCCGGCGGCACCATCAGCCGCGTGGGCGCGCCGCAGTACGAGGACGCCCCGATCGGCTTCGGCAGCCTCTTCGGCCACAACATCACCCTGACCGGAGGCCCCGCCCCGGCCCGCGCCTACATCGACGAGCTCCTGCCCGACGTGCTGGAGGGCCGAATCGAACCAGGACGGGTCTTCGACCGCGCCGTCGGCCTCGACGCCGTCCCGGACGGCTACCGAGCCATGGACGCCCGCGAGGCACTGAAGGTGCTGGTGCGGCCGTGAACAACAGGTCCGAGACCAACCAGGCGGCCGACCCGGTGAGCCAGGCGTTCGTCAGCACCGACCTGCACCACCTGATGAGGTCGGCGACCCGATGACCACCACGGCACGGCGTGCGTCGACGGCTGCCGGGCAGCGAACCGACGGGGGACCCGCCCGCGCGAGCCTGATCCTCGCGATCATCTGCATCAGCTACTTCATGGTCATCCTCGACAACTCGATCGTCTTCACCGGGCTGCCGCAGATCCGCTCCGACATGGGATTCTCCGAGACCGGCCTGTCCTGGATCACCAACGCCTACGTCCTGGTCTTCGGCGGGCTGCTCCTGCTCGGGGCCCGAGCGGGAGACCTGTGCGGACACCGCAGGATGTTCCTGTCCTCCCTGGTCGTCTTCTCCCTGACATCGCTCCTGGTGGGAGCCGCCCAGAGCCAGTGGTGGCTGATCGGCGCCCGGGCGCTCCAGGGCGTCGGAGCCGCAGTGCTGGCGCCCTCCGCGCTGTCCCTGCTCACGCGCAGCTTCGCGGAGGGCCGGGCCCGTGATCGGGCGATGGCCGCCTACAGCGCGGTGGCCGGCCTCGGTGCCGCTCTCGGCCTGGTCGTCGGAGGCCTGGTCGCCGATCTGGTCTCGTGGCGGGCCGGGTTCTTCCTCAACGTCCCGATCGGCGTCGTGATGATGGTGATGGCGGTGCGGTTCCTGCCCGAGACCGAGCGCCGGCGCGGCCGCTTCGACATCGCCGGGGCGCTGCTCGCCACTGTGGGATCCACCGCGCTGGTCCTGGGCATCGTCGACGCGGCCGACCTCGGCTGGACCGCACCCCTCACTCTGACCCCGCTGTCGGCCGGAGTGGTGATGCTGGGACTGTTTGTTCGCGTGGAGCGTCGGGCGGCGCAGCCGATCGTCCCGCTGCGGCTGTTCGCCGGCCGGGAACGCAGCGGCGCCTACCTCACCCGGATGCTCTACATGGGCGCGATGATGGGCTTTTTCTTCTTCACCGCCCAGTTCGTGCAGAGCGTCTACCACTGGACACCGTTGCAGGCGGGTCTCGCGTTCCTGCCGATGACGCTGGTCAACTTCGTGGTCGCCGTCCAGGTACCGAAGCTGCTGGAGAGGTTCGCCAGGCCGCGGGTGCTCCTCGCCGGGGTCGTGCTGACCACGCTGGGCATGGTGTGGCTCAGCCGCCTGGACCTGCACACCCCCTACCCGACCGGAGTGGCGCTGCCGATGGTGTTGATCGGCGCCGGTCAGGGGCTGGCTCTGGCCCCGCTGACCTCCAGCGGCGTGGACGGCGTCGCTCCCGCGGACGCGGGGGCCGGGGCGGGCCTGGTCAACACCGTCCATCAGATCGGCAGCGCGCTGAGCCTGAGCATCCTGACCGCCGTGGCCGCCGCCGTCTCCACCGACGATGCGGCCGCCGACATCGCAGCCCGATCGGGTGCGGCCCTGACCGGCTCCGCCACTCTGCTGGCCCTGGCCGTCGTGGCCGTCCTCACGCTCATCGTGCCCATGCGGGCCCCCCGCAACGCGAGATCCCGGTACCGCAGACCCGCACTCTGAACCACGGCGTCGGGATGCCCGCCGCTGGGTCCGGATTCTTCTGGGCCGGCCGGCCAACCGGGAGCTGCTCGCTGCCCAGTTGGCCGGCCACGGCGTCAGTCCGTCGCGCTCAGCCGCGAGGAGGAGCTCGCCCGGGAGGAGGCGGGCACCCGTGAACGGCTGCAACTCGTCTGCTGCCGTGTGCCGTTCAGGACAGAATTTCGATGTACCCGTCCGAACCGTGCACGCGGATGCGCTGCCCGTCCCGGATCAGCCGGGTGGCCCCCTCCACACCCACCACGGCCGGCAGGCCGTACTCGCGGGCGATGACCGCCCCGTGGGTCATCAGACCGCCCACCTCCGTCACCAGGCCCGCGACGGCGACGAACAGCGGTGACCAGCTGGGGTCCGTGAAGGGAGTGACCAGGATGTCACCGGCTTCGAGATCGGCGTCCGCCATGTCGAGGATGACGCGCGCCCTGCCTTCGACCGTTCCGGCGGAGACGGGCAGGCCGACCAGGGCGCCGTCCGGCACGTCGTCGCGCCGATAGGCCCCGCTGACGGCCTCACCGTCCGAGGTCAGCACCCGGGGCGGCGTGAGCGCCTGGTACGAGCGGAACTCCTCCTTGCGCCGCCGCACGAGTCGGTCGTCCACCTGGTTCGTGCGTACGACGTCGTGGAACTCCTCGAACGTGAGGTAGAAGACGTC
The DNA here is from genome assembly GCF_009377175.1 of Streptomyces adustus. GTDB lineage: Bacteria > Actinomycetota > Actinomycetes > Streptomycetales > Streptomycetaceae > Streptomyces > Streptomyces adustus. Next base: position 52,306 of record NZ_VJZD01000028.1, read on the forward strand.
CTCCTGCTCGGCGAGCACACCGGCCTGCACGAGCCGCACGGCCTCCTCCAGCAGGGCCCGCTTGTAGAGGAAGGTGCGGCGGACGATGCCGTACTTCGGGTACTCCCGGTATCCGGCGAACGCCCTGACCTGGTCGATCATCCGCTTGGTCGCATCGGCCCTCCGGTCCCCGTCCGGCATTGCCCGCAGACGCGCCAGCACCTCCTGCTCCTTGCGCGCGGCCCTCTGCCGTCCCTCCTCGAACCGGCGCTCGGCCGCGCCCGGTTCGAAGTTCCTGACGTTGTCGAGGATCACGGGGACGAGCGTGGTGGGGTGCTCGCTCCACCGCGGCCTCGTGATGTCGATCTCGCCGACGCAGCGCATGCCGTACCGGTCGAGATACCCCTCGATGGCGTCGCGGGCCTCCGTCCCGCCCGTGAGCTTCACCAGGTCGTCCAGGAAGCCCTCGTCCTCGACGCGAACGCCCCGCAGGAACGCCACCACCTCGGTGTGCGGACGGATCACGTCGGCGACGTCGAGCAGTTCCAGTCCCATCTCCGACGTGATGTTGTCCGGTGCGGACAGCGTCAGCGTGTCAGCCGCGTTCTTCTCGCCCAGCCACTCCCACAGTTTGTCGTTGAGCCACCAGGTGGCCTCCATCCCTGCCATGATCGCCTGCATGTTCAGCGGATCGCCGAGGACCCGCTTGTGCTCCTCGAAGGCCTTCAGCAGGAAGTCGAACAGCGCCGGTCCGGTCTTCGACCGGATGTCGCGTTCCAGGGCCGCGACGGACGCCCGGCTGCGTTCGATCAGCTCGGGGACGATCGCCGGATCGGCCTCGGGCGGGGTGGACACCTCGCCGGCCGGCGGTGCGCCGGGGCCCGCCTCCAGGGGTGAGGGGACGAAGTCCTCGTGGCCGAGGACCGTCTCCAGGGCGTCCCGCACCAGCGGATCTCCCCGGCCCATGACGTCCAGCAGGGCGGCGCGGCTCGCGGGGGAGGCCAGCCGCGGAGCGACGTCGACGAACAGCCTCCCGCCGGCCTCGTGCATCGCCACCATGGCCGTCAGCCGCCACATGGACAGGCCCAGCGGCTTCATGGCGTCGGTCATCATCTGCTGATGGCCGACGGAGACGTAGAGGTGATCCTCCTGGTCGGTGCGCTCGGGGACAGGGAAAAGCGTCGTGATCGGCCGGCTCTGCACGATCCGGAAACCGTCGTCGGCCAGACACCATTCGATGTCCTGGGGACGCCCGAAGTGCGCCTCGATCCGCCGTCCGAGCCGTACGAGCCGTACGACCTGCTCATCCGTCAGCGCCGGCCGCTCCTGCCGCTGTGCCTCGATGGTCACCTCTCGCGTACCGCCGGCCGGAAGGGCCTGCACGGCAAGCTGCTTGGCCGAGACCGTCCTGGCCACGACCTCGCCGTCGCGCACCTTGAAGACGTCAGGGTTCACCAGGCCCGACACCAGGGCCTCGCCGAGGCCGAAGCCGGCGTCCACGGTGGCGACCTTCCGGTTGCCCGTGACAGGGTCGGCCGTGAACAGGATCCCGGACGCCTCGGGGAAGACCATCCGCTGCACGACCACGGCCATGTGGACCGTATGGTCGTCGATGCCGTTGCGCCGGCGGTAGGTCACGGCCCGCTCCGTGAACAGCGAGGCCCAGCACCGGCTGACGTGCCGGAGAATCTCCGCCGGCCCCACGACGTTCAGGTACGTGTCCTGCTGCCCGGCGAAGGAGGCCGTGGGCAGGTCCTCCGCCGTCGCGCTGGAGCGGACGGCGTACGAGGACGCTTCACCGAACCGGGCGAGTGCGCCGGTGATCTCCGCCGCGAGATCACCGGGTACCGGGATCTCCTCGATGGCCCGGCGGATCCGCGCGCTCAGCGTGCGGACCGTCTCCCGGTCGTCCGGGGCCACGCGGGACAACTCGTCGATCAGCCCGTCGATCGACGGCGCCTCCGCCATGATCCGCCGAAAGCCGTCGGTCGTCACGCAGAAGCCGTCCGGCACGACAACGCCCTCGATCCGCGCCAGCCCGCCCAACTGCGCGCCCTTGCCGCCGACGACCGCGACCTGCGTCTCGTCGACCTCGCCGAGATCCGACACGTACGGCCCGTACTGCCTGTACTGCTCGGTCACCGCGACACCTCCGGGGCAGCCGTGTTCCGCCGCACCGCGATGGCCGATCGCATCACCGGCGCCTCCCACTTCGTCGAAGCCGTTGTCGAGCACGTCCTCATCCCTGAATTGCCTTCCCGCTGACGACTCGTCCGGCCGCTCCGCCACCCGGGCGGCGCGCACGCCGTCCCGCGCGGATCGCGGCACAGGCCGACGATTGTGCGCTGCGACCGGGGCCTTGCGGCAAGCCCACCAGTGCGCTATAAGTTGAGATAGGCAAGGAGAGGGCTCTCCTTGCCTTTGCCATGTGCGGACCGAACGGACCGGCAGGTCTCGCGCGGGTTTCTCGCGCCGCGTGTGAGGCGTACGGCCGCGAGTACACGTCGTCGTGAACACCGCGCGCCGCCGCCGGTGCAGCCCCGCGGTCCGGGCTGACCATCGGCCCGCCGTCGGAGGGATGGGCAGTGCATCCGACGGTCACTGATCCACCTTGGGACCGATGGCCTTTCGTAGGTTGCGGTCGGGCCCGGGTGAGGGCTCCTGCCGGCCTCTGCGGTTACTGGGAGTTGTATGCCTTGAGGCTCACTGCCGGGCCGTTGGAGTTTCGGGTCACCGCAGCGGCTGCTTTCCCGGTCACGTGGACGACCGCGGAGCCGTGGGCCGGTACGCGCGTCAGGTCGCCGATCGGGGTGACCTCGACGGCTTGCTGGGTGACGCCTTTGGGCGGCTGGTCCCAGAGGATGTAGGCGATTCGCACGGAGACGGGGAAGTCGTCCTCGTTGGTGACTTCGACTGCCGAGAATCGTTCGAACTTGGTGATCTTGCGTCCGTGGCTGTCCAGTGCCTGCGTCGTCACTTCGTGCATGCCGGCGGGAATGTCGGCACTCGTCGTGCTCCGGACCGTCACACGGACATCGGCCACGTCGTGCTTACCCAGACCTGCGAAGCGCAGAATGTCCGTACTCGTTCCGTACGGCGTGACCAGCTTCCCTTGATCGCTGCCGTAGATTGTGCTCACTTTCACCTGGGGCAGCACGTGGTGGCGCTTGTCCAGTGCCTCGAACGACAGCACCGGGACCACGGAAGCGGGGGAGGCGTTCGTGATCTGCAGGATCTGATTGATGGTCTCGTCCATGCCGGAGTCGCCCACGTAGTGGAACGACAGCATCTTGGACAGCGATGGCCTCTCGTCGGAATGCTCGGAACCGCTTGCGCTTTGGGCTTTCTCGCTGTCTGCGGCCGACCGGCAAGCGGACAGAAATATTCCGCTCACGGTCAACACCAAACTCGCGGCTGCCAGTCTTCGCCAACCCGTCTTCACGGCTGGTCCCCTCCCGGTAGATCACTTTTGACGGCACGGTATACGACCGTGGCCCGTGATCTTGCGGGTGCTCCAGGGCGCGGCCGTGCTGCCGATCCGCGGACATCGAGTGACGGCAGGCCGGCGCGTACGAGCGTCGCAAGGCCACCGACCGGGTGCCGCGGTGGTGGCGTGAGGGATCACAGGCGTTGGTCGGTCAGAGATGGCGGATCCGGAGGGTGGCCACGTCTCCATTGATGGACAGGTAGTACCCGTCCACCACATTTCCGTTCCCGTCTTCCAGGACGAGTTGCAGAGCGCGGATCTTCTTCAACGCCTGCGCGGTGTGGAAGCCGTCGCTGTCCGGCCGGGGAACCGAAGCAAGTTCATCGAAGTACGGTTTGACGGAGGGCCAGGCGGGCGAGGGTTCAACATCGCAGACGAAGAACGGCTGGTCGACTTGCCGGTAGTGCAGGGTGCACACGATCTCTCCGTTCCGGAGCAGCTTCCATGCCGCGGTCATCGTCCAACTCCTCTTCTCACGGTTCGGTGGCCCGACCGCTCACCCCGCTCTTGTGGCGGGCTCCGGCCGAGCCGCCCGCGAGGACCGCCGCCCCCGGGCGCCTGCGTGGGCAGGGCCCTAGCCGAGCTTCCGCAGCACGCCCGCGACGGTGGCCCGGTACGTCCGCAGCGCCTCCAGCCCGGCGGCGTAGCGGTCGCGGTGCCGCGCGATGTCCACGGTCTGCTGCTGCGCCCGAGTGGCGTGCCAGAGCTCGGCCGTATGGTGGCGGCGCTTGCAGGTGACGTCCGCGACGGCGGTGGCCCGCTCCCGCTGCGTGTGCCGGGTGTTGCCGTCACTATCCCGCTGCCAGGCGGTGTCCGTGTACGCCGCGACGGGGTCGGGATAGCGTGGGAATCCTTGTGCTGTCATACAGCGGGACCACACCGCCCAAGCCGCGCGCAGGCGCGGGTCTTGCTTGACCGCCTTGTCGACCTCGATCGCCCGTGTGCCTGCGTAGAGCCAGTTCCGCTTGAGGTCGATGCCGCGCATCAACTGACGGTCCGCATCGGCGTTGCAGGCGGGGAAGTCGGCATACTCGGCGTCGGTCATCCGGCGGCCCTTGGGCCGGGCAGCCAGGGACTTCGCCGGGTCCCAGCCGTAGCCCCAGCGGCGGGCGGCGTCGAGATCCAGGACGCCGTAGTCGGTGCCGACCGCGGTGGCGACGAGGGGGTCGGTGGGGTAGCGG
>NZ_VJZD01000290.1 GCF_009377175.1 Streptomyces adustus
CGCGGGCGGCTCGGCGGCGGACGGCGGCGCCAGCTTGGTGACCGGGTCGATCAGCACGGGCCGTTCGCCGTGCGGCTTGTTCACCGTGACGTCGGCGAGGTACGTCCACGGCTTCAACCTCATCACCGAGGGCGTGAAGCAGCTGCGCGGAACCAGCACCGCCCAGGTGCCCGGCGCCTCCACCTGCCTGGTCACGGCCGGCGAGGGAGTCCCCACGTCCGCGCTGCTGCTGAGGAGTTGACCGACATGCTCTCTCCCGTCATCGATCCCGACGGCGCCCCGTTCTGGGAGTACGCCGGCCGCGGCGAGCTCCGCGTCCAGGCCTGCGCCGACTGCGGCGAGGTGCGTTTCCCGCCCCGGCCCTGCTGCCCGCACTGCCGCTCCTTCGCGAGCGAGTGGCGGCGGACGGACGGGCGCGGGCGGATCTGGTCCTACGTCGTCGCCCATCCGCCGCTGCTGCCCGGCTACGCCGAGCAGGCGCCGTACAACGTCGTCCTCGTCGAGCTGGCCGACGCGCCCCGGATCCGGCTGGTCGGCAACCTGGTCGGCGGGGCGGGCGCGGCGCTGGACTCCGTGCCCGCCGACCGGGTCCGCATCGGGGCGCGGGTGCAGGTCGTCTTCCGCGACGACGGGCTCCCGCAGTGGGTCCTGGAGCGGCCGTGAGCGGGGTGCGGGTCGGCGCGGACAAGGACACCGGTGTCGCCGTCGTCACCCTCGACCGGCCCGACCGGCTGAACGCCGTCGACCTCGACATGGCCGCCGCGCTCGCCGCCGTGTGGCAGGAGTTCCGGTACGACGACACCGTACGGGCGATCGTGCTCACCGGCGCCGGGGAGCGGGCGTTCTGCACGGGGCTTGACCGGGACGCGGTCGTGCCGCAGCCCGGGTCGCCGTACATGCAGGACGATCCACTGCTGCGGATCGGGCCGAAGGCCAACGACCTGTGGAAGCCGGTCGTCGCCGCGGTGCGCGGGATGGCCTGCGGCGGGGCCTTCTACCTGCTCGGGGAGAGCGAGTTCGTGGTCGCCGACACGACCGCCGCCTTCTTCGACCCGCACACCACGTACGGCATGGTCAGCGCCTACGAGTCCGTCCTCATGGCCCAGCGGATGCCGTACGGGGAGGTCGCCCGGATGGCGCTGATGGGGAACGCGGAGCGGATCGGGGCGCGGCGGGCGTACGAGATCGGGCTGGTCAGCGAACTCACGCCGCCGGGGCAGGCGTTGGCCGCGGCCGTGCGCTGCGCGGGCGTCATCGCCGGGTTCCCGACGGAAGGGGTGCAGGGGACGGTGCGGGCGCTGTGGGCGGCCAAGGAGGCCGCGCGGGCGCAGGGGTTCGCCCAGGCGCCGCACCTGATCGCGCTCGGGAACCTGCCGGCCGAGCGGCAGACCGGGCTGTTCCGGGCCCGGCGGCGCACCCACCGGACCCGCTGAGCACCGGAGCCGCCGCCGACGGCGTCGTCGCCGAAGCCACCGAGGCCGCCGCCGTCACCGCCGGGGCGGGTCAGGTCGTGCGGGCCGTGCCCGTGCCCTTCTCCGCGTCCAGCGCGTACACGCAGCGGTCCTTGCTGCACGCGTACACGACGCCGTCCTTCACCACCGGCGAGCCGGTGATCTCGCCGCCCGTGGCGAGCTTCCAGCGCAGCCGGCCGTCGTCGGCCTTCAGGGTGTAGAGCAGGTGGTCGGTGGAGCCGAAGTGGATACGGCCCTCGGCCACCGTGGGGGCGCCCACGATGTCGCCGCCCGCCTGGAAGCGCCACTTGGGTGTGCCGGTGACCGCGTCCAGGGTGTAGAGGCCCCGGCCGCTGCCGACGTGGACATGGCCCGCGGCCACCAGGACCGGCTCGATCGAGGACCGGGCCTCGGTGGCGATGCGCCAGCGGTCGCGGCCGTCGGTGGCGTCGAGCGCGTAGACCGTGCCGAGGTAGTCGGCCAGGTACACCCCGCCGCCCGTGACGGCGGGGCCGGGCACGAAGGCGGGCGGGGAGAGGAACGCGGCCGGGGCCTCGAAGTGCCAGCGCACCCTTCCGGTGGTCACCTCGACGGCCAGCACCCGGGTGCCCGCGCACAGGTACACATGGCCGTCGGGGGCGTGGGTGACGCGCACCGGCACTCCGCCGCAGGAGGCGGCGTCGCCGATCGGGTACGACCAGCGTTCCTCGCCGGTGCGCGCGTCCAGGGCGCACAGCCGGGCGTCCTGCCAGACGTACACCGTGCCGTCGTGCAGCGCGGGGCCCGCCTCCGGCGACTCGAAGTCGCTCTGGCAGCCGTTGATCTCCCACAGGCGCCGACCGGTGGAGGCCTCCCAGGCCTGCACCCCGCCGCCGCGCGTGCCGGTGACGACCGTGCCGCGCTCGGCCTTCAGGGAGTACACCCAGGCGTCCGTGGAAAGCCGCCACAGGTCGCCGCCCTCGCGGGCGTCCAGGGCGAACAGGGTGGGGCCGTCGGAGGCGTGCACGCGGCCGTCCGCGACCGCCATCGACCAGGCCACGTCCCGGGTCTTGAAGCGGCGTCTGCCGGTCGCGACGTCCAGGGCGTGCACCTCGAAGGAGGTCACGTAGACCAGGTCGCCGGCGACCGCCGGTGTGCCCCACACGTCGTTGGACATGCGGAACCGCCAGGGGCGCCAGCCGGCCGCCGCCTCCGGGGGCGCGGGCGGCGCGGGTACGACGGGGTCGGCGCCGTTGACGCCGGGGCGGGGTCTGGCCCAGGACGCGACCAGGCCGGCCTCCGGCGGGGGCGCCTTGACCGCGGCGGCCCGGGCGTCGGCGACCCGCGGTCCGGGTCCGATCGGCACCGCGGCCCCGGCCAGCCGGACCGGGCCGTTGTCGGGGGCGGCCACGGGGACCGGGCCGGGCGGCAGCGCCGGGACGGCCGGGTCGCGCGAGGGCGGCGGCGGCACCGGGGCGCGGCCACCGCTGCGCGGGCCGCCGACGGCCTGCTTCACCGGCGGGCGGCCGCCGCGGCGGGTCTCGATCAGGGCCACCGCCTTCTCGGGCAGCCAGGCGGACGCGGTGCCGCTGTCGTCGGAGCCGGAGCCGAAGAGGTGGGGGGCCAGCTGGGCCTGGAGGTCGGCCGGGTTGGGGCGGCCGGTGGCCTCCATCTGCATACAGGACTCGATGAGCGGGCGCAGCTCGTCGGGGAGCCCTTCGAGGTCCGGGCCCTCGCGCAGCAGCATGAAGACCGTCTCGACCGGGTTCGCGCCGTGGAAGGGCGGATGTCCGGTGGCGGCGAAGACCAGCATCGAGCCCAGCGAGAACACGTCGCTGGCGCCGGTGACGCTGCGGGAGTCCTTCGCCTGCTCGGGGGACATGTAGGCGGGGGTGCCGACCGCCACGTTCGTCATCGTCAGACGAGTGTTCGAAACGCCGGAGGCGATGCCGAAGTCGATCACCCGGGGGCCGTCCTCGACCACGAGGACATTCGAGGGCTTGAGGTCACGGTGGACCAGCCCGGCGCCGTGGATGGACTGGAGCGCCTCCGCGACGCCCGCGGCCAGCCAGCGCACCGCCTGGGCCGGGAGCGGCCCGCAGTCGTTCACTATCTCTTCGAGCGAGGGCGCGGGGACGTACGCGGTGGCCAGCCACGGCACCGCGGCGCGCGGATCGGCGTCCACGACCGCGGCCGTGTAGAAGCCGGAGACCGCACGCGCCGCCTCCACCTCGCGGGTGAAGCGGACCCGGAAGAGCTGGTCCTCGGCGAGCTCGGTGCGGACCGTCTTGATCGCCACGCGCCGGCCGGACGCCGAGCGGGCGAGATAGACCAGCCCCATGCCGCCGGCACCCAGCCGTCCCAGCACCTCGAACGGCCCGATACGCCGCGGATCGTGCTGCGTCAGCTGATCCACCACTTGCCCTGCCACCTCCCCGTACGGGCCGCACCACCCACGTGTGCAGCGACCCCGTGCAGCGTCTCACCACCGCACCGCCGTGGCGGCACGCACCCTGATTCTTCCTGGCCCGGCCACAGGTTGCGAACCCGGGGACAATCGGGATGTCTGCCATGCTATTGGGGGATATCAGGGCAAACATCAGGCGTTCAGCGCTCCAGCAGCGCGAAGGACGCCCCCTGATTGTCGCTGACGACGGCCACGGTTCCGTACGAGGCGTCGAACGGTCCCGCCTGGACCCGGCCGCCGAGCCGCTGGACGGTCCCGGTGGCGGCCGCGCAGTCCCCGACCCGGAAGTGGACGAGGAAGTGCGGCGGCATCTCGGCCGGGAAGACGTCGGCCACCGCGGCCCGGCCGAACTCGGGCTCGGCCCCGGCACCGAACAGGGCCTCGTGGAAGAGAGCGCCGTAGAAGGCGTTGGCGGCGGCCGTGTCGCGGGCGTAGAGCTGGACCCAGGCGAAGGTGCCGGGGGTGCCGCGGGTGCCGAAGCCCGGGTAGGTGCCGGGCTGCCACAGCCCGAAGACCGCGCCCTCGGGGTCGGCGGCCAGCGCGGCGACGCCCAGGTCCCCGTCCCGCAGCGGCGCCCTGACGGCCTGCCCGCCGGCCTGCTCCACCCGCCGCAGCAGCGCCCGCACGTCCGGGGTCGAGAAGTGCACCGTCCACACCGTGGGCATCCGGCCGTCCGTCTTGTGCGCGAGCGCGGCGACGGGCTCGCCGTCCTTGCGGGCCCACACCGAGGTGCCGTACGCGTCCTCGTACGCCCACCCGAAGAGCTCGCCGTAGAACCGCTTGCCCGCCTCCACGTCGGGAAGCTGCGCGTCCACCCAGCAGGGAACGCCCTCCCGGACGCCCCCTCCGTACCCCGATGCCCAGTTTTCGGCCATACCGCCAAAGTAACTGGGCCGCACGCACCCCGCAGACCAGCACATCAGCCCCCATACCCTCGTGCACCCCATTTGCAGTCGGCCGAATCGCGCTCCGATCACCCCTCGGTAAGCTGACGGCATGACAGGACAAGTGCGTACCGTCGACGGCCGCGTGGCCGGCCGGCGTGGGCAGGCGACCCGGCAGAAGCTGCTCGACTGCCTCAGCGAGATGCTCAGCTCCTCCCCTTACCGGGACGTCAAAGTCATCGATGTCGCCCGGAAGGCGGGCACTTCGCCCGCCACCTTCTATCAGTACTTCCCGGACGTGGAAGGTGCCGTCCTGGAGATCGCCGAGCAAATGGCCGCAGAGGGCGCCGAGTTGACCGAGCTGGTCGCCGGACGCTCCTGGGTCGGCAAGGCGGGCTGGCAGACCGCGCAGGAACTCGTCGAGGGTTTCCTGGAGTTCTGGCGCCGCAACGACGCGATCCTCAGGGTCGTCGACCTCGGTGCGGCCGAAGGGGACAAACGGTTCTACAAGCTCCGGATGAAGATCCTGAACTCGGTGAACAACTCCCTCTCCGACGCGGTCGCCGAGTTGCAGTCCAAGGGCAAGGTCGACAAGGACGTCAATCCGGCCGCGGTCGCCGGTTCGCTGGTCGCGATGCTCGCGGCGGTCGCCTCCCATCAGAAGGGCTTCACGTCCTGGGGCGTCAAGCAGGCCGAACTCAAGCCCAATCTGGCGCTGTTGGTGCACCTGGGCGTGACCGGCAAGAAGCCGACGAAATAGCCGAGACCCTCTTTCCAGGTACCGAGTCCTGTCAGGCAGGCGGCGGCCCACCCGGGTGGACCGCCGCCTGCCGCACTATCTGCGCACGATTCCGAAGAGCCGTATCTCCCGCTCCACCCGCGCCTGGTAGGCCGCGTACGGCGGCCAGAACACCAGCGCATCCGCCCAGGCCGCCGCCCGCTCCTCCCCTGCCAGCAGCCGCGCCGTGACCGGGATGTCCTCGCCCCCGACGCTCACGGACGCCTCCGGGTGCGCGAGCAGGTTGTGGGTCCAGGCGGGATGGTCGTCGCGGCCGAAGTTGGAGCCGACCAGGAGCCAGCCGCGACCGTCCTCCTGCGGCACGCACGCCAGCGGGGTGTGCCGGGGCAGCCCGCTGCGCGCCCCGGTCGAGGTCAGCACCAGACCCGGCAGCATCTGCGCGCTGAGCAGCACCTTTCCCCTGGTCAGCCGGTGCACCGCGCGGTCCAGGCCGGGGATGACGTGCGGGGCGACCCTCGCGAAGCCGCGGGTGGCGGACACCCGCCGCACCAGTCGCACACCGAGGGCGGTCACACCGTCACCTCCCGTCGCTCGAAGAGCCTTGCCGTCCGGGCCGCGTGCTCGCGCAGCCGGTGCACCGGGCCGAACAGCAGCTCGTCGCCCGTGGCCCGCTTGAAGTACAGATGGGCCTCGTGCTCCCAGGTGAAACCGATGCCACCGTGCAGCTGCACGGCCTCGGCGGCGGCCGTCCGCAGCGCCTGGAGGGCCTGCGCGAGGGCGAGCCCGCCGACCCGCTCGCCCCGCGCGGTCGCCCACGCGGCGTAGTACGCGGCCGAGCGCGCCGCCTGCACCTGGACGTACACGTCGGCCAGCCGGTGCTTGACCGCCTGGAAGGAGCCGATCGGCCGCCCGAACTGCTCACGGCGTCCGACGTGCTCCACGGTGCGCTCCAGCACCCGGTCGGCGGCCCCGACGGCTTCGCAGGCCAGCACGGCCGCGGCGGTGTCACCGACGGCGGCGAGCACCGGCAGCACGCCGCCCTGATCCCCCGGCTCCGGCCGCTGCCGCTCCTCCCCCAGCAACTCGGCCTCGACCTCGCGCAGTTGGAGGCGACCCTGCGGTCTGGTGGCGTCCAGCGTGGTCTGCCGCACCCGCACCAGCCCGGCCGCGTCGCCGGGCACGAGGAACAGCAGCGTGCGCGAGCGGGCGAAGCCACCGGTGTGCGCGGCGACGACGAGGAGCCCGGCGCTGTGCCCGTCGAGGACCTGGTCGACCTCCCCGTACAGCCGCCACCGGCCGTCGGCGTGCCGGGCCTGCACCCCGCCGGCCCGGCCGCCGCCCGCCCAGTCGCCGCCGTTCGGGCCGGTCAGGGCGAGCGCGGTGGCGAGGGCGGCGCCCGGCACGGCGAGGGCGGCGGTCAGCTCGCCGGCCGCGATCCGGGGCAGCAGCCCGGCGCGCTGGTCCTCGGTGCCGAGGGCGAGCAGGAGGGGGGCGGCGAGGGCGGCGGTGGCCAGCAGCGGGGTCGGCGCCAGGAAGCGCCCGGCCTCCTCGCAGGCGAGCGCGAGATCGGTGGCCGGGCAGCCGGCGCCGCCGTACCGTTCCGGCAGGGCGAGACCGGGCAGGCCGAGCCGGGCGGCGAGGGCCTCCCAGAGGCCGGGGTCGTGACCGGCGGGGCCGTCGGCGGCGGCCCGCACCTCCCCCGGTCCGCAGCGCTTGCGCAGCAGCTCACGAAGGGTGCGGCGGATGTCGTCCTGTTCTGCGGTGAAGCCGGCGTCCATGGGGGCCACCCACCCTCTCCCGATCTGACGGCTCGTCATGTTAGGGCGGACGCCCGCGGATGCACAGGGCCTCGACGCCTGCCGCCGCCACAGGATCTGATATACCGTCAGATTCATGTCGCTGCCAGGAAACCGAAGGGCCGCCGTCGTCGGCGCGGCGCTCTCCCGCTGCGGCCGCGTGGACGACGCGACCGCGTACACCCTGCACGCCCAGGCGGCCCGCCGCGCCCTCGCCGACGCCGGACTGGACCGCTCGCTCGTCGACGGCTTCGCCTCGGCGGGCACCGGCGTCCTCGCGCCCGTGGAGGTCGCCGAATACCTGGGACTGCGCCCCACCTGGGTCGACTCCACCGCCGTGGGCGGCTCCACCTGGGAGGTCATGGCGGCCCACGCGGCGGACGCGATCGCCGCGGGCCACGCCAACGCCGTCCTGCTCGTCTACGGCTCGACCGCCCGCGCGGACGTCAAAGCCGGCCGGCGCACCGGCGACCTCTCCTTCGGCGCCCGCGGCCCGCTCCAGTTCGAGGCGCCCTACGGCCACACCCTGATCGCCAAGTACGCCATGGCCGCCCGCCGCCACATGCTCGAACACGGCACGACCATCGAGCAGTTGGCGCAGGTCGCGGTCCAGGCGCGGGCGAACGCCGCGCTGAACCCGGAGGCCATGTTCCGCGACCCGATCACCGTCGACGACGTCCTGTCCGGCCCGATGGTCGCCGACCCGTTCACCAAGCTGCACTGCTGTCCGCGCTCCGACGGCGGGGCGGCGGTGCTGCTGGTCGCCGAGGAGTACGTACGGGACTGCCGTACGGCCCCGGTGTGGGTCCTGGGCACCGGGGAGCACGTCTCCCACGCCGCCATGTCGCAGTGGCCCGACTTCACGGTGTCCCCGGCCGCGGTGAGCGGACGGCTCGCGTTCGAGCGGGCGGGGGTCGGGCCCGACGAGATGGACTTCGCGGAGATCTACGACGCCTTCACCTACATGACGCTGGTGACCCTGGAGGACCTCGGCTTCTGCGCCAAGGGCGAGGGCGGGGCGTTCGTGGAGAAGGGACGGCTGAAGGTGGCGGGCGGGGAACTGCCCGTGAACACGGACGGGGGCGGCCTCTCCGCCCAGCATCCCGGGATGCGGGGACTGTTCCTGCTGGTGGAGGCCGTACGGCAGCTGCGCGGCGAGGCCGGGGCACGGCAGGTGCGGCGGCCGGACGGCGAACTGCCCCGTCTGGCGGTCGCCTCCGGCACGGGGGGCTGGTTCTGCTCCTCGGGGACGGTGGTGCTGGGGCGGGACTGAGCCGGACGGTCGCGGTGGTGGCGGGCGGCTGCGTGATACTCGGGGCATGGCAACGGATCTTCACGAGCTGCTCAGGTCGCTGCGGGTGTGGGACCCGGCGGCTACCGGGCTGCCGCCCTTCGACCCGGAGGCCGCGCCCGGCGACCCCCTCGCGCTGTTCACGGCCTGGTTCGCCGAGGTGGTGGCGGCCGGGCAGACCGAGCCGCACACCATGTCGCTGGCGACCTCGGACGAGGAGGGCCTGCCGGACGTACGGACCGTGATGCTGCACGGCGCCGACGCGGACGGCTGGGCCTTCGCGACCCACGCGAGCAGCCGCAAGGGCCGCCAGCTCGCCGCCCGTCCGTACGCCGCCCTGGGCTTCTACTGGCCGGTCCAGGGCCGCCAGGTGCGGGTACGCGGCCCGGTCGCCGTCGCCCCGCCCGGGGAGGCGCGGGCCGACCTGCACGCCCGTTCCACCGGGGCGCTGGCCGCGGCGCTGACCGGACGGCAGAGCGACGTCCTCGGCTCGGTGGAGGAGCTGCGCCGGGCCTCCGAGGACGCCTGGGAGCTGGCCCGGCGGGCACCGGACACCGCGGTCGGGAGCTGGACGCTCTACCGACTCCGGCCGACGGAGGTGGAGTTCTTCCAGGGCGACGAGCGACGCCGGCACGTGCGGCTGAGGTACCGGCGGGAGAGCGCCGACGCGGGCGCGGGTACGGGCGCGGGTGCCGGTTGGGCCAAGGAGCTGCTCTGGCCGTGAGGCCGCCGTACGCCGGTCAGGGCAGGTGCGGTTCCGGGTCCGTCGCCAGGCGGGCGTGCAAATGGCTGTCGCGGAACGCGTCGTGGCGGCCCGCCTCGAACATGGCGCCGCGCAGAGTGCCCTCGTAGCGGAAGCCGCAGCGCTCGGCGACCCGGCAGGAGGCGTCGTGGTCGAGGGCGTGGTCGAGTTCCAGCCGGTGCAGGCCGAGGTCGCCGTGGGCCCAGCGGGCGGCGACGGCCAGGGCCCGGGTGGCGACGCCCCGGCCGCGGGCCTCCGGCAGGACCCAGTAGCCGACCCGGCCGGTGCGGAAGACGAGGTCGATCGCGTTGACGCCGACGTGTCCCAGCGTCGTACCGTCCGCCGCGTCCGTGACCCGGAACGACGCGCTGGTCCCGTCGGCCGCGGCGTCCTGCTTGGCCCGCAGCGAGGCGCGGGCGCTGTCGAGGTCCGCGACGAGCCTGAGCGGGGTGTTCCAGCGCCGGAACTCCCGGTCGGACAGCCCGCGCAGCCAGGCCTCGACGTCGGCGTCCCGGTCCGCGCGCCAGTGGCTCAGCCGCAGCCCGTGGCCGTGCAGCTCGGGGAAGAGGGAGCCGTTGGATCTGTCGCTCGTGGGGGCCATCGGGCCATTGAAGCCGGTGCACCGGGGATCGGCAGCCTCTTTACGCCCCTGTCGGCCCCCGGCCCGCGGCGATCACGGCCGCAGAGGTCACGGTCGGTGCGGCCGCGGCGGTCACCGCCGTCCCGGCCGGAACACCGGGACCCCGTCGCGGAAGGCGACCTCCAGTTCCGCCCCCGCCCGCAGTCCGTCGGGCCCGCACTCCACCACCTCGGTCATCATCCGCGGCCCCTCGGCGAGGTCGACGACGGCGGCGACGTACGGGGTGCGCTGCCCGAAGGGCGGCAGGTCGTTGCGGTGGACCACGGACCAGGTGTAGAGCGTGGCGCGGCCGCTCGCCTCCTGCCAGGCCACGTCCTCGCTCCAGCAGTGCGGGCAGAACTCGCGGGGATAGTGGTGCGCCCGTCCGCAGGCCCCGCAGCGGCGGATCAGCAGGCGCCCGTCCGCCGCCGCGTCCCAGTAGACGCGGGTGAAGCCGTCGGGTTCGGGAAGGTCGTACCGCGGGCCGCCGCTCACCGGAACCAGCCGAGCGCGTCGTCCAGCGACCAGGTCTGCCACGACATCCCGAACAGGGCCACCACCGAGATGAGCCCCATCATCGAGTTCTGTCCCTGCTCGGCCCAGTCGTGGATCATCAGGACGAAGTAGAGGGCGTTGAGCACCAGCCCGCCGACCAGGGCGACGGGGGTCAGGAAGCCCGTGATCAGGCCCAGTCCGAGGGCGAGTTCCGCGTAGACGACGACGTACGCCATCGTGCGCGGCCTGGCCGCGACCACGGTCTCGAAGCCGGAGCGGACCGCGCTCCAGCGGTGCCGCGCCGCGACGTCCGCCGCCCACGCGATGCCGGTGCCGTTCGCGAACCAGTCCTTGCGGTCCTTGTGCCGCCAGCTCTCCAGCCACCACAGGCCGAGCCCGACCCGCAGCACCGCCAGCCATTCCGCCCCGTCGAGCCAGATCGTGTCCATGTCCCCGGACCCACTCTCCCGCCGACCCCGCCCATCACATCTGACGGTACGTCAGTTCAGCGGACGGGCGGCACTTTCGCAAGATGCCCGCGGCCCACGACTTCCCGGGCGCCCCGCAGGCCGCCGGAAACTCCGAGCGTCCGCCAGGAAGCCCGCACACATGGAAGCTGTGCGTCCGCGCTGAATCCGGGGTTATTGTTGACGATTTTGTTGGCGTCCAACTACGTTCACCAGCACGCGGCGTCCGATCTTCCCGTCTGTCTGATCGGGCGCCGCCCACCGCGCCTGCACATTCGGGCGGACTACGTCACACGTCCCACCCATCCGTCCCCCAGGCGTGATCAATCCGCAACCAATTCCGGTCTTGACCGAGACCCATCAATCCTGTGCGTGATTACGCTCGCGCTCATGCCCGACTCGACCGACTCCACCGACTCCACCGAGCCCGCGCC